>CAXUEQ010000035.1:4712-26672 GCA_964250175.1 uncultured Sphingobium sp. | reverse complement strand
TGACCTCGATCTGCGGCACGCCGCGCGGCGCGGGCGGGATGCCGACCAGATCGAACTGGCCCAGCAGCTTGTTGTCAGCCGCCATTTCGCGCTCGCCCTGGAACACGCGGATCGTCACCGCCTGCTGATTGTCGTCGGCGGTCGAATAGACCTGGGACTTCTTGGCGGGGATCGTGGTGTTGCGATCGATCATACGCGTGAACACGCCGCCCAGCGTCTCGATGCCCAATGACAGTGGAGTCACGTCGAGCAGCAGCACGTCCTTGACGTCGCCCTGCAACACGCCCGCCTGAATGGCGGCGCCCATGGCGACGACTTCGTCCGGGTTCACGCCGGTATGCGGTTCCTTGCCGAAAAAGTCCTTCACGGCCTCGCGCACCTTGGGCATGCGGGTCATGCCGCCGACGAGAACGACCTCGCTGATCTCGCTTGCCGAGACGCCGGCGTCGGCCATCGCCTTCTTGACCGGCTCCATCGTGCGGCGGATCAGGTCGGCGACCAGCTTTTCCAGATCGGCGCGGGTGATCGTCTTGACCAGATGCTTGGGACCGTTCTGGTCGGCGGTGATGAAGGGCAGATTGACTTCGGTCGACTGCGCCGAGGACAGTTCGATCTTCGCCTTTTCGGCGGCTTCCTTCAGGCGCTGCAGGGCGAGCTTGTCCCCGCGCAGGTCGATGCCTTCGGCTTTCTTGAATTCGTCGGCCAGATATTCGACGACCTTGGAATCGAAATCCTCGCCGCCCAGGAAGGTGTCGCCATTGGTCGACTTCACCTCGAACACGCCGTCGCCAATCTCGAGGATCGAGATGTCGAACGTGCCGCCGCCAAGGTCATAGACCGCGATCGTCTTGCCGTCCTGCTTGTCGAGACCATAAGCCAGCGCCGCCGCCGTCGGCTCGTTGATGATGCGCAGCACTTCAAGGCCGGCGATCTTGCCCGCATCCTTGGTCGCCTGACGCTGGGCGTCGTTGAAATAGGCAGGCACGGTGATGACGGCCTGGGTGACGGTCTCGCCCAGATAGCTCTCGGCGGTTTCCTTCATCTTCTGCAAGGTGAAGGCGCTGATCTGGCTGGGCGAATAGTCCTCGCCACCGGCCTTGACCCAGGCGTCGCCATTAGGACCCTTGGCGATGCTGTAAGGCACCAGCTCCATGTCCTTCTTGGTCAACGGATCCTCGAAACGGCGGCCGATCAGGCGCTTGACCGCGAAGACGGTGTTTTCCGGATTGGTGACGGCCTGACGCTTGGCGGGTTGACCGACCAGGCGCTCGCCATCCTTGGTGAAGGCGACGATCGACGGCGTGGTGCGCGCGCCTTCCGAATTTTCGATGACCTTTGGCTTGCCGCCGTCCATGACAGCGATGCAGCTATTGGTGGTCCCCAGATCGATACCGATTACTTTAGCCATGTAGTTCCTCTTAACCCCAAGATGTTCAGCGGTTTGCCGGCTCCATACCTCGCGAAAGCGCCAAGGCAAAGCCGGATCGGATCGGATATAGGCGCGATCTTTCTTGGCACAAGAAGTCGGGCGCATTAGCTTGGGGGTTGACCGGTTACGGGACATTGCCCCGACCGGTCACGAGACAATCAAAGGAGCGACGCCAATGCTGGGCTTTGTGCGGATGAGACCCGCTTTCGCGCTGTTCGCGGGGACCATGATGCTTGCGGCCTGCGCCGATCCGCCGCCGCTCTATGTCGATCAGGCCTATGTCAGGATGAGCGCGAACGTCGATGCGCCTTCGGCCGGCTATTTCGTCGTGCATGGCGGCGCGGCGGACGTGGAGCTGCGCGACGTCATCACCGATCGCGCGCTGCGGGTCGAGATGCACGAGAGCAGGATGCAGGACGGCCAGATGCGCATGGCTCCCCTCGCCAAGGTGCCGGTGGCTGCGGGCACGGACGTCGCCTTCGCGCCGGGGGGCAGGCATCTGATGCTGTGGGGCGTCAATCCCGGCGCGGTGCAGCAGGGCAAGATGCCGCTGACTTTCCTCTTTTCCAACGGCGACCGGATCATCGTGGATGCGGTGATCCAGAAGGCGGGGACAGCGGCGCCTGCGGAGACAGGAGCACATTGACCAGCCGCCCGCTGACGGACGCCGAACGCGCGCTGGCCGGATCGGTGTTCGGCCGCGCGATCGACTATGACGCGGTGCGGGTGCATGAGCGCACATGGTGGCCGTTCCAGCCGAAAAAGGTCGCGATGGCCCCCGATGGCGACCTGTGGTTCCATCCCGAGGGCGGGCTGTTCCGCGACGATTTCTGCGCCGGCCCGCTGAACACGCAGGGGCTGTTCATCCATGAGATGACTGTCTAACGGAAAAGTAACGCACAACTGGGAAACGGGGTTAACCCGGGAGTTGTGCGTGACTGAAGCTGTTATCTACATCCGATTTTCGACCAAGCGGCAGGAGAAGGGCTTCTCCAAGGAGCGCCAGCTTGAGGAATGCCAAGCTTTCTGCAAGCGCAATGGCTGGAACGTAGTTCAAATCGTTGAAGATTTGGGGCAGTCCGCGTGGAAGGGCCATCATCTCAGCGTCGGCAAACTAGGCAAATGGCGAAAGAGCGTCGATGCTGGGGACGTTCCGTCCGGCACTATTCTCGTCGTCCATAAACTCGACCGGCTCAGCCGCCTCGAACCGCGCATCACTCAGCGGTGGATGGAAGACCTCTGCGATCTGGGTATTAAGATTGCCACGGTCGACGGCGAGCGCGTATTTGATAACGCCTATCTCAAGGGTCCAATGGCGCTCATGGGCATCATGGAAATCGTGATGCACGCCACCGTTAACCACACAGAGAGCGAGAAGAAAAGCCAGCTTATCTCGGATGCTTGGCGGCGAAAGCGGCAGCTTACACGCTTGGGCAAGGTGCTCACGGCTAAACCGCCTGCATGGATCGGGGTTGTGGGTGAACGGATCGATAAGGATCACGACAACCGCCGCTATGAATTGATCCCTGAGCGTGTCGCCGTGCTGAAGCAGATATATGAATGGGCGGCGGACGGGATCGGCTATTGGGGTATTGCCAAGCGCCTCAACGAACGCAGTATTCCGAGTTGGGGCAAGGCCAGCGCGACCACGACCCGCAAAGGCTGGGGTTGGAGCTATATTGGTATCCTGCTCAAACATCCCGCCGTCGAAGGCGAGTATCATCCAGCGCATGTGACCGAGAGTGGTAAGCGCCGTAAAACGGGCGAGCGGATCGAAAATGTCTTTCCTCGTGCCGTCGATGCCGATCTTGTCGCCCGCGCTCGGGCCAGCGCGTCGAAACGATGGCAGACCCGTTCGGGCCGACATGCCCCCTACGCCCGAAACCTCTTCTCGACGTTGGTTCGCTGTAAGCATTGCGGCGGACTGATGGCGATGCGCGGGCGCGCAAAGAAGGATGGTGGTTATTCCTATCTTCAATGCGACAGCGCAGCCCGTCACACCGGATGCGAATTCAGCCAGTTCTTCAATTACCGAATTTTCGAAAAAACGGCGCTCGACGCCATGCTTCATCTCGCGCTGGATGAGCGTTTCTTCCAGCGCGAGGACTTGTCCGGCCCCCTCGCGATACGGTTGGCAGAACTAAACCGCGCCATCGAGAATAAGAAGGCGGAAGCCAAGCGGCTCGTCAGGAAAATGGCAAAATTCGACGAAGAAGATCAAGACGAATTCGACGACGAACTTAGGGCAATAAAGCGGGAGCAACGCGAATTTGAGGCCGATCGCGTGCAAGTTGAGCGTGATCTGGAAGCCGCGCGGGGCCGCCTTGCGCCCAATGTCCACCTTCAACGAGTATGGGAAGTGCGTGACGCCATAGCGAACGATGCCGACGAAGAAGCGATGCGGGACGCGCGCCTCAAGGTCCGTGAGGCGATCCGCAATGTCGTTGATGTCGTCTGGTGCGATCCAGTGGACAAGGTTGGCGACCGCGAAATGCGAACGCTTAGCATTCTGCTCGCCGGGGGTGCGGCAGGCATCAAGTTCGACAACGAAGGCAACACGATCGGGACATTCAATTTCCTCCCCGAACTAGCCGCTGGTGGTCAGTCCTATACACTTCGTGACGGAACGGTCGTTACGACGAATGCCGAGACGCTGCGGAATGCTCTGCTCAATCGCCCCGTCTTGCCTTCCTCAACGGAGGAAGAGATTGAACACGTAGAAGCTGCCCGACGCGCCGCAACCGAACATCTGGACACCGCATTAAAGCGGGGCAAGCGCAGCCGGGCCGCATAAGCCCGTGCGCGGGTCATGTAGGGTCTTTGCCCGCCTACCGTTACCCATGATGCCCCCTCCCGCAGTTGCCCTCACAGGGGCGGAATTTTGGTCTACGAAGAAATATCAGTCTATGATTGACGCCTCACCGTATCGGCGTTTGATCGGAATGCCTCACATAGGGAGGCACGACAATGCGGCAGGTTTTCAAAAATAGGGACGGGCGGATGTTGGGCTGGTCTGACCGCGCCGGAGCAAGGACCACTGGTCGCGATCAAAACGGCAGGATGGTGGGCTGGTATGATATAGTGCGAAACGAAACGCGCGATCAGGACGGCAGGCTCGTTGGCCATGGCGATTTACTGGCCGCACTTATATCGTCAGCGACCTGAAACTGACCGGAGAACGGATGGGCTTTGTTTTCTACGATACGGAAACGACCGGCACGCACACCAGCTTCGATCAAATCCTCCAGTTCGCCGCCATCTGCACGGACGATAATCTGAACGAAACTGACCGCGTTGAAATCCGATGCCGCCTAATGCCGCATATCGTGCCGTCTCCCGGCGCGCTGTGCGTGACGCGGATGAGCATTGAGCAGATTACCGACCCCGCGCTGCCCAGTCATTATGAGATGATCTGTGAAATCCGGGCGAAGCTGGCGGCATGGTCGCCGAGCATCTTCACCGGCTGGAATACCCTTGGGTTTGACGAGCATCTACTTCGGCAGGCGCTGTATCAATCCCTGCATTCTCCGTATTTGACCAATACGGGCGGCAACAGCCGGATCGATATTTTGAAGATCGCGCAAGCCGCGTCGGTTTTGGTGCCGGACGCCATCATCGTGCCGATCGGTGACAAGGGAAAGCCGACGTTCAAGCTGGATCGGCTGGCCCCGGCAAACGGCTTCGACCACTCGAACGCCCATGATGCGCTGGCCGATGTCGAAGCCACCATCCATGTGTGCCGCCTCATCTGCGATAAAGCGCCGGGCCTTTGGGCAGATGCTGTGCGCCTGTCGGAGAAGGCGTCGGCAGCAGCGTTCCTGGAAACGGAGCCGTGCTTCATCCTCACGGAATGTTTTTATAACCTTCCCTACCAGTTCGCGCTGACCAAGATCGGCCACCAACCCGGCAACGCTGGCACGGTGCTTGCCCTGAACCTTGTTATCGACATCGACCAGCTTCGCACCATGACCGATGAAGAGTTGGCCGCGCGGCTTGCCCGTTCGCCAAAGCCCGTCCGGCGCATTCGCACAAACGCGGCGCCGACCCTGCAATCCTTGTCCGAATATGCCCAATTCGATGGTGTTGCTGCTGACGAACTGCTGGAGTGCGCATATCAGATACAGGCGGACATAGAATTGTGCGCGCGGTTAATCAGGTTATCGACCCGAGAGGCATTTCCACCATCAGAATTTGTGGAAGAGCAAATCTACTCGGGTTTCTTTAGCCGTGCCGATGAGGGCCGGATGGCTGCATTCCATCGCACAGCTTGGGAAGATCGGGCTTCGATAGTCGCGGAGTTTGACGACGTGCGGCTCCGCGCGTTGGGCAGCCGCCTGATCTACGAACATCGCCCTGATCTTTTGCACCCTGACCGCCGAGCAAAATTGGCCAAGAAGATGGCCCAGCGTATGTCTAGTGATGGATATGAACGCCCCGCCTGGACTACCATCGCGGCAGCACAAACCGAGGCGGCGAACCGCTCCGAGCAAGGTAATCTTGGCGAAGCTGAAATCTTGGCTGAGGTAATACAATATCTCGCAAAGCGTATGCCCAGCGAGGTTCCCGCCTCTAATATTCCTTAATTTAATGCGCTCGCTACCCTGTCGCGCTCTATGAAGGGCAGGACGACGGCGCACGCGCATTACAATCTCTTTAGCCTATCGGGCGCTCGTTACCCTTGCAGGGGGAAATTTTTGGTCTCCAAATTTAGGCACAAGTCCGAACCAATGGGGCATCTACTAGCGTCGCGATCCCAACTGCAACTCGGGTTCAATCAAGCAAGAGAGCCGTGTGACGCATTTGGAGCTTGTTGTATTCATAGTAGTGCAAACTGTTGCTGAACCCGTATGACGCGAGTATCTTCTTTTGGAAGGTTGAGGAGCGAGCTAAGTTGGCTTATTACAAGACTGAAATGGTGATCGGTCGAACACCATCTCCACGTGCTGGCATGACCGGTTTTCCCGATGCCACCTGATAGTCTTTCGATAACGGCATTTCCGAAACTATATTCGGCCCCTTTAAATTCTGCCGACGCAGCGAGGCGCGCCGCAACAGCAAAAATGGCTTTATATCCCTCTTCGCGCCGCACCGATGGCCCCTTAAAGATCAAATAGTCTTCTTCTGATGAGTATCGAAGGTGTGCAGACGGAGCGCCATTAAACGGGGCGTAGGCTGACGGATATTCCAATGCGTAATCCGAAAACATAGGCACTACCGGCAGGCCTTCGGTGTTTTCTAGCAACGCTTTATAAAGTTGCCAATCACGGCGCGCAAAACGTCCGTCCATGCCGGCTTTTAAATTCGGCTTTTCAGGAAAGGAAGTGGCGCTCCAGAATACCCGATGCCAAGTGTCTGGCGCAATTAATCGCGCAAGCTGGCCCGCAAGGAGGTGTGCAAACTCATCCACTTCATTAATTTCGAGCGGCCCACCGTCCAACAGAAGCACCGTCGATGATGTCGCCATTCCGAAATCTGCCGCCAACGCCTGTAACGCTTCCGGGCCGCCTAGGCTTTCCAGTTCATCGAGCTTAATACGCAAACACGACAGAGCCGCGCCCCGATTATGCGCTGCATATCGCCGGACGGCCATGCGATACTCAGGTGAGCTTTGCAGACTGTAGATGGGAGCAGCGTTCGCTCCTGCTAATCGAGCACGTTCCAGCAGTTCTGTGAGAGGGTGCTCCGCAGCCGCCTCCCTGTGACGTTCGTCATCAATGAGTTCGGCATCGATAAACGCAATGCGCCGGTCCCAACATTCCGCAAGCTGCCGACCAAAGCTATGCAGATACTCTGTTGCGGTGAGCACCCGTTGTTGTTCGATGTCAAATCCGCCTGCAGGTGGAACTTTGAATGCTGGCACAATCCGGCCTGTCTTGGCACCGCGGGCAGACGAAAGCGCACGACGTTCTCCCGCTTTCCATTTGAGTTGCGGCAGATAAACCGCTTTTGACAGGTTCATGCCACTCACTCCCAAAGAGCCGCTTCGTGCAGTATTGGACGGACTTCACCTGATCCGAGCATGTCAGAAAATTCAGTGTAACCGCGTTCTCGACGTATTCTGCCTGCAACTAACGCTGGATGAAGCCCGTGCCGGGCAGCAAAATCCCGGATTGCATTTGGAGATTTGGTAAAACGAATAAGAGACGACTGCCATGTCTCATTTGGCATGATGGCATTTTCTGCAAATTCATCTGCCTCACGCTCTAAAACGTCCTCGCTCTCTTCCCCTGTATTCTCATCTACGATTGCGCCATAAAGAACTTTTTGCCAATGACGTATGATATGTCCTAACTCATGGAGCAGGACAAACCAAAAGTTGTCTATTCGATCATGCCGCAAAGACATGCCTATAACACCATACTTCCCATCAAGAGACATGGCTGCACCATCAATTTTAGTTTTAGGCAAATGGGGCTCAAATACTACGATAATTCCATATTGGATCAGAGTATCAATGGCTTTCAAAATACCATCGGATGAAATGCTGAGTTTTACGATTTGGGATACAACCTCAGGCGGCGGCGTATTAAAAGTCCGCGCCAAACCAGATTTCTGGCGGGCACGAATTAGAATACGAGCTTGCCACGCTAATAGCGCAGCCCGGCGGGCGGGCGAGATTTCGCTGCTGGTCTTCCGATGGAGGGCTACACTAATCTCTTGCGGAGCTTGGTTGAAAAACTCGTGCAGAACCTTTGCCCTCTCTGCCGGTGGTGCCCGGCGAAGGTTCATCCGCTGTCCAAACCAGCCCTTTGCATTCATGTCAGCAAAGGGGAAATCTGCAATTGTGAGACCATTGGGTAGTCGGCCAGTTTCAACTTGATTAGCTACCTCTACTGTAATTTCTCCGGAGAAGCGAAGGCCGATCGAACTTGCAATTTGAGTGAGGCGACGAAGGTTGGCCGTTTCATACATCTCTTTTTCGTATCGTTGTATTTGCTGTTCCTGCACGCCCGCGATATTTGCCAACTCCCGCTGAGTTAACCCGCGCGCAACACGCGCTTCTACTAGCGCACGCCCTATTTCTGACACTTCACTAAGATCAATTTTTCCGCGTTTTCCGTCTCTTAAGGCTTCATATACCTCTAATTTATCGCGCAGCTCTTTCGCTTGCCGCTCATAGGAGGAACGCTGTGCTCTGGCGATTACCGGAGCAACGCCACTTTCAATTAATTTAAGAATATCAAATTTACTGAGCGCGTCTTCATACCCAGCTAAAGCTAGGCGCGTTGACCGAAACTCCTTCTCATTTTTAATCATACGTTCAATATTTCCAATAAACTTAATTTGATGCCTATCATGCCGCGCTCTTGGCCGGTTTCTTTGTCGCGAGCCAAGAAATGATAGTTTTCTCCAGTGGGTCCGTCATAAGCTCCTCCGATTAGGAGATCGCCACGATACAGGCGCTGACGCTCCAGCAAGAGGTTGTCGTTATAAAGCACGGGGTCCAAGTTTGCAGAAACGCCAATGGGGTCCCAACATGCGTCATAATCTCCTGGTTCTGATTTCGATGTGACGTAGCTGCCGCCGATATAAATGCGGCTGCATCCCGCCTCTCGTAAGGCCTTACAAGCGGCTATAAAGCCTTCAAAAAGCCACGCTCGGCGATGGTTATACGCGAACGCTTCGCGGAACTCTCTTAAGGCAATAAAATGCAAACCTGCTGGTAGAGCTTGAATGTCAGTGCCTGTCCGGCTCACGAGAGTTGGGATCATGAACACAACAATATCGTTGGGTTTCAAATTTGGCAAGGCCGCTGTTTCTGAGTTGAATGACCGAATAAAAACAGAGGCTCCTCGGCAAAACTGTGAGCATAAATCTTGGCGGCGATAGCATCAAGTTGTGCTTTACGTTCCCGAAGCGTTCTCGTAGAAAACGCAAATCGGTGGTTACCAAAAAAATGGAGTTTTGAGGCATGGCGACGGGGATTACGGCCCAGGAACAGCATGGCGAGGATGCCCTTACCGCCCATGTGCCGCACCGGGATCCGCACCCGCTGCCGGATGGCTCGACCCTGCCGGTTCTCTCATACGATCATCGCCTAAGCGACGAAGACGCTAAGGCTCCGCTTGATGCCGCGTTTAAGGTCCGTAAGGGATCGGATTGGGACGAGGCTAATTTGGAGCCGAACGCACTGGTTCTCTGCGATAACCTGATCGGTTTGAGTGCACTGGCACAGTCAGGGCACAAAGCCCGTCTCATCTACCTCGATCCACCCTACAACACGGGCATGGATTTCCATTCGCGCAGCCTCCAGCACGCCTACAAGGATGATCGATCGACTGCGGCCTATGTAGAGTTCATGCGGCGACGGCTTATCCTCGCGCGAGAATGCCTCGCTGATGACGGATCGATCTACATTCACATCGGCCACCAGATGCTAGGCCATCTCAAGGTCGTGATGGACGACGTTTTTGGCGCAAAGAATTTTCGAAACATCATCTCGCGACGTAAATGCAGCTCGAAAAACTTTACGTCGAACCAGTATGCCAACATCCACGATTATCTGCTATTTTACACCAAAAGCGGTGATTATGTTTGGAACCAGCCGGGCCAGAAGCCCTCAGACGAGTGGCTGGACAAGGAATACCCTAAGGTTGATGCACGGGGCCGCTTTAAGCTCGTGCCCGTCCATGCTCCTGGCACACGCAACGGCGAAACTGGGAAGCCGTGGCGTGGTGTTATGCCTCCGCCGGGGAAGCATTGGCAATATGCACCGTCCAAGCTGGAGAAGCTGGACGAGGATGGATTTATCCATTGGTCGAAGACCGGCAACCCGCGCCGCCGGGTTTACCTGACTGATGACAAGATGGTGCCTTACACCGACCAGTGGGACAATTTCCGGGACGCTCATCACCAGAGCGTTGGCATCACGGGTTATCCGACCGAGAAGAATATCGACATGCTTCGCATGATCGTCGGCGCGAGCAGCAATCCCGGTGATCTGGTGGTCGATCCGTTCTGCGGATCGGGCACAACGCTGGCAGCGGCGGATGACATGGGTCGAGAGTTCATCGGCTTTGATGAAAGCTTCGTCGCGGTGAAAGCGACGTTGAACCGCCTACGTTTCGGCGTTCAAGCGATGGGCGATTATGTCCAGCGCAAGCCGAAGGAGCAAGCCCAGGGTCTCTTTGCTGAATTGTTGGAAGCCCCCGAGCAGAGGGCGACCAACCCTCTTACTCGGGAATTTCGCTTCCTTGTCGATGCCGAACTATTGGGCGACTTTGGCGAGGAGATCGACAGCATCGCGGAGTTCTGAGGTATCCGCGATTTCCTCGCCGCGGAGCCATGCGGCGGTGACACGGGTGGGGGCCAACTTAAGCGTCGCCACCCGCACGTTGCCGTTCCAGTCGCCGTCGATGTCGCAGGCTTCCTTCCAAGTGTCGCTGTGACCCAAGCCCGGGCCATCTGCCAAGAACAATACCCGAAAGGACCGGCCGGTTTTCTGGCAAAACTGACGGGCCTTCTCTACCTTCGCCCAGTTTCCACCCGTTCGATCGTCCGACTGTGCGCCGCCGCGCGTGGCGTCGTAACGGGCGAAGCCCACCGCGAGAACATCGGAATGGTCGCCCTTTGTGCGTATCACGAAGTCGCACGGGTAGCCGCCCACAAACTCTGTGAAGACACTGCTCAGTTCGACATCGCGCCCGGCGCGGCGCGGCCCCTCGATCGTGAAAACGTTGGTAAACTCGGCTTCAAACCAGTCAAAAAACTGCTCTGTGAGCGCGTAACCGGATTGCCCGCGCGTGTCGTATTCGCCGATCAGCGCAGCTAGGGTTTCGAAATGGCCCTGCGACAGGTTCTCGAATTGGGTCTGGAGTTTGTCGATCGGCTTGAACGTTGCGCCATATGCATTGACCAGCTCCTCCGTCGAAACCTTGCTGATCTTCTTCGACATTTCCGTGTCCAGAACCGGAGCAACGCATCGCCGAAACATCTTCAACATGGACATGCGAGTGGAGGCGGCGACCTTGGGCGACCTGATCTTATCCAGAAGCTCTGCGCTGCTGGACGACTTTGCGATGAAATCGCAGAATGCAGCGATGTCATCCTCATACTTGGCGTAACTTGCTTCGAGAATTTCTGGAAAGCGCACTGCGGCATCTATCGGCGTGATGATCGAACTCGGCACATCAATGTTACATAGAAATTTTGTCATTGCCCCGGCGGTCCCCTGATAGAAAGATGGCCGGTAGATGTCAGGACGAGCAGGAGAGAAGTCAAGCTTGGTGCATGCTGATCGACAGGAAGCCTACAGCCACCTGCGTGACCGATACCCGTTCTTGGTCGATTTGATCGCAGCGACCGGCGAGGTGCGGCTTCCCGAACCCAACGGAGATGCCGTAGCGTGCTCGCTCGTCAGGATCGTGGCGGGGCAAATGCTATCCAGGACAGCGGCGCAAACCATTCTCGCTCGTATGGGCGCCGCTGCCGATCGGCTAGGCCTCGCGACGCTCTATGTGCTTCCGGAGGCGGAATTGCGGGCTTGTGGACTGAGCGGACGCAAAGCGCGCACCATCGGCATGATCGCAGAAATTATGTCGACCGAACCAGCCCGCTTTGAGCGATGGCGCGAGTTGCCCTTCCCGGAATTGCGGCGAGAGGTAGCGGGCATCTGGGGTCTGTCGGATTGGTCAGCGTCAGTGCTGGCGATCTTCGACTTCGCGCATGAGGATGTGTTCCCCCTGAGTGACGGCAGCATCATTCGAGCAATCCGGTTTATCGAGAAACAGAAAATGAGGATCGGCGAAAAATTCCAGCACGAATTCGCATCGCCTTACGGCAGCTACCTCGCACTCACTCTGTGGGCCGCGCTTGACACTGGGGTTCTCACAGCACTCCGTTCCCGTTAGGTCCAAGGTATGGTCGATCCCAAGAATAAAGTCGGTAGTAGCATTCAGACGAAAGCTTGTATGGTCGCAATCGCGCAGATTATATTTGCGCGTAATGGCTATTCCCAAGCACATACCCGAGTTATTGCTCAAGGCGCTGGAGTGAGCCCATCGCTGATAATCAGGCACTTTGGATCGAAGGAGGGCCTTTTCGCGGCCGCCCTCTCGGATGCTGCAAGGCTTGAAGAGCTCTTGCAGGGCCCGCGAGAAAACCTCGGGCTGCGCTTGGTCACTTCAATTGCGCCGCTTCCCAGCTCAGCAAAATGGCCTGCTATGCTTGCTCTCGCAGCAGGAGATCCCCATGCGAATACCATCGCCTCCAAGGTAATCGCCTCACAATTAATTGAGCCGCTCAGCAGTTTTTTGGGAAAGCAGGAAACAGTTGCCCGTGCTGAGAATATCGTGATGATTTGCACAGCTTTGGCGCTTCATTCCCATCGGTTGACAGATGGGCGCCCCACATCTGCGACGCTCAACTGGACAGCGGATGCAATACAGAAGCTGATAGATGGATGCTAAGAATTCCACCGAAAATACTGCGGATATCACTCAGGAAATAAGCATTTGAAGCATACTGTATCGGGCATCAAGTTGCTGTTATTTACCCGTGGCTACGTTGGTTTCGATGCAGATGTAGTCAGTTTATGGCGTCCCGCTTAATTAAAGTGGTATGCTGGCGCGGGTGAAGCGCGATCTCGGGCGGCCACGGTCGGGCTGTCCGCGCAATGATATACGCTTCCGCTTGTTTGATATGGATGAGCATCCGCAGTTGGCGGAAATGCTGTTCTGATATGTCGAGCACGTGATACCGCCACATCGTCAATATTCCTCCGCCAGCATGATCGTCATGACCCGTTTGGTCGTCGCGGGGTTGGCCGGATCGGCGTCAGCGGCGCTTCGATCACGCGGATAATAGTCAATTTTCCAGATGATCCCATGGCCGCAGACCGATAGCGCGGCGCAGTCATGCTCCTCATGCGGGTCGTTGTCGGGGGTGAAATCCTCGAAGAGCCGGACAGCCCGGATTACCTGATCCTTCGTTGCGATCGATAGGGCCGCTACGCCACGTGACAGCAATATCCAGCCGTCCTCGCCCGTTGAGCGCAAGTGGTCATTGAGGCGGGCGATGGTCGCCCGCCTCGTTTGCTCCAACATTATGCCGTTGCCTTCTTCGCCTTCGGCTTGAAGTTCGCCTTGCGCTCCGCGATGGCCGCCGTGAGCTGCGGGTCGAGTTCGCCCGCATTGATCGCGTCGATGATCGAACCGATAATGACCGGCACTTCATTGATGTCCTGGACAGAAACCGCGTTCATGCCCTTGGCGAATTCGAGCGGTTTGCTGCCGTAACGAAGCTGGAAGAACATCTTGCCACTGGCATCGGTGAACCAGCCCTTGCGGACGTTGCGCGCGGCCTCGATGCGGACCTTCTCGCCTGCCTCATTGGTCTTGGTGATCTTCTTGGTGGCCTGAAATGCCGTTCCGGCGATTTCCGCCTCCGCCAACGCCTTCTGTTCGGCGAGATAGCGAAGCAGCTTCGTGCGGAAGCCATGTTCGGACGCGCCTGGGTTTGCCGGGGCGGCAGCGGTAAGCTTGAGGGACTTTAGGATCGACATGAGCATCTCCTTGCTGTTTCGAACAAGGCGAAGCGATAACGTCGTCATCCAAAAGGACGACCAAAGATTGGCGTTAATTGCCAGAAATATCAGGAAAATAATTCATCCGCCATAACCACGGATATATCCCTTTTCATGCTTCTTATCAGCATCGTGAGGGTCTGGTGTGGTGTTACCAGTATCGTATTAATGTGTCTGTGGTTCTTCATCTGCCTGTATGGCTGATGGTGTATCGATCTATCTACTCTTCCAATACTATTCACTGCACCATCTGAACGACGATGCAGCGAACATATTGCGGTGGCCACGATCCGTTGTCCCCCAGCACGGCCAAGGGGAGAACGGGCGAGTTTAAGAGGTGGGGGAAATAAGGAGCTGGTGGCTCGTGCCGGTGGTTAGCTCTTTGGTGATGTAATGCGCGACACCGCTCGCGTCCGATACGACCTGAATGTCGAGATTGCCGCTCCGCATAATCTTTTGCCAGAGCCGAGGGGCATGTTCTTCAAAGCGTGGGATCAGGTCGGACGACACGTTGAAAAGAGCATGAATATGGAGGTTGGCGCCTTCATGCTCGACAGCAGCCATATACGGCATCTCACCGCCGGGGCCGCGCCTCTTCCCCGTGGCGCTGCGATACACCCAGCGGCGAAACTTCGTCAGTTCCGCCTCTGCCTTGCTGATGGTGATGGCTCGATTGAAAACGAATGTGACGAAAAGCGTCGGAGCAAATTCCGTCATCGTTGAGATGAGGCCTTCCCGATAGCGTGCCTCAAGGTCCGGTGTTCCGGCTATCGTAGGTATCATACAGTTTCTTTCTGGCCGATTATTTCGGCTCTTTCGTTAGCGGCCTCGTATTTTTCTATTTATCCGAGGCGGTCGATCTGAAGATAAATACGAGCGTTCCCGCACTTGATGGAGGCGCGCAGTATGATCCTTGATGACGTTTTTGTATTTCTTCACAATACAGGACAAGCACACAGCCACGCAATATTCTCGACGGAATATCTCGGGCATAGCCCGCGCTATTTTGATTATCTGCGCTGTTCTGGCGCGCGTCCCAGCTTGCGCTCTTTGGTGAAGACGACTCTGCGCTTGACCGACATTTCAAGGGGAGCCGGATTGCCGGAAGATGCCGACGACGCTGCGGCTCTTGCGAAGCGGGTCATGATCGCGGCGTTTAACCGATGCCTCTGACCGTAAAAACTTTGGTCCCCAAAAAAGTTGCTATTTACCCCTACCGTCGCTCAAATGAGGGGCAGGATCACCCCCACGCATTTTATCGGCCGCCGTGTCGACTACTGGGGGTTTGTCAGGTTCAAAAAATGGAGTGACGACTGGCGCCAGCCAAATACCAATTTGACCAATGCCTGTTAGCAAGCCGACCCCAACACCAATCGCTGCTAAAAGTCGGGCACGGCGGCTCTCCAAAGTCCGATCAATAAAGTTCAACAGCCCATGGCCCGCCGTCCTAAGTTTACCTTTCTGAGATTGAGAAATAACGTGGCTGAAAAAGCCAACTTTTGCGATCGTAGAGGTATTCATCCGTATGAAGTCCTTGGCTTTGAAGGCTTCGGACTCCATCTTTACCAGATAGGAAACCTTGCACGCGCCCGCCATTCAAATCCATCAATGACGGCATACGGGGGTCAGGTGCATAGTCGTCACCATATCGATGCTTCAAGATATCATTTAGGTTTAGCCTGACTTCGACCGGGATACTGGGCGGCTCTTTTCCTATCAAAACGCGGTATCGATGTTCTAGATGCTCAAAACCGAACGTAACGTTTCGCATATTCCAGTGAACCCAAAATTTCTCTCGGCGATCACGAGCAAAATCATAAAACTGGGTCAGCAGCTCCCTTTCGATATCGTCATACCGATCTTCAATATCTTCCCATGGAACTTTCAGATACTCAGCCACTGTATGCATAGAGAAGCTTACTGTCTGACCTGATTGATAATGCCGAACCACAACTGATGTGATCCGAGGGGCATAAGCACCAGCATCACCGTCGAAAAGTGACTGAGAGGAATAGTGGACTATGTAAAAGCGATCCGGATGCTTTTTCACACTCTCAAAAAAGTTCGTCGCGCTTACCATGCCAGTTCCAATATGATGGGTCAGACTGTCCGCATACCCATGTTTGCGAACATGCACTACCAGATGTGCGCTGGCTTAACCTCCGTAACAGTCGGGTTTACCTGTGTGTGACAGGCAGAAGCGCATCAAAATTCGTCACATTTAGGTTGCTCTCGGGGATATGTGACAACAAACGATGCGGGTCAAAGAACCTATTGTTACAGGAGGCTACATGATTGTCGGCTACGCCCGCGTTTCCACAACCGACCAGAACCTAGAAATCCAATTGGACGAACTTCAGGCTCATGGCTGTGAACGCATCTTCACTGACAAGGCCACGGGCACCAACACCGATCGTGCGGGCTTGAGCGATGTAATGGAATTTCTGCGCGACGGTGACACACTGGTCGTAACCCGGCTCGATCGTTTCGCCCGCTCACTTACCGATCTTTATGCCATGCTTGAAAAGCTGACGGCGCGAGGTGTTACCTTCCATTGTGTGCGCCAGTCGATCGACACGGCGACCAGCGCAGGAAAGCTTACCCTCGCCATATTGGGCGCTGTCGCCGAGTTCGAGAATGACTTGCGCCGCGAACGTCAGCGAGATGGTATCAATAAGGCTAAGGTGAATGGCATCTATCGAGGTCGAAAAGCGACAATTGATCGGGACGCCATTCTACGTTTGGCTCAAGCAGGCACTGCTCCCAGCGCGATTGCAAGAGAACTGGCAATAAGCCGCACAAGCGTATATCGCATCATCGACGTTTCCTGCGCCTAGATTTGCCCCTGATCGCATCCCACTCATCATTGATCGCAGTCATCGTTTTGGGATCGGGGCCGTTGGCAAAAAGGAAAGCTTCCAACTCGCTGGGACATATTCCCTGTTTTTCGGCTAGGCGGTTCATATACCGAACGTAATCGCCATAGCTTTGGGCTTGCCTTTTTATCGCGTCATCAATTTGTTCACCGAGGCAGCGATACGATGCTTGCGGGCGCGAAAGCATCTTACGGATTAACGGCCTAAGTTGATCGAAGCGATTATACAGAATTGATACAATAACCTTTTCGTCCAGTATGAGGCATTGACCCTCTTTTGCTTGCAGTCCTGCAAAATATGCTATCTTCGAGCTTGTTGAGGTTTTGATACCGCTGCTTACAGCATGAATGCTGCCAAGGACGCTATTGGCCGGCATCAGTCGGTTGCCAGTCCGCATTGCGTTTACAGCATCGGCAGCATTCCCGGCAGAGCGAACAGCCCTCTTCATATTCGGACGGCTCATTTGTATCCGGCCTTTCGGATAACCCCACACAAGCGTCCATATGATCGCCCGGTCATCGCATACCGACGTAAATACATCACGAACGAAATCGCGCGTCAGGTCGCCCTTATGCTGCTCCAGCTCGGCTTGGTGCTTTAGCTCTGTTATATGCCAACTCTGTTTTTCCTGCTCCTCCTCAGTAGCTTGCCAGTTGGAAATCTTGATCGGTCGATCTTCCGGCTTCTTTCCACGTGGAAGCGCGCCGAAAATACACGGGCCTAATGCTCTCCGACCTCCCAGAAATTGCATAATGTCAGTTCACCGATATATTTGTCTGAGTGGCATGTCCCTGCGCGGTCTTCACGAGCGGCATCACAATGCTGATCCGATCTTTGCCCGCCGCATGGTCGATCAGGATCGCGCAATTGTCTTCCTCCGGCGTGCTCACAAGCCAGCCTGTGAGGTCGGATTGAAGGTCGTCGGCGACACCGCACAGGCCGACGAGCATGTCACAACTGAACATGCGGTCGTCCCCAAACTTCGGATCGATGCTCAATCCGAAAATATCATGGCTGGCGCCGCCCGCCGCATATGGCTGGTAGCGTAGATGCTGCCCCGTCCAATCAAGCGTAAGGACGCCACGATAAGCTTTGCCCTTGGCATTGCGCCGACACTGGCCTTGAAATCCAACTGCGCCGTCACACTCTACGATGACGGGAGCGATCTTGTGAAAGTCTGCCCGGCGCTGGAAATAGGATTTGCCCTTCGGGACGGCGGGGATGCTGTCAAGCAACGCGATGTCCGCGACAGTCGCCTCATCATGGGCCAACACACGCCCATCGAACGACCATTCGCCGCTCAGGGCGAAGGCTTCACAGAAGCGAGCAGCGTCGGATTGTCCTAGCGCCAGCAGACCATCGGCAGGCACCCAATCGATCATATCGCCAAGCAAGACTTCGCCGAGCGGCCCCTCATAGGCGCTAGAGATAGCCCGGACCATGACGGTAACACCTCCATCCTCGTCGGTCTGCCGCGACAAGGTGATGAGCCGATCCGTGTTGGATTTGCCCGCAGGAACGATGCTAGTGAGCAGGCGGATCGCCCGGCACAGCGCGAATAGCGGCTTTTCCGCTTCTACCGCCTTCTTTGCTTCTGCCTTCGCGAGCTTCTGGAACAAAATATCCAGCTTGGCCTGATCGCGTTCCGTATATTCCACGACATGCGCGTTGCCCTTCGCATCGACATGCAGGAGCGCCATAACGTAGCCCTCCGTGACATCGGCAGTCTGGATATCGAACTTTCCGCTCAATTGTTGCCCTTTGATCGATTTAACCGCCGCTTCGAGTTTCGCCCGCTCGACGTGCTTATGCGGCTTCGGGAAAAAGTCAGCGGCATCCTTATACAGCCCATCAATGCCGCCCGAAGTTCGCAACCAGTCAGCCAGCGGCATGGCTTTGTCGCGCACGAACTCGGCATAGCGTAGAACGGACGCATATTGGCTGCGGGAGGTGTCGCTTATACCGTCGCCGTCGAAAGCAAGCTTGACGAAGGGCTGAAAGGGATTGTCCCTAGCGACCTTGCCCCAGTTTCCGTCCTGTGCCTCGATAAATTGCCGTCGCTCCGCTTCGGTTTCGAGGTTCATCACGAAGGCGAACAGCGCCTCAAGGGCGGCGTAAAGCGCATCTTTTGCGTTAACATCGCGCTTTTCGAACTCCCCCGCGAGTAGCTTTATCCGCCTGAATATCTCCCCGTTCGCATTCTCCACCGTCTCGCTGTTGCTGATGGCGGGCGCGGCTGATGACATGGTGAACTCCGGGCTAAAGGTTTGGAAATCTTTAGGCCCCAAAGATTTCGAGAAAGTAACCGGGCGCTCACCATGCGCGCGATCGAGTGAGTGCGAATGACCGTATCCTACGAGAACAGTTTCGAAAATTGCGCCATTTATCTGCCCGCGCTCAGTTTCGGCTATGCCCGGTTCGCCCACAACGGAGCATTCCGCCGACCGCTGCCGTTCGCCGCGCAGGATCTCAATTTCCTCGATCCACAAAGCAAGCTTTTCCATTATCCGTGGGCGCTGTTCAGCGCGGGTCAGGCCGCCAAATCCATCAAGGAGAATGATCCTCCTACGATGGTGAGCGCGCGTGACCGGGGCGGCTCGATCGTTGTCGGCGACAGCGGCGGCTATCAGGTCCAGACCGGCAAAATCATATATCGCGGTCCCGATACCGTCCGACGCATGATGCGATGGATGGAAACCAACACCGATTTCTCGATGGTGCTGGATTTTCCGACTGGCGGCATCAAGAGCGGCCAGATCGCCACACATACTGCGCGGCTTCGCAAAGAGGGCCACGGTCCCCTTATCGATCAAGGCTCTGCCAGCAACCGGCAGGCGGAGGACTTCAATGCCGCGCTCGTCCAGACATCGCTCAACAACCAACAATTTGTTGTCGAGCGCACACCGGGCGCAACCAAATTCCTCAATGTTCTCCAAGGACGGACCGAGGCGGAAAGCAAGGCGTGGTATGAGCATGTGAAGCATTATGCGTTCGAGGGCTGGTCCTTTGCCGCTGGCCATCGCGAGGATTTCAGCCTGCTTCTGCAAAGACTGATCGATCTGCGCGACGACGGACTGCTGGAGAATGCCCGGTGGGTCCACATTCTGGGCAAGTCCGAACTCGACCTGGCCTGTCTTTACACGGTTGTGCAGCGCGCCGTGCGCCGTCATATCCATCCGACCCTACAATTCAGTTTCGACAGCGCCAGCCATTCGCTGATGTCTGGCAACTATCAAGTCTATGGCGGCGCTTTCCTCGACAAGAAAGGTTGGTCGATGGTCGGCATGAGCGTAGGCGACACATCGCTTGTAGGATGCCCGCAGGGTTTGGGCGATTATCTCAATTCAGGTGTCCTGACATTGCCGCGCACGAGAGAGGCGGAATTTGGCTATCGACCTCGTGTCCATAGCGCCGACACAGCCGTTTCCCGTCAGGTCAGGGTTGGTGACATCTGCGTTGATGCAGCTAAGCCCAACCCTTGGGACACAGCGAGTTTCTATATCGTCGCCAATCACAATATTGAAGCGATAGTCCGCGGCATGAAGCTCGCGCACAACACCTTCTTCGATCCAAGGGATGTCTTAAAGGTGCCGCCTCGGGCGCGGATAATTCGCGACATTGTCGACATGGTTTTCACGTCTGACCAGCCCGATAAACTCATCCGGGAATGCCGCGCTGTGCTTATGCAAGTCACCTAACCGTTGGTGCTTGCGCGTAGCACGCCTATGTCTGGGGGCATGTTTCGCCAACTACCACCAGACCAGCAAGGCCGCCCGCTTACAAACGAGGAGCGCGCGCTGGCATTGAGTGTGTTCGGGACCGCTCTCGACCTCGCACCAGTCCGAATACATCAACGAAAATGGTGGCCCTTCCAGCCACGCAACGTTACTATGGCACCGCAGGGTCATATCCATTTTCATCCTAGTGGTTCCAATTATTGCGACTGCTTCGGCAGGGCTTCAATTGGTCTGCAAGGACACCTGATCCACGAACTGGTTCACGTCTGGCAACATCAGCAAGGCATGAACCTAATCCTCCGGCGTCATCCATTCTGTAGCTACAGCTACGCCATTAAACCGGGCTGGACACTCGATCGTTACGGCATTGAGCAGCAGGCCGAGATTGTGCGGCACACGTTCCTGCTGCGTCTGAGCGCAGTCGTTCCCGGCGCGCCGCCCCTCGCTACGCTCGAAAGCATTTTACCCTTCAAACCCGTATAAAACTGCGGTTTTCTGACGTGTGCGTTACTTTAGACTATACAACTCATGTATGGCAGGCGCAGACGCGGGGGAAATGGTGGCTGCCGCTGATGCGGCATCCCTTCTGCCGCTATGATTACAGCATCGCGCCGGGCAAGCCGTTCGAGCGCTATGGGATCGAGCAGCAGGCCGAGATCGTGCGGCATGCGTTTCTGCTGCGGCGGGGCGTGGCGGTGGCGGGGAAGACGCGGGAAGCGGTGGATGCGGTGATGCCGTTCAAGACGACCTGACCAACTGTGCCCGTTCCGCTTTCCTTACCTCATGTTCGCCATCCCCGCGCGGGCGGGGATCTGCCTGGCATATCAACTTGGAAAATGAAGGCCTGAGGGGTTCCCGCCCGCGCGGGAATGACGGCATGGGCAAACACAGTTTCAATCCGTTGCCCATTCAAAGGGCAGCGGCGCTTCCCTGAAGGCGAAGCGGTCCAGATGCCGGGCGACGACGCCCTGCATCCGTTCGACCGTTTCAGCGTCCTCCGCTTCGACCGTCACGACCAGCGCCTCGGGTTCGGCGACCATCGTCGCTGTCGCATCGGGGAAGGTCACGACGCCCTTTTGCGCGTCGAACTCCACCGTCAGCTTGTGGCTCCAATGCTTGCAAAGCTGCTGGAGATATTTGCTGCCGCTCGTCGTCGGCACCGTCGCGGTCGCACTGCTCATTTCAGCCTCTCGATCTTGCCCGCCGCCTCGTCGATCAGCGCCGCGACGTCGAGCATCGTGTCGGAATCCGCGCCCTCCTTTTCGAGCCGGTTGCGCAGCGCCGCTTTGAGATTCTCCATCGCGCGGCGGATCGGCGCGCCGTCGGTGCGCTGGGCATGGCTGGCAAGTGCGGCCAGACGCCCCATCGCTTCCAGCACGTCATTCTGGTTCTCGG
>CAXUEQ010000035.1:0-4702 GCA_964250175.1 uncultured Sphingobium sp. | reverse complement strand
CGGCCAGATGCGCCGCGCCCGCCGGCGTGATGCCGAACAGCTTGCGGGTCCCTTCCCCAGGTTGCTCGCCGACCAGTTCCATATCGGTCAGCAGCGTCAGCGAGGGATAGACCACACCGGGACTGGGGATATAAACGCCGGCCGACAGCGCCTCGATCTCGCGGATCAGTTCATAGCCGTGACGCGGCTGGTCGGCGATCAGCTTGAGCAGCACCAGCCGCAGCGCATTCGCGTCGAACATCCGGCGGCGGCCGCCACCCGGCCCGCCACGATGACTAAAGCCATCGCCCCGGCCACCGGGGCCGCGTCCACCGAAGGGGCCGCCAAAGCCTCTCTCAAACCCCTGGGGACCACAGCGGCGCATATCGCCGCCTCTCATTATATGTCGCATGATATTCCTATCCTGATGCAGTTTCGATGGCACTAAGATATATCTTAAAATATTTTAGACAAGCCCTGCTATTATAAAAATCGGATTAGAGCATGGTAGCTTTATATACCCGTTCGTCTCCCGCTTTGCGGGGGCAGGCTTTGAGTAGCCCTTCGACTGCCCGCCTGCGGCAAGCCGCTCAGGATTAGGCATTGCGCTTGTCGAAGCGGCGTATCGAAGAATCAGGCGTAAAAGCACAATGCTTCGATACGAGCCTTCGACAAGCTCAGTCTCTACTCAGCACGAACGGAGGTGGGTTGTTTGAAGTCATCCCGCTATGAATTTTATGCTATTCGGGAAAGCCGATCATTCGGCTTTTTTCGCCACGCCGACGAACGCCGGGCGCAGCAGCCGGTCCTTTATCATGTAGCCGGCCTGCATTTCCTGCACGACCGTTCCCGGCTCGGCGTCGGTAGAGGGGATTTCGACCATTGCCTGATGCCTGTTGGGATCGAGCGGTTCGCCGACCGATTCGATTTTCGTTATGCCGTTCTTGCGGAACACGCTTTCGATCTCACGGCCGGTGGCTTCCAGGCCGGTGACGAGGCCCTTCATCTTCTCGCCGGCGCGCAGCTCTTCCGGAATGACCGAGAGTGCGCGGGTCAGATTGTCGGCGACCGAGAGAATGTCGCGGGCGAAATTGGTCGCGGCATAGGCGCGCGCGTCCTGCAATTCCTTTTCAAGGCGGCGGCGGACATTCTGGGTTTCGGCATGGGCGTAGAGCAGGTCCTGCTTCGCGGTCGCCAACTGCTCTTCGAGCGCAGCGATCTGCGTCACAAACGCCTCTTCGCCGGTGCCTTCGGACGGCTGGGATTCCGCGATATCCTCTGCCATCTGCGTGTTTTCCAACTCATTCTGTTCTTCGTTCATCTCATCAATCTCGACAGGGTGTGCGCGGTGAAATCCACCATGGGGATCACCCGCGCATAGTTCAAGCGCGTCGGGCCTATGACGCCGACCACGCCAACGACGCGGCCATCGCCGCCGCGGTAGGGCGCGGCTATGACCGAAGAGCCGGACAGGGAAAAGAGCTTGTTTTCCGATCCGATGAAGATTTTGGTCGCGCTGCCCGCAAGCGCGCTTTCCAGCAGGCGCGAAATTTCCTGCTTTCCTTCCAGTTCATCGAGCAACAGCCGGACGCGCTCAAGATCGGCAGAGGCGGTCTCGTCGATCAGGTTCGCCTGGCCCCGCACGATCAGCACCGGGCGGTCTTCGCTGTCCGCCGACCAGATGGCCAGGCCGCGCTCGACCAGTTCACGCGCGGCGCCGTCCAGCGCGCGCTTGTCCGCCGCGAGTTCGGAACGCAGCCGCAATTGCGCCTGGCCGAGCGTCAGGCCACCGAGGCGCGCCGACATATAATTGGCCGCCTCGTTAAGCATCGAGGCGGTCGCGCCCTCCGGCAGGTCGATGATGCGATTCTCGACCGACCCGTCCTGGCCGACCAGCACCACAAGCGCCTGCCGTTCGGACAGGGGCACGAAGCTGACCTGGCGCAGCACCGGCTCGCGCTTGGGCACCATGACGATGCCGGCGCAGGCCGACAGGCCGGACAAGGCGAGCGTCGCCGCCGACAGCGCCTCCTCGATCGGACCGCCGCTCATCGGCTGCTGGCCAAAGCCCGCCTCGATCGCGCGCCGTTCCTCCAGCGAGGGTTCGGCCGCCTGCATCATGCCGTCGACGAACAGGCGCAGGCCGGTTTCGGTCGGCATCCGCCCCGCCGAGATATGCGGCGCGGCGAGCAGGCCAAGCTCCTCCAGATCCTGCATGACGTTGCGGATCGATGCGGGCGACAGGTTGAGCGCCGCGATCTTGCTGATCGTGCGCGAGCCTACGGGCTGGCCCGAGCCGAGATAATTTTCCACGACGTGGCGAAACACGTCGCGCGCGCGGTCGTTGAGTTCGCTGATCGGAGTGGATGCCATCATGCCGATGTAGGCAGCTTTGTCGCGATGCTCAACCGCGGCGGGGCAACGCGCCTTTCCTTACCGCCTCCTTCCTCAGCGTCGACGCCAGCCGGGCAGAATGAGCAGCACAAGGCCCGTCGCGGCGATGATCGCCCCGCCCCACAGCCAGGGCCGCTGGTCGATCATGAAGCTGGAGGTCGGCCAATGCACGACGCCGCTCCCCTGCCCCGCGAACAGCAGCCCCATCAGCAGCATGAGGACCCCGATCAGCCGTATCACCATGCGCATCCTCTTCTCCTTTTGTCGCAACAGACCTGTCTATTGCCCGGCATTCAGCATTTTTTCGATATCGATCGTCCGCGGTATCGTCACGATCGCGGCGCGCAGGCGGGTATATTGCGCGTCATGACAGCCGCCATAATAATAAAGCTGTGTGTCCTTGCGGCCCTTGCGCGTCCAGCGGATCGTATAGCCCGGCATGTCGGTCGCCATGCGCAGGCAGGCCTTGCCCGGCTCGATCCGCTTTTCGCCGCCCGTCGCGGGACGAAAGGGCGCGAGGCTGTCGCGCAGCTTGCGATATTGCAGCGGAGTCACGGTGAAGCGGGTCTCGCCGGGGACCGAGGTATATTTCTGCGGATAGAGAACAGCCGAGCCATCCGGCTCCACCGTCACGCTGTAAACGGGGCATGCGCCGAAACAGGCGCTGGCCGAAAAGCTGATCGTGTCGGCGACGGGCGCGGGGCCGGGGGTGCTGTCCGCGTTCCGCGCGGTTGTGCATCCGCCCAGCATCGCCGCCGTCAAAAGTCCTGCCGCCAAGGCCCGCATGTCACTTCTCCCTTATCCGATGCTTTTGGCCGGTGCTGCGTCGCGACCCGCATGAATAGCCGTTCAACCGATTGATAGACGCTTTTTCTCCGTCCGCTACTGGCAAGAGCGGTCGCACGGCGCTAAGCCCGCCGCTTCTTTTTACGGAGTTTTGATTATGCGCCCATCCGGCCGCACCCCCGATCAGATGCGCAGCATCACGATGGAGCCTGCCTTCACCATCCACGCCGAGGGCGCCTGCCTCGTCAGTTTCGGCAATACCCGCGTATTGTGCACCGCGTCGGTCGAAGAGCGGGTGCCGCCCTTTTTGCGTGGCAAGGGCGAGGGCTGGGTAACCGCCGAATATGGCATGCTGCCCCGCGCCACCCACACACGGGGGTCGCGCGAAGCGGCGAAGGGCAAACAGTCCGGACGCACCCAGGAAATTCAGCGGCTGATCGGCCGTTCGCTGCGCGCGGTGGTCGACCTCAAAAAACTGGGAGAGCGCCAGATCACGCTCGATTGCGACGTACTCCAGGCCGATGGCGGAACGCGCACGGCATCGATTTCAGGCGCATGGGTCGCGCTGCGCATTGCGGTCGACAGGCTGATCGCGCAGGGCCTGTTGAAGGAAGACCCGATCGTGCAAAAGGTCGCGGCGATCAGTTGCGGCATCCATCAGGGAACCCCGGTGCTCGATCTCGATTATATCGAGGATTCGGGTGCGGAGGCGGATGCGAATTTCGTGCTGACCGGCGACAGCAAACTGGCCGAGGTGCAGGCCACGGCAGAGGGTGCGACCTTCGACGAGGAGGAATTGCTGCGCCTGCTGCGCCTCGCCCGTATCGGCTGCGGCGAAATCTTCAAGGCGCAGGATGCTGCTGTTAAGGGGGCCACCGGCCGATGACCGACTTCGTGGCCGGCGATCCCGACGCACCGCAGGCGATCCGCAAGCTCGCCCCCGGCAAGCTGGTGATCGCCAGCCACAATTCCGGCAAGATTCGCGAGATCGCCGCGCTGCTCGGTCCCTATGGGATTATGCCGGTGTCGGCGGCGTCGCTCGACCTGCCGGAGCCGGAAGAGACCGGCACGACCTTCGTGGCCAATGCGGAACTGAAGGCGATGCAGGCGGCCGATCTGTCCGGCCTGCCCGCGCTGGCCGACGATAGTGGCCTGTGCGTCGAGGCTTTGCTGGGCGAACCGGGCATCTTCTCGGCCCGCTGGGCGGGACCGGACAAGGATTTCGCGCTGGCGATGCAGCGGGTCAACGACAAGGTCGTGGCGCAGGGTCCCGGCGCGAGCCGCAGCGCGCATTTCGTCTGCGCGCTGGCGCTGGCCTGGCCGGACGGGCATGTCGAGGCGTTCGAGGGGCGGGTCGATGGCGCTCTGCTGTGGCCGCCGCGCGGGACCCATGGTTTCGGCTATGACGCGATGTTCCAGCCGGACGGCTATGACATCAGCTTCGGCGAGATGGACCCGGACCACAAGCATGCGATGAGTCACCGCGCCGACGCGTTCAAAAAGCTGGTGGCGTCTGTTTTTAGGCCTTTCTAGGGGGTGCCAT
>CAXUEQ010000034.1:0-28228 GCA_964250175.1 uncultured Sphingobium sp. | reverse complement strand
GCGAGGGTGATCGCGAAGGCGCTGGCGACCCATTATGCCCTGCCTTGCCTCGACACCGGGCTACTCTATCGCGCGGTCGGTCTGTCGGTGCTGAAAGCAGGCGGCGACCCGGATCGGGAAAGCGACGCGTTGGCGGCGGCTACGTTCGACGACCGGCTGCTCGCCGACCCTGCGCTGCGTAGCGAGGCGGTAGGCAGCCTCGCCTCCCGCGTGTCGGTGCATCAGAGCGTGCGAACTGCGCTGATCCAGCGGCAGCGCGATTTCGCGATCCAGCCCGGTGGCGCGATTTTGGACGGGCGCGACATCGCCACCGTCATCGCGCCTGACGCCGACGCCAAACTGTTCGTTACCGCCAGCGTTCCGGTGCGCGCACAACGCCGCTTTGCCGACGCGATCGCGCAGGGCGGGCATGCCGACCTCGATTCGCTGATCGCCGATATAGAAGCGCGCGACACACGCGACAGAAGCCGCGACCATGCCCCGCTGCGGCAGGCAGAGGGGGCAGACTTGCTAGATACCAGTGACTTGACTATAGACACAGCCGTCCAGCGGGCCATCGCGCTTGTAGACGCACAACTGGCCGGTCGCCGCAAAGGCTGACCCAAGAAGGCGCTTCGAGATTCGGAGCGCCCTTTTCGCTTGTCCGGCATGTGCGTTCGCAATCCCGACTTCCCGCCGGATGCCCGGAAAGCATGAGGCTTTGCGGGCATTTTGGCCAAAGACCATCGGATACAACCGATTGGCCAGCAATGATGAATGAAGGACTAATCTATATGGCCTCTACGGCATTTCCGTCGCGCGACGATTTCGCAGCGATGCTCAACGATTCTCTGGGTGGCGAAGATGGCGGCTTTGAAGGCCGCGTCGTAAAAGGCACCGTGACCGCCATCGAAAACGATCTGGCCGTCATCGACGTAGGCCTCAAGAGCGAAGGCCGCGTCCCTCTGCGCGAATTTGCGATGCCGGGCCAGAAGGCCGACATCAAGGTCGGTGACGAAGTCGAAGTCTATGTCGATCGCGTCGAGAACGCCCATGGCGACGCCATGCTGTCGCGTGACCGCGCCCGCCGCGAAGCCGCATGGGACAAGCTGGAAAGCGAATTTTCTGAAAACGCGCGCGTCGAGGGCGTCATCTTCGGCCGCGTCAAGGGCGGCTTTACCGTCGATCTGGACGGTGCCGTGGCGTTCCTGCCCGGCAGCCAGGTCGATATCCGCCCCGTGCGCGACGTAACCCCGCTGATGGATATTCCCCAGCCTTTCCAGATCCTGAAAATGGATCGCCGCCGTGGCAATATCGTCGTGTCGCGCCGCGCCATATTGGAAGAGACCCGCGCAGAACAGCGCACCGGCCTCATCCAGACGCTGGCCGAAGGTCAAGTCATCGAAGGCGTGGTCAAGAACATCACCGACTATGGTGCGTTCGTCGATCTGGGCGGCATTGACGGCCTGCTGCACGTCACCGACCTCAGCTACAAGCGTATCAACCACCCGAACGAGATGATCAACATCGGCGATACCGTTCGCGTGCAGATCATCCGCATCAACCGCGATACCCAGCGCATCTCGCTCGGCATGAAACAGCTTGAGAGCGATCCATGGGAAGGCGCAGGCGTCAAATATCCGATCGGAGCGAAGCTTTCGGGCCGCGTCACCAACATCACTGAATATGGTGCGTTCGTCGAACTGGAAGCCGGTATCGAGGGCCTTGTCCATGTCAGCGAAATGAGCTGGACCAAGAAGAACGTCCATCCGGGCAAGATCGTTTCTACTTCGCAGGAAGTCGACGTGATCGTTCTGGAAGTCGATCAGGAAAAGCGCCGGATTTCACTGGGCCTCAAGCAGGCGCAGCACAATCCCTGGGATGCCTTTGCAGAGAAGCATCCGGTCGGTTCGACCGTCGAGGGCGAAGTCAAGAACGCTACCGAGTTCGGTCTGTTCATCGGCCTGGACGGCGATGTCGACGGCATGGTCCACATGTCCGACATCGCATGGGGCATTTCAGGCGAAGACGCACTGGCGCTGCATCGCAAGGGCGAGGCGGTTTCAGCTATCGTTCTCGACATCGACGTCGAGAAGGAGCGCATCAGCCTTGGCATGAAGCAACTCGAAAAGGGCGCGCCAGCCGTTGGCGGCGTATCGACTTCGGCCGCTTCGGGCCTGAACA
Organism: uncultured Sphingobium sp.; assembly: GCA_964250175.1. Classification (GTDB taxonomy): domain Bacteria; phylum Pseudomonadota; class Alphaproteobacteria; order Sphingomonadales; family Sphingomonadaceae; genus Sphingobium. The sequence continues at coordinate 26,065 of CAXUEQ010000034.1, read as the reverse complement.
AGAATGCGATCGTCACCGTGACCGTTCTTGAAGTCCGCGATGGCGGCCTGGAAGTCCAGGCCGGCGAAGATGGCGCCACCGGCTTTATCAAGCGCAGTGACCTGGGTCGCGATCGCGACGAGCAGCGCCCGGAGCGCTACCAGCCCGGCCAGAAGCTCGATGCGATGGTTATTGGTTTCGATCGCGCCAAGAAGCCCAACTTCTCGATCAAGGCGATGCAGATCTCCGAAGAGAAGCAGGCGGTCGCGCAATATGGCTCGTCAGATAGCGGTGCTTCGCTGGGCGACATTCTGGGCGAGGCTTTCAAGGCGAAGAACGAAGCCTGAGTTTTTCGTAACGCAAATCATTAAAAGCCCGGCATGTCCCCCTCGGACTTGTCGGGCTTTTTTTAAAAATTGTCATTACCGGACAATTTCCTCACAAAATCGCCCTAAAATGGGATGTTTTTGCAGAATTCGACATCGCTTTTCGTTGTCATGGATTAGTCTTTTGATTAATAAGACTATTAGCCGCAGTGGGGTGCGGTTTGATGGGGAGGGACGATGATCCGCTCGGAATTGGTCCAGATGCTGGCCGACGACAATGAAGAACTGACGCTTCAGGAAGTTGAGCGGATAGTAGATTTGTTCTTTCGGGAAATAACCGATCAACTCGCCGCCGGCGGGCGCGTGGAACTGCGCGGCTTTGGCGCTTTCACAACGCGCGCGCGCGATGCCCGAACGGGCCGCAATCCGCGAACAGGCGAAGCCGTCGATGTTTCGGCGAAAAAAGTCCCCTACTTCAAGCCGGGCAAGGAAATGCGCGAACGGCTCAATTCAGGCTGATCTCCATCGCAGCAGGAACCATACTTGACCCGTCGCCAGGGACATTGCACTGGCTATATGCGCTTTGCGCCAAGCGGACGTGGTGAAATGGTAGACGCGGCGGACTTAAAATCCGCTTCTCATAGAGAGTGCGGGTTCAAGTCCCGCCGTCCGCACCAAAGATAGCCTTGTCGCTCGCTCTTGAATTCGCGTCTCGCTATGATAGCATGGCCTGACCACCATAAGAGTGGCGAGTAGGGGATAGCGGCTTGGAACGCATGGAATCAGCCTTTTGTGCCTGCGAATTCCGGCTCATCTGTATTGCCAGCGTCTGCTCTGGCATGATTGGGGTCGGGACCTATCTTTTATTGCGGTGATTTTCCCCAGGCTGTTCGATTTGTCCATAGGGATTGACCGCTCCAAGCTCGACCAATCTGGCATTCAACATATCAAGCAGTCTTTGCAGAGTTTGCGCATCGCTGGGCGAGAGTATCTCAAAAATCTGACCCGTCATGGCCTTTTTGGCTGGATCCGCATTGCGAATGACCACACGACCGGCTGCTGTGATACTGATCCGTTTGGCACGCCGATCGTTCGGATCGGGTTCGCGCCGCACAAGCCCCTCGCGCTCCAGTGCATCCAGCGCCTCTGTTACGGTACGTGGCGCAAAACCGAACGCTTCGCTGATGTCGATGGATCGCACGGCTTGGCCGCGTTCGATGAACAGCAGCAATTTCAACTGCGCAAGGGAAGCCCCCTCCCTTTTCAACATCGTATTGAATAAGCGATATATGCGCAGATGTAGATCACGCATGCCTTCGAGAAGCGCCTCGTCAGCCATTAGTCGAAAAATAATATGGAACCATATGATATGGTATTGTCATATCAGGTTTGAAGGTGCAAGGCCCTTTCTGCGCGTAAGGGTGCAATGATGAATGAGGCAGAGATAATGGACGGTAACCAAGACGATCCGGAAACGGCTTCGGTTCCCGAAACGCGCGAAGAAAGGCTGCCGCCGCTAAAGCGGCCGGGCGTCCGCCTTGGGCTGCTGATTGCCTTGATTGTCGTTGCCGGGGTTCTGGTCATTCTCTTCATCCGATATCAGACTCACGGCAAATATGTGGAGGACACCAACGACGCCTATATTCAGGCGGATGCAGTGACGATCTCGCCTAAGATTTCGGGCTATGTAGAGCAAGTCTATATTCGCGACAATCAGGACGTGAAGGCTGGGCAGCCCCTCGTCCGTATCGATCCACGCGATTATCGCGCCGCCGCAGCGCAATATCAGGCGCAGATCGATGTCGCCGCCGCCAACGCAGACAATGTTCGTGCGACGATTGGCGAGCAACAGGCCGCCATCGCGCAGGCGCAGGCGCAACTCGCAAGCGCGCGTGCCGACGCGCGCTTCGCTGCAGATGAAGCGGCCCGCTATGCACCATTGGCAGCGAGCGGCGCCGAAACCCGCGAGAAATTGTCGAACCTGCGCAACCAGGCGATCAAGGCCGCCAATATGGTCACCGCACAGCAGGCGGCGCTATTGACCGCGCAGCGTCGCGTCGGATCGCTGAAGGCGCAGACCCGTCAGGCGCAGGCGCAGGGCGAAGCCGCAAAAGCGCAGCTTGACGCGGCGGCCGTCAATGTCGGGTCCACCCTATTGCGTGCCAGCGTCGATGGCCGCATCGGCGACCGTTCGGTGCGCGCGGGCCAATATGTTCAGGCCGGAACCCGGCTCATGTCGGTGGTGCCGCTTGGCTCGCTCTACATCAGCGCCAATTTCAAGGAAACGCAGATCGGCCTGATGCGCCGGGGGCAGCCGGTAACTATTCATGTCGACGCATTGGACGGCACGGACCTGACGGGCCATGTCGAAAGCATATCGCCAGGCACGGGTGCGCAATTTTCGCTGTTGCCGCCACAGAATGCGACCGGTAATTTCACCAAGATCGTCCAGCGCGTACCGGTGCGGATCGCGATCGATGCCGGGCCGGATGCGCGCCGCATTCTGGTCCCCGGCCTGTCGGTGACGGTCAGCGTCGATACGATCGGCGCCAAGGGTGACATGCGCACCATCGCCGATCGGGAAAAGGCGCGGAGGGATTCAGGCAAGTGAGCGGGGCCGCGCCCGCAATCCAGACTATGAAGCCGCCGGTCGCGAGCGAAAAGCGGGCGGACGCGGCGGCCTGGCTGGCGGTGGCGGCGGGGACGCTGGGCGCGTTGATGGCGACGCTGGACATATCGATCGTGAACAGCTCGCTGCCGACGATCCAGGGGGAAATCGGCGCGAGCGGAACCGAGGGGACGTGGATAGCGACCGCCTATCTGGTGGCGGAAATCATCATCATTCCGCTGTCGGGCTGGCTGGAGCGGCTGTTTGGCCTGCGCACCTTTCTGCTGATCGCCGCCAGTCTTTTCACTTTCTTTTCAGTGGTTTGCGGGCTGTCATCGACATTGACGATGATGATCATAGGCCGCATCGGCCAGGGCCTGACCGGCGGTGCGCTGATCCCGACCGCGATGACGATCATCGCGACGCGATTGCCGCGGTCGCAACAGCCGATCGGCAACGCGATGTTCGGCGCGACCGCATTGCTGGGACCGGTCGCCGGCCCGGTGCTGGGCGGCTGGCTGACAGAAAATCTGAGCTGGCATTATGCGTTTTTCATCAACCTGCCGATCGGCATCGCGCTGGTGGCGCTGCTGCTGCTGGCCATGCCCCATCAGAAAGCGAAGCTGAACCTGATCGCGGAGGCCGACTGGCTGGGCATCATCGGTCTTGCCATGGGGCTGGGCGGACTGACCGTCGTGCTGGAGGAAGGCGAGAGGGAGCAATGGTTCTCCTCCTCGACCATCGTCTGGCTGACGGTCGTGTCGGCGATAGGCTTCCTGCTGCTGGCGGCAGGGCAGTTGACGGCGCGGCGCCCGGTCATCCGGCTGGCCCTGTTACGGGATCGCCAGTTCGGCAGCGTGGTTGCGATGATCACGGTCATCGGCATGGTCATCTATGGCACATCCTATGTCATTCCGCAGTTCCTGTCGTCGATCGCCGGCTATAATTCGCTTCAGGCGGGGCAAGTCGTCATGCTGTCCGGCGCGCCGGTGCTGGTCATGATGCCGTTCACGCCCTGGCTGATCCGCGCGGTCGATATCCGGCTGTCGGTGTTCTTCGGGCTATCCGTGCTGGCCACGAGCGCCTGGATGGAGACCGATCTCACCTCGCTGTCGGACAGCGCCAGCTTCGTCGCCTCGCAATTGATGCGCGGCGTCGGCACGGTTTTCTGCATGATGTTCCTCAACCAGGCGGCGATTCGATCGGTGCCACCCGAGCAGGCCAGCGACGCCTCCGGCCTCTACAATGCCGCGCGCAATCTGGGCGGGTCATTCGCGCTGGCCGGCGTCGCGGTCGTCCAGGACCAGCGCTTCTGGCTGCACAGCCGCCGCATCGAGGAGACGCTTCCCCGCAACGCCGTCGGCGTTCAGGACTATATGACGGCGCAGAGCCAGACGATGGGTGGCCAGGCGGCTGCGATGCGTTCGCTGGAAGGGGCGATCCAGGTGCAGGCGCTCACCATGACCTATGCCGACCTGTTCTGGATCCTGACCATCGGGATCGTCACCGTCAGCCCGCTCATCTTGTTTCTGCGGCCGCTTCCCAAGGGCGCGCCCATGGCTTCCGGGCATTGAGGACATGTATGCGTAATGCAATCGCTCCCGCGCTGATCGCCCTGCTGCTGGCCGGCTGCACCGTCGGTCCTAACTATGCCGGTCCGCCCGCCGCCCCCCGCGCGCCGAACGGACCCGGATTCGTGCGCGCAGGCGACGCGCCGGTAACCGCTGCGGCTCCCGGTGCGCGCTGGTGGCGGGGGCTGGACGATCCCCTGCTCGATACGCTGATCGCGAAGGCGCTGGCGGGCAGTCCCGACGTGCAGATAGCCCAGGCGAAGCTGCGCCAGGCGCGCGCGGCGCTGGGTCTGGAACGCGCGAATGGCGCGCCGAAGGTCAACGCCATGGCGGCCTATGCCCATGCCCGTTTTCCGGGCGTCGATCTTGGCGGAAACGACAATGGCGGCGGTGGCTCCAACGATAGCGGCGGCACATCCAACCTCAACCTCTACAATCTCGGCTTCGATGCCACCTGGGAGATCGACCTGTTCGGCGGCCATCGCCGCGCGGTCGAGGCTGCGCGCGCCAGCTTGCAAGGCGCGCAGGCCAATGTCGCCGATGCGCAGGTCAGCCTGTCCGCCGAAGTCGCTCAAGCCTATATCAACCTGCGCGAACGGCAGCAGCGCATCGCCCTCAGCCTCCGCTCGGTGGCGATGCAACAGGAGATGCTGGAGTTGACCCGCCAGCGTTATGCGCGCGGGACAGCATCGACGCTCGACATCATCCGGCTGGAAGGCGACATTGGCACCAGCAGGGCGCAGGTGACGCCGCTCAGCGCCGAACGCGACGCCTATCTCAACGCGCTGGCGGTGCTGACCGGCGAAGCGCCGGGGGCGCTCGACGCGCGCCTGACGGCGATTGCGCCCATCCCCCTGCCCCCGGCATCGGTGGCGATCGGCGATCCCGCGACGCTGCTGCGCCATCGTCCAGACATCCGCGCCGCCGAACGCGCGCTCGCCGCCGACACCGCGAAGATCGGTCAGGTTGAAGCGGCGCGCTTTCCGCGCCTGAGCTTCATGGGCCTGATCGGCATCGGCGGCACGAAGCTGGGCGATCTGAGCCGCCTCGACGATTTTGCCGCCATCGCCGCACCGCAGCTTAGCTGGAATATCCTCGATTTCGGGCGCAACAAGGCGAATGTCGCCAAGGCGCAGGCCGTGCGCGACGAAGCCGAGGCGCGCTATCGCGGGGCCGTGCTGTCGGCGCTGCGCGATGCGGAGGACTCGCTGGCCCGCTTTCGCGACGATCGCATCACCATCGCCACGCTGGCGCGCAACAGCATCGTCGCCGACCAGGCTGCGCGGCTGACCGCCGATCGCTTCGCCGCCGGCACCGTCACCCGCATCGACCTGTTGGCGGCGCAACGCCAGCAGATCGGCGCGCAGCAAAATCTCCTGTCCGCGCAGGCGAGACTGACGGCGGATTTCGTCTCGATCCAGAAAGCGCTCGGACTGGGATGGGATGGCTGATCCCGATCGGACAGGCGATTTGCAGATTTGGCTTCGGGAAACGCTCTTCCCTAGCTAAGGCTCATCATAAGTTGCTGCAAAGACGGCAGGCCGATCGCAGCGGCCGGTCGCATATATTCAACAGGGCGGGGGGCCTTGGAAGGGACAGGGATTGAGCGTTTCGACATGTATTACGGCAGTGCTGCTCGCCAGTGCGCCGGCCAATGTGATTACGATACCACCCGTCGTCGCAACAATATCACCGGTGGCCGAAACGCGCGAAGAGGTGGCGAGGCCGCCGGAAGCGCCAGCGGTAACGGTCCCGGATATAGCAGAGCCGGGAATCGTGACGTCCCATTCCGGCGCGATCGAAGATCATGCCGCCCTGGCGCAGGGCGAAATCGTCGTGACGGGCAAGTCGCTGCACACGCCGGGCGACCCATTGGAAGGCATCAACGCCAAATCCTTCGCGCTGACCCAGGATATCGACAGGGCGATCGTCAAGCCGATGGCGATGACCTATCGCAGCCTATTGCCCAACCCCGTGCGCGACGGGATACGCAACCTCATCAACAATCTGCGCGAGCCGGTCGCCTTCCTCAACTTCCTGCTGCAACTCAAGCCCGGCAAGGCGGCGGAGACGGCGGGCCGGTTCACGATCAACAGCACCATCGGTGTCGCCGGGCTGGTCGATTTTGCCAAGCGCAAGCCCTTCAAGCTGCCCCGCCGCCCCAACGGCTTTGCCAACACGCTGGGCTATTATGGCGTGAAATCTGGCCCTTTCCTTTTTCTGCCGATCGTCGGGCCGACCACCCTGCGCGACTTCATCGGCGACGGGATCGACCGGCTCGTCCTGCCGGTCGCGATCGGCAAGCCGTTCAACCAGCCCGTTTATGGCATTCCGATCTATGTATTCAGTTCGCTCGACCAGCGCGCGGAGTTCGACGAGAAGCTGGAAGAGATGCACAAGGACAGCGATCCCTATGCGCGGACGCGGGAGGATTATCTGCGCAGCCGGCAGGCGGCGATCGACGCGCTGCATGGAAAGCCCGCCGCCGATGGGCGTGACATGCGGGCCAGGCCCTGATCACGGCTGGTCGCATTCTTTCGTAAAAGGCTATTTTAGCAGCATAAAATCATCCTGTCCGAGGGAAACCCGTGGCCGTGCCGCGCATTGTAGCGGCATGGCTTATTATCGTTTTGTCACGCCGTCCCGTTCGAGCAAATGGTATCCGTCGGTCGAGGCCGCCCAGCGCGCGGCGTCGCGCATGGGGGCGGGTTTCTGGGACGATCTGACCCGCATTTTCTATCCCTATCGCTTTACCCGGCTGGAAATGCGGACGGCGTGAGGGTCTTTCCCGGTTCGGCTATCCGCGTTAGGAGCGCGGGCGTCGATATCGGGAGATTATGATGAAGCTTCGCTCGTTGCTGTTCGTACCCGGAGACCGGCCAGAGCGGATGGAGAAGGCCCTGGGATTGGGCGCGGACGCGCTGATCCTCGACCTTGAAGATTCGGTCATAATGGCGAAGAAGGCGGAAGCGCGCGCGGCGACCGCGCAATTCCTGACCGACGCCGAACGGCGGTGCGCGCTGTTCGTGCGGATCAACCCGCTGGACAGTGGTCTGGCGCAGGACGATCTGGCGGCAGTGCTTGCCGCCCGGCCCGACGGCATCATGCTGCCCAAGGCGGAAGGGAGCGACAGCATCAGGGCGCTGGACGCGTTGCTACACGGCCATGCGGAGATCGCGATCCTGCCGATCGCGACCGAGACGCCGGCCGCCCTCTTCACCATGGGCAGCTACAAGGGCGCGAGCCGGCGGCTGTGCGGCGTGACCTGGGGCGCGGAAGATTTGCCCGCGGCGATCGGTGCCGCGACCGCGCGGGAGGCGGATGGCAGCTATACCGCGCCCTATCAGCTTGCCCGGTCGCTGACATTGTTCGCGGCGCATGCGGCGGGCGTCGCGGCGATCGATACCGTCTATCCCGCCATTCGCAATCTCGACGGGCTGGCGGACTATGCGGGACGCGCGGCGCGGGACGGCTTCACCGGCATGATGGCGATCCATCCGAATCAGGTCGCGATCATCAACGCGGCTTTTACGCCGGATGATGCGGCTGTCGCCCATGCGCGCGCGGTCGTCGCCGCCTTTGCCGCCAGTCCGGGTGCGGGCGCGCTGCAACTGGACGGCAGGATGATCGACGCGCCCCACCTGAAACAGGCGGAGGCATTGCTGGCGCGGATCGGGGATTAGAGCGTGATGGCGTCAAGTTGGAAATCCCCGTTCGTGCTGAGCAGAGACATGAGTTTGTCGAAGACTCATATCGAAGCATTCTCGCTGCGCAGATTCTTCGATACGCCATTTCGGCTTCGCTCAATGGCTAATCAGAGTTTGCCTCCGCAAGGGGGGACAAACGGGATAAAGCCAAAGTCGTCATACTCCAGAAGCTGTCAGCTTGCGCGCTTGCGCCGCGTCTCCCACCCCTTTTTGGCCGCAGCGGAGCGCGATGCAGCGTCCGCGCCGGCTTTCCGCCCGCCTTTTTCCGAGGAAACATGTGTGTCCGGCTTGCCGCGCCCTGACCCTGATTTGTTGCCGCCGCCGGACTCCTTGTTTACCGTCGCCCAGGCGCGTCGTTCGGCCTCATTTTTGCCGACGCCACGATCCTCATAGCCTGCCTCGATATGCTCGGCCTTGCGCTTCTGCTTGTCGGTATAGCTGCTCTTGTCGCCACGCGGCATGATCGCCTCCTGTCGTTGACCGCTCTTCGCCGATAACGTGCAAGGCGGTGTCCCGTTCACACGAGGATCAAAGTTTCGCGCGCTTGCTTATGGGGAGCCGCGAAAATAAGAGGCTGGAACCGCAGAAGGAATTTTACGCATGCCATCGGGATTGATCGCGTTGCTCGACGATGTGGCGGCCATCGCGAAGCTGGCGGCGGCGTCGCTGGACGATGTGGCGGGCGCGGCGGGCAAGGCGGGCACCAAGGCGGCGGGTGTCGTGATCGATGATGCAGCGGTGACGCCGCGCTATGTGACCGGCCTGACACCCGATCGCGAATTGCCGATCATCGCCAAGATCGCCTGGGGTTCGATCAAGAACAAGATCCTGTTCCTGCTTCCCTTATGCCTGCTGCTGAGCGCCTTTGCGCCCTGGGCGGTCACACCGCTGCTGATGGTCGGCGGCGCCTATCTGTGTTTTGAGGCGGCGGAGAAGCTGGTCGAGGCCTTTCGGGGCGAAGAAGCGCATGACGAGGATGGCCCGGTCGATACCGATCCCAGGGCGCTGGAGGAGGCGCAGGTATCGGGCGCGATCCGCACCGACTTCATCCTGTCGGGCGAGATCATGGCGATCTCTCTGGCGACGGTCACGCAGGAGCCATTGTGGGAGCAGGCGGTCGTGCTGGCCATCGTCGCCTTGCTGATAACGGCGGGCGTCTATGGCGTGGTGGCGCTGATCGTGAAGATGGACGATGTCGGGCTGCATCTGGCACAGCGGAAGGCGGCGTTCACCCGCGCGATCGGCCGGGGGCTGGTCACCCTGATGCCGGTGCTGATGCGCTGGCTGTCGGTGATCGGCACGGCGGCGATGCTGTGGGTCGGCGGCGGCATATTGGTGCACGGGCTGGAGGGGTTCGGGCTGGTCGCCATCCCCCATGCCCTGCATGATGCGGCGCAAAGTGCGGGGGCGGCCGTGCCTGCCGTGTCGGGGGCGATCGCATGGGCGGTGAACGCGCTCGGTTCGGCGATCGTCGGGATCGTCGTCGGCGGGCTGATCGTGCCGGTCGTGCACAAGATCAAGCATTGACACAGGGCCGTTGTTTCGCGCCGGTCGTCGATGACGCCACCAGAGTGTTGATCCTGGGCAGTCTGCCGGGTGCGCAATCGCTGGCGCTGGGGCGCTATTATGGCCATCCGCGCAACCAGTTCTGGCGGCTGACCGGGGCGGTGATCGGGATCGACCTGGAGGGGCTGGGCTATGATGCGCGCCTCTGCGCCTTGCGGCAGGCCGGGATCGGCTTGTGGGACGTGATCGCGATGGCGACGCGGAACGGCAGCCTGGACAGCGCCATTCGCGACGCGACCGCCAATCCGCTGGCGGCGTTCGTCGGCACCCTGCCCGCCTTGCGCGCGGTGGCGTTCAACGGCGGCAAGGCGGCGGCGATCGGGCTGAAGCAAGTGCCGGCGGGCGGCGGCATCGCGACTGTCCTGCTGCCCTCCAGCAGTCCGGCCCATGCGATCGGCTTCGAGCGCAAGCGCGCCGCCTGGCACAAGCTCGGGCAATATCTCGATTGAGCGGTTGGCGCGCCCGGAGCGGCGATGTAAGCCTGTCGCGCATGGCCGCCCTGCCCCGCTTCCTTGCCGCCGCGCTGCTGCTGGCGCCGGCCGGCTGCTCCGACCGGCAGGACGGTCCTGTGGTGGTCAGCGTCATCGGATCGGGCGAGGATATCGCCCATCCCCTGACCCATGTGCTCAGCCCGCCGTCCAAGCTGATCCTGGAAGCGACGGCACAGGGGCTGGTCGCGTTCGACGCGCAGGGCGACATATTGCCCGCGCTCGCGCAGCGCTGGATCGTCGAGGATGACGGCAAAAGCTATATCTTCCGCCTGAGGCGCGCGCGCTGGCCCAATGGCGAACGCATCGATGCGAATGATGTCGCGCGACTGCTGCGCGCGCGGATCGCGGCCAATCTCGCGCTCGACCGGCATGGCGACCTGGCCGCGATTGCCCAAGTGGTGCCGATGACCGGCGAGGTGATCGAGATACGGCTGTCGGTCGCCCGCCCCTATCTGTTGCAGATGCTCGCGCAGCCGCAAATGGCGGTGCTGCGCAGCGATGGCGGAACAGGTCCCTATCGCAAGGAAGCGCGGCCCGGCGGGCTGTTGCTGACGCCTGTCGTGCCGAGCGACGAGGATGGCCCGATTCCCGATTACGACTATCGCATATTGCGCGCCGAGCGGGCAGCAAAGGCGGTCGCGCGCTTCAGGGCGGGGCTGTCCGCATTGGTGCTGGGCGGGCGGCTGAGCGACCTGCCGCTGCTGAACAGGGCCGAAATCGAGAAGCAGGCGGTGCATATCGACCCGGTGCAGGGACTGTTCGGGCTGGCGGTGACCGGCACAGGCCCGTTTCTGAATGACCCTGCCGTGCGCGCGGCCATCAACATGAGTATCGCGCGCGAGCGTCTGCCCGCCGCCTTCGGACTGGGCGGCTGGGCTTATACCGACAGGCTGATCCCGCAGCAGCTCGATCTGCCGCGCGCGCCGCTCACACCTGATTGGGACGGTCAGTCCATCACGGACCGGCAAGCCGCGGGCGCGGCGGCGATCGCGCGCTGGCGCGCCGGGCATGGCGCGCCGCCGGTGCTGCGCATCGCCATGCCGGAGGGGAGCGGGTCCCGCCTGCTGTTCGCCATGATCGCGGCGGACCTGCGGCAGATCGGCGTGCCGGCGCGGCTGGTGGGGATGGAAGCCGATGCCGACCTGCGCCTGATCGACGAGGTTGCGGCCTATGACAGCGCCATCTGGTATCTTGGCCGGGTCAGTTGCACACGGAACGTCCAGTGCGATCCGGCCGCCGAACGGAAACTGGACGAAGCGGAACGGTCAGCGACGGCGCTGGAGGTGCAGGCGCGTCTGGCGGAGGCGGAGGCGATCACGCTGGCGCATAATGGCTATATCCCGCTGGGCAATCCGGTGCGCTGGTCGCTCGCCGCGCGCTATCTCAACGGCTTCGCGTCTTCCAGCCGCGCGCGGCACCCGTTGAACTACCTGTTCCGCAGCACCAACTAGAGTTCTCCTTCAGGAGGACAGCATGCCGATTTCGCAGGAACAGTTCAGCTGGATGGCCAGGCAATTGCCCGGCATGGGCAGCGATCCGGCATCGGTGCGCCGCCGGATCGCGGCGATGGAGCAATTGCTGGAGGGATTGTTCACCATTCCCGGCACGAAACGGCGGGTAGGGCTGGACACGATCGTCGGGCTGATCCCGGTGGTCGGCGATTGCGTCACCGCCGGGATGGGGGCGTGGATCGTGTGGGAAGCGCGCAATCTGGGCATGCCCAAATGGCAGATCGCGCGAATGGCGGTCAATGTCGGTTTTGATACGCTGATCGGTGTCGTGCCCTTCGTCGGCGATGCGCTGGACTTTTTCTTCAAGTCCAACACGAAGAATTTGAAGATCATCCGCAAGCATCTGGACCGGCATCATCCCAGCACGGTGACGATAGAGCGTTAGTCGGGCGCGCGGATTTTGAGGGCGGCGCGATTGGGCAATCCGCCGGCATGAGCAGGGCAACGGACCGGCTTGAAGCGCTTGTCGAGGCACAGCCACACTTCCTCCAGCCATCCGTCGCGCGTGCCGGTGATACGCATCATGTCGCCGCGCATGGCGGGATTGGCTGCGGCGAAGGCGGTAGCGAAGGCGCCCGCAGTGAGCGTGGCACGCTTTGCCAGCGCCGCCATGTCCGGCACACGAACCCTGGCGTAAAGCGCGCGCGATTTGGCGAAGAAACGGGCGGGCGTCAGGCTGGTGCAGGTTCCATGCTTGGCCCATTCATGCTGGGTCAGTTGCACCGAGGGGGTGGCGCAAAGATGGTCGCGGATCAGTTTTTGCGGGAGCAGGCCGGCGGGCTTGCAATATTGCGGCCAGTCCTTGCCATAGCCGTCCGGCCAGAGACCGTGCAGCGTGAAGCCGAATCGATTGCTTTTTCCGGCGCATTGGAAGCTGTCACGGTCACGCGTGGTCGCGCAATATTGCGGCGACCAGCTCATCGCCAGCGTATAATGGCCGATAGGCAAGCGACGGACCGGCTGATCGTCGGTCGGGCCATCGGCATGAGGGCGCGGCAGGCTGTCCGGGATGCGGCATTGATTAGCCTGAGCATGCGCGATTCCCGGAAATATCAGCGCGGCGAGCAATAGGAGTTTACGCATTGGCGAAATCCAGTCCGATATCGGCGGCGGGGGCGGATTGGGTGAGGCGGCCTACGCTGACATAGGTAACGCCGGTTTCGGCGATCGCGCGGATCGTGTCCAGGCGAACGCCGCCCGACGCCTCGGTCGGCACGCGCCCGCCCACCAGCGTCACCGCGCCGCGCAGGGTCGGCGGGTCCATATTGTCGAGCAATAAATGGGTTGCACCGGCAGCGAGCGCAGGCTCGATCTGATCGACGCGATCAACCTCGACGATGATCCGTTCAATGCCGGCCTGCACGGCGCGGCGGACGGCTTCCCCTACCGAACCGGCAACCGCGACATGATTGTCCTTTATCATCGCGGCATCCCACAGGCCCATGCGGTGATTGGTCGCGCCGCCCATGCGGGTCGCATATTTCTCCAGCACGCGCAGGCCGGGAATGGTCTTGCGCGTATCGAGCAGGGTTGCCCCGGTGCCGAGGATCGCATCGACATAGCGGCGTGTCAGGGTGGCGATGCCGGTGAGGTGCTGGACGGTGTTGAGCGCCGATCGTTCGGCGGTGAGCATCGCGCGCGCCTTGCCCCGGATTCGCAGCAGGTCGGTGCGCGCGGGAACCTGTGCGCCATCCTCGACCAGCGGCTCGATCTCCACGTCGGGATCGAGCGCGCGGAAGAAGGCGATGGCGATCGGCAGGCCCGCGACGGTCACCGCGTCGCGACTGTCCATGACGCCCGTGAACAGCGCATCGGCGGGTATGACGGCTTCGCTTGTCACGTCGCGGCCATCCGGACCCGAGTCTTCGGCGAGCGTCGTAACAACGAAGGCGTCAAGGTCGAAATCGGAAATGGAAAAGGTCATAGCTATCTTAACCGATCTTCAGAGCATCGATTTTGAAGTGACCGGTTTCCGGATCAAAATTGACCACCTTCCATTTCAGTCCATGGCGCTCAGCGGGCTGCCATGGAGTTGCCTTTTCTACGCCACTTGCAGAACTGCCATCAACGATGATTGCGTCCACCCAGCCATCAAAATTATCCAAAGCAAATTGGATATGCTTTCGTCGCTTTTGATTGCCCGGCTTTTTCAACCATTCATCTCGGCGACGTTCGATGATGCCAGTATCCAATGTGATTGGATCGCCGGTCCAATGGATTTCATTACGCCATAGGGTTAGGCAAACGCCGGCGTCATGTTGCGCGCTCCAATCTGTCCGAGGTATTTCGAGGGCATATCCAAGCTTTCTGAAAGCCTCGCCATATCTCATGACCGCGCGCCCACATCGCCCTGCCCCACTGTCCCGCTCGCCATTTCGAGCATGCGGTCGAGGCTCTTGCGTGCGCGCAGGCGCAGCCCTTCCTCCATCTCGATGCGCGGGGTCAGGTCGCGCAGCGCGACGTAGAGCTTTTCCATCGTGTTGAGCGCCATATAGGGACAGATATTGCAGTTGCAGTTTCCGTCCGCGCCCGGCGCGCCGATGAAATTCTTGTTCGGCATCGTCTTTTGCATCTGGTGGATGATGTGCGGTTCGGTCGCGACGATCAGCACATCGCCCGGCATGGCGCGCGCGAAATCGAGAATACCGCTGGTCGATCCGACATAATCCGCATGGTCGACGATATAGGGCGGGCATTCGGGATGCGCGGCGATCGGCGCGTCGGGGTGCTGGACCTTGAGCTTCAATAATTCGGTTTCGCTGAAGGCTTCGTGCACGATGCAGACGCCGGGCCATAGCAACATCTCGCGCCCCAGCTTGCGCGCCAGATAGCCGCCCAGATGCTTGTCGGGACCGAAGATGATTTTCTGATCCGCAGGAATTTGCCGCAATATCTTTTCGGCCGAAGAACTGGTGACGATGATGTCGGACAACGCCTTCACCTCCGCCGAGCAGTTGATGTAGCTGAGCGCAATATGATCGGGATGCGCTTCGCGAAACGCCTTGAACTGTGAAGGCGGGCAACTGTCTTCCAGACTGCAACCGGCATCCATGTCGGGCAGGATGACGATCTTTTGCGGCGACAATATCTTTGCGGTTTCGGCCATGAAGCGGACGCCGCAAAAGGCGATGACGTCGGCATCGGTCTCCGCCGCCTTGCGCGACAGCTCCAGGCTGTCGCCGACGAAATCCGACAGGTCTTGGATGTCGGGCGACTGGTAATAATGGCCGAGAATGACGGCGTTGCGCGCCTTGCGCAGCCGGTCGATTTCGGCGCGCAGATCCTGCCCCTTTGGAATTGCGGTCATCACACTCATCATCGTCTCCAACCGAAGCGCTTACCGCGCCTACCTGCGCGCCCATATATCGGAATCGGCAACGTCACATCCATTTTTACACTATTGCGGACCATCCGTTCGACAGCGCGGTCATCGGGAGTGCGTATTGCGTGCGGCTACAAGGCCAGGGACGGTTATTGGGCTGCTTGTGACTGGGCCTGCCACCGTCCATCCGTCGCAACCGCAGCAAGGCCGCGCTGTTGCAGGTCGAGCAGATGCGCGAGGACAGAACGTCCGGCGGCGGGATGCAGGCGCGGGTCGACGCCCTTATACATATCGTTCACCATGTCGGGGATGGTCACGCCATCTGGACCGAGCGAAATGGCGCGCAATATCTGCCCTTCGCGGTGGCGGCGATGGCCCATCATGCTGCGCGCAAGCCGCTGCGGCCTTTCTACCGGGTCGCCATGGGCGGGATAATAGCGGGCGTCGTCACGATCGACCAGAAGCTGCATCGAGCGCATATAGGCGGTCATGTCGCCGTCTGGCGGGGAAATGACGCTGGTCGACCAGCCCATGATATGATCGCCGGTGAACAGGACATTCTCCTGCTCCAGCGCAAAACACAGATGGTTGGAGGTATGGCCCGGCGTCGCGAGCGCGCGGAGCGTCCAGCCCTCGCCCGTCACGGCTTGGCCATCCGCCAATATACGGTCGGGGGCATAGTCTGGATCGAACGCGGCGTCGGCGCGTGGGCCGCCATCGTCGATCACCAACGGTGCGCAACCGATCACCGCCGCGCCGGTGAGCAGGCTGAGCGGGCGCGCGGCGGGACTATGATCGCGATGGGTGTGGGTGCACAGGATCGCTCTGACCGGACGGTCGCCGATCGCGGCGACCAGCGCGTCCAGGTGCGCCGGTTCGTCCGGGCCGGGATCGATCACCGCCACGTCGCCGCCGCCTGTGCCGACCACATAGGTCTGCGTGCCGGTATAGGTGAAGGGCGACGGATTGGGCGCGAGGACGCGCCCGACCAGGGGCGAAAGCTGCATCAGCGTGCCGGTCGGCAGGCCGGCCGGATCGAAAGGCGTGTCCATAACCCCCATGTGCTTGTCCGCCGGCTATTTTTCAAGGTGATCGGCAAGGGCGCGGCTCTGTCGGATCGCTTTACACTTCATTCCGTAGCGAGGATCGCGTTAAGCATTATATGCTAGGAAAAGGGCCGATCCCCCGAAGCTGGCACGGGATATGCGCATCTGTTCGCGAACTTCCCGTTCAACTCGAAGGGGGATGCACGCAGTCCCTTATGCGCCGCATCCCCCGCCCGAGATTTCGCATAAGCCCGCCATGAAAAAGGCCGCGGCGTTTCCGCCACGGCCCTCTATTCTGTTCAGGCAAATATTCGCCAACGCATATCGAGAAACAAATAATAGGCTTCCGTATTTCCTCGAAGAATTGAGAGTTCATCGATTTGCGTCTGTGTAAGGTTGCGATTTGGCATTTTTATTGCTTCCCCTGAGATACGTAGAAATTATTCAGTTTTTTTATTAACGAAATTTCTATTTCGCGCCATTTCGTTGCGTATTCAGCCTGATAGTGAATATCGACCATCTTACCTTTGTAGATAAAACTGTGCTCACAGCTAGGAACAGTGTATCTATTACCTATCCAATATTTTCTTCCGCATATAATGTAAGAAGAGGTTCGCAATGACTTCTGCGCATCTTGATAGTCATCCGGTCCACTTAACGTCGAATGATTTAATTTATAAGAAAAAATTAAAAAATCTTTGTTTATTTTCTTATCTTTTATCGAATTAGGGACATAGTCGCTAGTACCTGTTGTGTTAATCATATATATCTTTTCGAATGCACTATTGACATCAGTGTGCGGACCCGAACTATGAATTAATACCATCAATAGAGGGTGCCCTACGCCAACTTTCTGAAAATCGCCCTTGTTATTCTGGGTACGGCAATCGAGTTGAGGTAGAATAAAGGCCATTAAGAGACTATCGTCGATTATGTAATCTCTATCATGTCCCTTATCCTCAATAGGAGAATCCAAGCAATTTTCAGGAATTTGTAGATATATATCTTGTAACTTGATTTTAATCTTATCTGTGCCGTAACGCATGGGGCTTCCCATGCCGGAGCGCTGCGCTAAATTGGGCCATTTGTCGCTATCGCCACACCCATATGTAAATAAAACGCTTGCCAATATCAGCATAGGGAAATGCTTTAGATTCATGCCAAATTTCATCGTTCTCGCCCTGCCTGTGACGCTGAAGCCTGCAAAGGGCTAATCAAATAGGAGATGATCCTACGCAACCCCGTCCGGATATCAACGGTCACGCCAAAGCCGGAGTTGAGGGCGACATCATGAGCGTGCGGACAGGCTCAACGGCACCACCGATAATATGCACCGTCAGTTGCTGGAACGTCCCGTCAACGGGCGCAATGAGCCGCTGGAGAATATTCTTGCGGGTCGCTTAAATTATCTCTTCTCGGCGCAGGATCAGTTCTCCCTTGGCCTTGGCAAGATCAGCCAGGCCATGCGGTACGCCTAGTCATGCGTTTGGGTAATCTTTGCGCGCGTTAGCCATGCCACGTGCCTGCTGCGCGGCGACGATGTCACGGTCAGACGTCAGGCAGCGCCGGTGAGGCCCTTGTCGACCAGCAACTGGTGCAGCTCGCCGGCTTCATACATTTCCATCATGATATCGCTGCCGCCGACGAATTCGCCCTTCACATAAAGCTGAGGAATGGTCGGCCAGTCGGAAAATTCCTTGATCCCCTGACGCACGTCCTGATCCTGCAACACGTCAACCGTGCCATATTCGACGTTGAGATGTTCAAGGATCGCGATGGCGCGGCTGGAAAAGCCGCATTGCGGAAAAAGCGGCGTGCCCTTCATGAAGAGCACGACATCGTCATGCTTGACGATGTCGGCGATGCGGGCCTGAATGGCGTCGGTCATTGGAAAAGCTCCATCATTCCGGTCGTGTCGAGCGTCTGCCACACGAAAGGGATATATCTGTCATTCGCTAATTGGGAACGGCGGTGGTCAGTTGCAAGGCATGGAGCACGCCGCCCATGCGGCCGCCCAGCGCATTGTAGACGGCACGCTGCTGCGCGACGCGGCTCTGGCCCCGAAAGCTCTCCGCCACCACCCGCGCGGCATAATGATCGCCATCGCCCGCAAGGTCAGTGATCTCGACCTGCGCATCGGGGATCGCCGCGCGGATCATGTCCGCAATGTCCTGCGCCGCCATGGCCATGACCTATTTCGGTTCCATGAACTGGCGTCGCGCAATGACGGCCTGTTCCTCAAGCGCGGCGCGCACGGTCGGCTCGTCGATCTCGACACCGGCGGAGGTCAGATCGCCGACCAGCTTGCGGATCACATCCTCGTCGCCCGCTTCCTCGAAATCGGCCTGGACCACGGCCTTGGCATAGGCGTCGGTCTCTTCGGCGGTAAGGCCCATCTTCACCGCGGCCCATTCGCCCAACAGCCGGTTGCGGCGCGCGGTGATGCGGAACGCCATCTCCTGATCGTGCGCGAACAAATTCTCGAAAGCGCGTTCCCGGTCGTCAAAGGTCGTCATGCAGATGCCCCGCTGGTCTATATATCCTGTCGTCCGCCGACATAGGGTGGGCGTCCCGTTCAGGCAAGCTGGCGGAGCCAGGGACGCGCTGTTGCGATCCGGGCTTCATAGCTGCCGATCGCGGTATCGCGCGCCAGTGTCAGGCCGATCTCGTCAAGGCCACCCAGCAGGCAGCTCTTGCGGAAAGGGTCGATCGCGAATGTGTAGCGGTCCTGGAACCGGGTCGTCACGGTCTGCTGCTCAAGATCGACATGGATCGGGTCCGGCTCTCCGTTCATGCCTCGAGCGACTTCCAGCAGCCGGTCGATAGCCTCCTGCGGCAACGCAACGGTCAGGATACCGTTCTTGAAGGCGTTGCCCGAAAAAATATCGGAAAAGCTGGGCGCGATCACGACCTTGATACCCATGTCGTTAAGCGCCCATGCGGCATGTTCGCGACTGGAACCACAGCCGAAATTATCGCCCGCGATCAGGATCGGACTACCCGCATATTTCGGATCGTCGAATATATTGGCAGGGTCCTGCCGCAACGCCTCGAACGCGCCCTTGCCAAGACCGGCACGCGAGATGGTCTTCAGCCACTTGGCCGCAATGACCATGTCGGTGTCGACATTCTTTACGCCCAGCGGATAGGCGCGGCCATCGACGGTCGTAACCTTGTCCATCAGTGCGCCGGCTGCTGTGGGATATTGGCCTGAGGCGCCGTGCGCGACCGCGACCGGCCGTCTTCGGCCCGGCCGACGCTGGCGGCCATGATTGCGCTTGCGAGCGCGCCCAGCGCCAGCAGCCAGAATGCCTTTTTCATGCGTCCGCTCCCTCTTTTAGCAATGATCGCACATCGGTGAAGCGGCCGGTGACCGCCGCCGCCGCCGCCATGGCCGGCGACACCAGATGGGTGCGCGCACCCGGCCCCTGACGCCCCATGAAGTTGCGGTTCGAGGTCGAGGCACAGCGTTCGCCCGCAGGCACCTTGTCCGGGTTCATCGCCAGGCACATCGAGCAACCCGGCTCGCGCCATTCGAAGCCCGCGTCGAGGAAGATGCGGTCCAGCCCCTCCGCCTCCGCCTGACGCTTGACGAGGCCCGAGCCAGGCACGATCAGCGCCTGCTTGATGCCCGGCGCGACATGCCGGTCGCCGATGACGGCGGCGGCGGCGCGCAAATCCTCTATACGGCTGTTGGTGCAACTGCCGATGAAGATATGCTCGACGGTGACATCCTCCATCCGCTGCCCGGCGGTAAGGCCCATATACTCGAGCGCCTTGTGCGCAGCGGCGCGCTTCGACGCATCGGCGAAGCTGTCCGGGTCAGGCACATGGCCGGTGATCGGCACCACATCCTCTGGACTGGTGCCCCAGGTCATGGTCGGCACGATGTCGGCGGCATCGATATGGACGGAGGTGTCGAATGTCGCGCCCTCGTCGGTCTTCAGCGTTTCCCACCAGGCGACAGCGGCGTCCCATTCGGCGCCCTGCGGCGCCATAGGACGGCCCTTCAGATAGGTGAAAGTCTTTTCGTCGGGCGCGCAGAGACCGGCGCGCGCGCCCCCTTCGATCGACATGTTGGCGACGGTCATGCGACCCTCGATGCTCATATCCTCGAACACCGATCCACGATATTCCATCACACTGCCAGTGCCGCCCGCCGTGCCGATGCGACCGATGATCGCCAGTGCCACATCCTTGGGCGTGACGCCGAAGCCCAGCTTGCCCTCGACACGGACCTCCATCGTCTTCGACGGGGTGAGGAGCAGCGTCTGGGTCGCCAGCACATGCTCGACCTCGCTGGTGCCGATGCCGAAAGCGAGCGCCCCCAGAGCGCCATGGGTCGAAGTATGGCTGTCGCCGCACACCATCGTCGTACCCGGCAGGGTAAAGCCCTGTTCAGGGCCGATCACATGGACGATCCCCTGTTCGGGGTCGGTCGCGCCGATATATTTGATACCGAATTCAGGCGCGTTGCGCTCCAGCGCGGCCAATTGCCCCGCGCTTTCCCGGTCGGCAATCGGCAAGCGGTGCCCCTGCGCATCGACGCGCGGAGTGGTTGGCAGGTTATGATCGGGGACCGCCAGCGTCAGGTCGGGGCGGCGCACCCGCCGCCCGGCAAGGCGAAGCCCCTCGAACGCCTGCGGACTGGTCACTTCATGGACGAGGTGCCGATCGATATAGATGAGGCAGGTGCCATCGTCGCGGCGTTCGACGACATGGGCGTCCCAGATTTTTTCGTAGAGTGTGCGGGGTCTGGCAGGATTTTGCGTCATGATACCCTCCCCCTAAACCCATATGCCCAGGCGTTAAAGGGGATAGATGCGGATCAAGTCCGCAATCCATCCATGCCGCCGGTATCAACGCATATAATGCGCGGTCGTCTTTGCCGCTATCTCTTCGTCGGTCACGCCCGGCGCGCGCTCGATCAGCCTGAATGGGCTGTCATGATCGGGGCGTTGGAAAACGCAAAGGTCGGTGATCACCATGTCGACCACATTCTTGCCGGTCAGCGGCAGAGTGCAGGCAGGAATGAATTTGGGATCGCCATTCTTGGACGTATGTTCCATGACAACGATGATCTTCTTGACGCCCGCGACCAGATCCATCGCGCCGCCCATGCCCTTGATCATCTTGCCGGGGATCATCCAGTTGGCGATGTCGCCATTTTCCGCGACTTCCATCGCGCCCAGCACGGTGAGGTCGATATGGCCGCCGCGGATCATGGCGAAGCTGTCGGCGCTTGAGAAATAGGCCGATTGCGGCAGTTCGCTGATCGTCTGCTTGCCCGCGTTGATGAGGTCGGCGTCCTCCTCGCCTTCATAAGGGAAAGGGCCGATGCCGAGCATACCGTTTTCGGACTGGAGCGTGACTTCGACGCCGGGCGGGATATGGTTGGCGACCAGCGTGGGGATGCCGATGCCGAGATTGACGTAGAAGCCGTCCTGTAATTCGCGGGCGGCGCGGGCGGCCATGTCGTCACGGGTCCAAGGCATTAGTAGTTCTCCTCAATTCTACTGTCGTAGGTCTGCGGAACAATTATCGCATCGCCCGCCAGAAATCTTTTGCTTCCTGGCCAGACAATGTCCCGCCGATCGCCGACTGGGCAATACTCGCAAGTTCACCGACACTATAACTACGGCCGGGTTCTTGCGCCAATGTCGCTCTCCAGACGCCCCAGCCATCTTGATAGCGCTGCCCCTCGCGGGCAACCTCCATTACCGCTCGCCAAACGCGACGGCACCAACTGTTTCCTTTGGTAAAGGCGTCCCAACCGATCAACGGATACAGACGAAACGGCAACCGTGGATCAAAGCTGTTGCGACCGTTAGTGACATGAAACAACTGTAGTCCCTCTGCTATTGCACCCAATTCCAACTGACCAACCTGTTCCAGCGGATGAAGGTAGACCGTATCATCGGACAGCGTCACATTGATCGGGGGTGCTGCAGGAAGCGACTTATGGTTCGCGAAAATACGCTGCCATTCCTCGGGCGAATGATGTCCCCGCATCTTGGCCCCTTGATCGAGGCGAGCAATCAAACGCTCGTCCCAATGCGACAGTTCATGAAACTTGCGCCATTTCACGCCGCCTCGCGCTGCCTCACCGTCCGAAACTCGATCTTCTTGTCATAAGGCGCGCCCACGATCATGCGCTTCACATAGATGCCGGGCAGGTGGATGGCATCGGGGTCGAGGCTGCCGGTGGGAACGATCTCCTCGACCTCGGCGACGCAAATCTTCGCGGCGGTGGCCATCGGCTGGTTGAAGTTGCGCGCGGTCTTGCGGAAGATGAGGTTGCCGCTCTCATCGGCTTTCCAGCCCTTGATGATCGCTACGTCGGCGAAGATGCCGCGTTCGAGGATATAGTCCTGCCCGTCGAAGCTCTTCACTTCCTTGCCCTCGGCCACCTGGGTGCCGACGCCGGTTTTTGTATAGAAGCCGGGGATACCCGCGCCGCCTGCGCGGCAGCGTTCGGCCAGCGTTCCCTGCGGGCAGAATTCGACTTCCAGTTCGCCGGCGAGATATTGCCGTTCGAATTCCTTGTTCTCGCCGACATAGGAGGAGATCATCTTTTTAACCTGCCGTGTGCGGAGCAGCTTGCCCAGGCCCTCACCGTCGATACCGGCATTGTTGGAGGCGATCGTCAGATCCTTGACGCCATGGTCGCGGATCGCGTCGATCAACCGTTCGGGAATGCCGCTAAGGCCGAAGCCGCCCGCGCATAGGTGCATGCCATCGAACAGAAGCCCCTCAAGCGCCGATGCGGCGTCCGGATAAATCTTCTTCATGGGCGATGCCTCCCTTTGGCCTGGATGACTCCGGCCTGTGTGACGATGATGCCTACGGCCCCATAAGGATCGCGCAAGCGATGTCAATTTGGGAGACCCGCCAAAAGGAAAGGGCCGCTCCGCCTGCGCGGAACGACCCCTTGAGAATTGGGTCGGGGATAAGGCCGCGTCAGACCTTGTCGCCCAAAGCGCCCTTGACCTTGCCCTTCAAATTCTGGCCCTGGCCCTTCAAATCCTGCGCCTGGCCTTCGGCCTGCTGCTGCGGATCGTTACGCGCCTTGCCTATGGCTTCCTTGGTCTTGCCGGCGACCTGATTGGCGACGCCCTTGGCCTTGTCGGTGAGTTCACCCATGACACATCTCCTTGCTTCGACCGGCGGGCGGGGGCTGCCTGCCGTTCAGGAGTCAATTCGCAGGGGGATGGGAGGTTCCCTGGCAAGACCGGGCGGTTTGCCAAAATATTCTCATCATGAACCGAGCCGTCAGATCAGGCCCGCCAGCGGGCTGGAGGGATCGGCATAGAGGCGGCGGCCCATGCGGCCGGCGAGATAGGCCATGCGGCCCGCTTCGACGGCGGATTTCATAGCGGCGGCCATCAGCACCGGGTCCTTCGCTTCGGCGATGGCCGTGTTCATCAGCACACCGTCGCAGCCAAGCTCCATCGCGACCGCCGCATCCGAAGCCGTGCCGACGCCCGCATCGACCAGCACCGGCAGACCGGTCCCCTCGACGATCAGACGGATCGTCACGCGATTCTGGATGCCAAGGCCCGATCCGATCGGCGCGCCCAGCGGCATGATCGCGACCGCGCCGACATTTTCGAGCCGCTTGGCGGCGATCGGGTCGTCGACGCAGTAAACCATAGGCTTGAAGCCTTCGTTCGCGAGGATTTCGGTCGCGCGCAGCGTTTCGTGCATGTCGGGATAAAGGGTGCGCGCTTCGCCCAGCACCTCGAGCTTAACCAGATCCCAGCCGCCCGCCTCGCGCGCGAGGCGCAGCGTGCGGATCGCGTCTTCTGCCGTGAAACAGCCGGCGGTGTTCGGTAAATAGGTGATTTTTTTCGGGTCGATGAAGTCGGTCAGCATCGGTGCGTTTGGATCGCTGACATTGACGCGGCGGACCGCGACGGTGACGATTTCGGCACCAGAAGCTTCGAGCGCGGCGGCGTTCTGCGCAAAATCCTTATATTTCCCGGTGCCGACGATCAGTCGCGAGTGGAAAGTCTTGCCCGCGACCGTCCAGCTATCGTCCCTGGCCGGAGCCGAAACGGCATCGCCGCCGCCGACAAAGTGCACGATTTCCAGCTCGTCGCCATCTTCAACCAGCACATGGGCGAGAGTCGAGCGCGGCACGACCTCCAGATTGCGTTCGACCGCGACCTTTTCCGGCACCAGGCCGATCTCGCTCGCCAGTTGGGCCAGCGTGATGCCCTGCCGCACACGGCGATGCTCGCCATTGAGGTGGATCGAAATCGTGCCGTCGACGCTCACTTGTCTTCTCCGCAGGGCGCGAAGACGAGACATATCTCGACTTCGCGGAACAGGAGCGGCTAAAGGATGGCCCAGAGGGGACGCCGCCGTCCGGCATATAGGGGCCGGACCCGCGCTCCCGCAACAGACGTTGTCAAAAGGACCCAAGCCGCATGGCCGATGCCCGAAAAATCCTTGTCCTGAACGGCCCGAACCTGAACCTGCTGGGGACGCGCGAGCCGGATATCTATGGCTATGACACGTTGGACGACATCGCCGAGCGGCTGGAGGATGTGGCGCAGCGCGCGCATGTCGCGGTGGATTTCCGCCAGTCCAACCATGAGGGCCATCTGATCGACTGGCTGCACGAGGCGCAGGCGGATGGCGCTCATGCGGTGATCCTGAACGCCGGCGGCCTTACCCATACGTCGGTGGCGCTGCACGATGCGATAAAGAGCATCACAGTCCCGGTAATCGAGGTGCATCTGTCCAACCCGCACAAGCGCGAGGATTTTCGCCACAAAAGCTATGTCGGCATGGCGGCGAAGGGAAGTATCGCGGGCTTTGGCGCATTGTCCTATCTGCTCGCGCTGGAAGCCGCGCTGGAGCTTTAGAAGCGCGCGCCAAAACTTGCGCTTCACGACGAAGCGCAATAGGCGCGTGACCAACGGAACATCCCATGAAGGTTCAATCATGAGCGAAGACAAGGATAAGGGTATGCAGGTCGACGTGGCGCTGGTGCGCGCGCTGGCGCTGTTGCTGGACGAAACCAAGCTGACCGAGATCGAGGTCGAAGAGGGCGACCGCAAGATCCGCGTGGCGCGCAAGGCCGCCACGGTTTCCGCCGCCCCCATATATGCGCCCGCGCCTGCCGCAGCCGCCACGCCTGTTACCGAAACTCCTGCCGCCGCCCCTGCCGTGGCGAATGCCGATGCGGTCAAGTCGCCGATGGTCGGCACCGTCTATCTGGCTGGCACGCCGGAGGCCGCGCCGTTCATCCGTGTGGGCGCGCAGGTCAATGCCGGCGACACGTTGCTGATCGTCGAGGCGATGAAGGTGATGAACCCGATCCTCGCACCCGCCGCCGGCACGGTAAAGGCGCTGCTGGTCGAGAATGGCCAGCCGGTCGAGTTCGACCAGCCGCTCGTCGTCGTCGCGTGATTTGACCGACATGGCTATCGAAAAACTGCTGATCGCCAACCGGGGCGAGATCGCGCTGCGCATCCATCGCGCCTGTCACGAGATGGGGATCAAAACGGTCGCGGTGCATTCGACCGCCGATGCCGACGCGATGCATGTGCGGCTGGCCGACGAGGCGATCTGCATCGGGCCGCCCGCCGCTGCCGACAGCTATCTTAACATCCCGAACATCATTTCCGCCGCGGAGATCAGCGGCGCGGACGCGATCCATCCGGGATACGGCTTCCTGTCGGAAAATGCGCAGTTTGCCGAGATCGTGGAAGCGCATGGCATCGCTTTCGTCGGTCCCAAGCCCGAGCATATCCGCATCATGGGCGACAAGGTGGAAGCCAAGCGCACCGCCGGGGCGCTGGGCCTGCCGCTGGTGCCGGGGTCCGACGGCGCGATCAGCGATGTGGCCGAAGCCAAAGCGATCGCCGCGCGGATCGGCTATCCCGTCATCATCAAGGCCGCATCGGGCGGCGGCGGGCGCGGCATGA
>CAXUEQ010000033.1:0-28740 GCA_964250175.1 uncultured Sphingobium sp. | reverse complement strand
CTGGCCGATGATATGCGCGTCGAGCGCGGCGACGATGGCTTTGGGGGTGAGTGCGTCGTTCATTTCAATCTCTCTCCCCTCCCGCTTGCGGGAGGGCTCGGGGGAGGTGATGGTGTCGGAGATGGCGCTTGCATGCCCTCCCCCAACCCCTCCCTGAAGGGAGGGGGATTTGGCAGTCAGGAAGCGCTGTCCAGACCTTCGACCGTCAACTGGTCGTTGGTGTAGACGCAAAGCTCGGCGGCGATCGCCATGGCCTTGCGCGCCAATATTTCGGCGTCGCCTTCATATTCGACCAGCGCGCGGGCGGCGGCGAGGGCGAAGTTGCCGCCCGATCCGATCGCGGCGATCCCCCCGACCGGCTCCAGCACATCGCCATTGCCCGTAAGGATCAGCGTCACATCCTTGTCCGCGACGATCATCATCGCTTCCAGGTTGCGCAGATATTTGTCGGTGCGCCAATCCTTCGCCAGTTCGACCGCGGCGCGCATCAACTGGCCGTTATGCCGCTCCAGCTTCGCCTCCAGCCGCTCGAACAGGGTGAAGGCGTCGGCGGTCGCGCCGGCAAAGCCGCCGATCACCGAACCGTCATGCAGACGCCTGACCTTCTTCGCATTGGGTTTCATGACCGTCTGGCCCATCGAGACCTGGCCATCGCCGGCTACGATGACCCGGCCGTTTTTCCGAACCGACAATATGGTGGTGCCATGCCATGCCGGCATGGTGCTTCTTTCTCCGCTCATGGTGCGCGATATGGGAGGGGGCGGGGCGGGCTGCAAGATCAGGCGCGCGTCCGGTCGCGCCACCCCGTCGACTTCAGGCTCAGATGGCCTTCTTGCCCGCGGTGCCGACGGATTCGATGTCGCGTCCTACGCCCTGCACCGTGTTGCAGGCGGACAATGCGGTGAGGGCGAGCAGGACAAGCGCGATCTTCTTGGTCATAGGGAATGCACTCCATTGGGGTGAACCGATCATAGCGGCTCCAACGCGCAAGGCATCGCTTTTTACGATCGCCGCTCCCGTGCCGCATGCTTGACAGGATGGCGGCACGATGCCAATGGCCTGCGCTCGCCAAGGCGAGGGCGCGTAGCTCAGTGGTAGAGCACACCCTTCACACGGGTGGGGTCGCAGGTTCAATCCCTGCCGCGCCCACCATGGTCCCTCAAGGCGCCATGTTCCTTCCTCGCGATCATCCCAAAAAATTGCTCAATATGTCGGGATGGAACGCCCAGCCGGCAAAGCCGCACAGCCCCATGAACAGGCCAAATGCGCCGAAGGCCCAGCCAGCGTAGAGCAGGCCTATCGTCTCGGCCAATGCCGCCACCGCCGCGATCGAGATGGCGGCGGAGATCAGGGCTTCGCTCGCGTCGAACTGATCGTCATGGACGTTCAGCGCATCATATTGGTCGCTGAACCCCTTTGCCGCCTGTTTCAGCTTTGGCGCTTCCGCCCGGCAGCGGGCGATGTCGCGATCCTGTTCGGCCAGCCGCGCATCGAGCTTTTGCCGCATCGCCCCGGTCTGCGACCCGCCCAGCAGCGCCAGTTCCTCGCGCGCGGCTTCGCTGATATGCAGCTTGGTGCGGGTCGCCTGATATTCGCCCCAGCGATCGACGGAATCGGACTGGGCCTGCTGCATGGCCTGGACGATATTGCCGTCCTTGATGTTGCACAGGCCGGTGAAGACTGAGAGGATGACCACGGTGATCGCGACCAAGCGGTTGAGACGCTTGTCTTTCGCCTCGGCGCTGACTTCGATTTCGATGGCTCGATCCTCTCGACTTTGGCGGGGCAGGGGCGCTAAGCCGGGTGTAACGCTCAGGCGATACAGTCTCTGAAAGGAATCCCATGAACGCGACATTGATGCAGGGCGCAGCCATCGGCGCGCTCGCACTTTTTTCCGCATTGCCCCTGATGGCCCCGGCGCGGGCGCAGACGCAGGTGCAGCCGCTTCCCCTGACGCTGGAGCGCGTGTTCGGCAGCCCCGGCCTGGGCGGACCGGAGCCGCGCGGGCTGAAGCTGTCGCCAGACGGCACGGTCGTCTCGCTGCTGAAACCGCGCCCGGACGAGAAGGAGCGGCTCGACCTGTGGGCGATCGACACGCGCACGGGCGCCGAGCGGATGCTGGTCGATTCGAAGAAGACCGGCAGCGGCGCGGCGCTGAGCGAGGCGGAAAAAATGCAGCGCGAGCGCGACCGTTCGACCGCGGGCAGCGTCGGCATCGCCACCTATGACTGGTCGCCCGATGGCAAGAGCCTTTTGGTGCCGGTCGACGGCGACCTGTTTCTGGCGGGAATGGACGGCAAGGTCACGCGCCTGACCAACACGCCGCAGGGCGAACTGAACGGCGTGGTCAGCCCTGCGGGGGGCTATGTGTCCTTCGTGCGCGATGGCAATCTGTTCGTGAACCGGCGCGCCGACAATCGCGAGGTTCAGCTTACGACCGGCGCGTCCGAAACGGTAAGCTGGGGTCTGGCCGAATTCGTCGCGCAGGAGGAAATGGACCGCCGCACCGGCTATTGGTGGTCGCCCGGCGATCACTATATCGCGGTTGAGCGCGCCGACGAGAGCAAGGTGGGCATCGTCACGCGGACGGCGATCGGGGGGGCGGGGACCACTATATTCCAGCAGCGTTATCCGGCGGCGGGGACAGCCAATGCCCTGGTCGCGCTTTATGTGCTCAAACCCGACGGGACGAGCAAGGTCGAGGTCGATCTGGGCGGTGATCCCGACATCTATCTGGCGCGGGTGAACTGGTCCAAGGACGGCCGCACCCTGTATGTCCAGCGCGAGAGCCGCGACCAGAAGCGGCTCGACCTGCTGGCTGTCGATCCCGAAACCGGCAAGGCAAAGACCGTCCTGACCGAGACGGCGCGGACCTGGATCAACCTGCACAGCAATTTCCGGCCGTTGAGCGACGGCAGTTTCCTGTGGTGGTCGGAACGGACCGGCCATGGCCATCTCTACCGCGTCAAGGGCGGCAAGTGGAGCGCGCTGACCAAGGGCGACTGGGAAGTGCGCGATGTCGTCGGCGTGGATGAGGCCAAAGGGCTGGTCTATTTCACCGCGAACAAGGAGACGCCGATCGAGCAGCAGCTCTACAGCGCCCCGATCGGTCGCTATGCCACGCCGCGCCAACTGACCGGCAGCGGGTGGTGGAACGACGCGGCGATGGATGGCGCGGCGAGCCGTATCATTATCAGCCGCAGCAACAGCGACAATCCGCGGCAAGTCTATCTGGCGGATACTGCCGGCACCAGACTGCGCTGGCTGTCGGAAAATGCGGTAAACGCGACGCACCCTTATGCGCCCTATCTGACGAGCCACGCGAAAACGACCTTCGGCACCATCAAGGCGGCCGACGGATCGACCCTTTATACCAAGATGATGACACCGCCGCTGGAGCCGGGGCGGAAATATCCCGTTTTCATGCTCCATTATGGCGGGCCGGGGGCCGGGCGGCAGGTGACGAACCAGTGGAACACGCCGATCTACCAATATCTGGTCGACCAGGGCTGGATCGTCTTTGCGGTCGATAATCGCGGGACTCCCGATCGCGGCAAGGCATTCGAGGATCCAATCTATCACGCGATGGGCACGGTCGAGGTTGCCGACCAGTTGAAGGGCGTCGATTGGCTGAAGAGCCAGAGCTTCGTCGATGCCAAACGGATCGCGACCTTTGGCTGGTCCTATGGCGGCTATATGACGCTCAAGCTGCTGCAAAAGGCGCCGGGCGTGTTCATGGCGGGCATCGCTGGCGCGCCGGTGACGAAATGGGATCTCTACGACACCCATTATACCGAACGCTATCTGGGCGATCCCAATGCGAAGGACAGCGCCTATCCTGCGGCGGGCGCGCTGGAAGAGGCGAACGGGATCAGGGACCCGCTGTTGCTGATCCACGGCATGTCGGATGACAATGTGGTGTTCGACAATTCCACTGCGCTGATGGCAAAAATGCAGGGTGGCGGAACGCCGTTCGAGATGATGGTCTATCCCGGACAGACGCATCGGGTGGGAGGGCCGGTCATTTCGGTGCATCTGTGGAATACGATCGACGCCTTTCTGAAAGCGCACGATCCCGGCGCGAAATAGGGTTCCGGCCCAGCCTATAGGTCGGCCAAAGCAAAGCTGTTCTGGACTTATGGGCTGGGGGCGCTATGCGCCTTCGCGCTATATGCTTTTGGAGTGCGTGATGGGTTACAAGGTCGTCGTCGTCGGTGCCACGGGCAATGTGGGCCGCGAAATGCTCAACATTCTGGCCGAGCGGGAATTCCCGGCGGACGAGATCGCGGTCCTGGCCTCGTCGCGTTCGACCGGCACGACCATCGAATATGGCGACACCGGCAAGATGCTGAAGGTGAAGAATGTCGAGCATTTCGACTTCGCCGGATGGGACATCGCGCTGTTCGCGGCAGGCTCGGAACCGACCAAGATCTACGCGCCCAAGGCGGCGGCGGCGGGCTGTGTCGTGATCGACAACAGCTCGCTCTATCGCATGGACCCGGATGTGCCGCTGATCGTGCCGGAGGTGAACCCCGAGGCGATCGACGGCTATAGCAAGAAGAATATCATAGCGAACCCCAACTGCTCAACCGCGCAGATGGTGGTGGCGCTCAAGCCGCTGCACGATCATGCCACGATCAAGCGCGTCGTCGTGTCGACCTACCAGTCGGTATCCGGCGCGGGCAAGGAAGGCATGGACGAGCTGTTCGAGCAGTCGCGCAACATCTTCGTCGGCGATCCGGCCGAGCCGAAGAAGTTCACCAAGCAGATCGCCTTCAACGTGATCCCGCATATCGACAGCTTCCTGGATGACGGCTTCACCAAGGAAGAATGGAAGATGGTGGTCGAGACCAAGAAGATCCTGGACCCCAAGATCAAGGTGGTCGCGACCTGCGTGCGCGTTCCGGTCTTCGTGGGCCATAGCGAGGCGATCAACATCGAGTTCGTCGAGGAAATCTCCGCCAGCAAGGCGCAGTCGATCCTGCGCGAGGCGCCCGGCATCATGCTGATCGATAAGCGCGAGGATGGCGGCTATGTGACGCCGGTCGAGTGCGTAGGCGACTATGCGACCTTCGTCAGCCGTGTGCGCGAGGACCCGACGGTCGACAATGGCCTGGTGCTGTGGTGCGTCAGCGACAATCTGCGCAAGGGCGCGGCGTTGAATGCGGTGCAGATCGCCGAACTGCTGGGACGGCGGCACCTTAAAAAAGGCTGAGCGTTCATTCCGCCGAGTGGGGACGGGCGAGCGAAGACGGGCCGCAGCTATGTGGCCCCGTCTGCTGATGATCCCTTGCTTGTGGAGACAGTGGCGATGGCGGATAAAGTCTTGGAAGACGGCAGGGCGGAAAGCCAAAGGATGGAGGGGGGCTGCATGTGCGGCCGCGTCCGCTTCGCCGCGAGGGTCGCCGACGATGCCGCTTATCTTTGCCATTGCCGCATGTGTCAGAAAGCGACCGGTAGCGTGTCTATTGCGTTCAGAAAGGCAAAGCAGGATGAAGTCGAATGGATCGGGTCGCCCCCTGATCTGTTTCGCAGTTCGGCCATCGCGAGGCGCGGCTATTGCGCCTGCTGCGGAACCTCGATCAGCTTCGTCTATGACGACAGCGACGCAATGGACCTGACCGTCGCATCGTTCGACGCCCCGGATTATTTTCAGCCGCATCATCATTTTGGCGCCGAGAGCATACACCGGCAATGGATCGACACGTCGGCGCTTCCCGAATATCGTACGCTCGATCATGAACCGACCGTGCAACGATGGATAAAGACCATTGGCAAGCTTCCCGACTGAGTTGAGGACGACCATGCTGCCCGGCTATGGCGGCACAAAGCTGGCAGTGCATGAGGTGGGCGCAGGGCGGCCGGTGCTGTTGCTGCATGGCCTGTTTTCGAATGCGCAGACCAACTGGATCAAATTCGGGCAAGCCGCAGCGCTGGCCGAACAGGGACTGCGGGTTATCATGCCGGATTTTCGTGTGCATGGGCAAAGCGCAGCACCCCATGATCCCGCGGCCTATCCAGCCGATGTGCTGGCGCTCGACATCGAGGCGCTGGTGCGTGGACTGGGCCTTGAGGATTTCGACCTTGGCGGCTTTTCGCTGGGCGCGCGGACCAGCGCCCTGCTTCTGGCGCGAGGCATGAGGCCACGACGGGCGATGCTGGCGGGAATGGGGCTGGAAGGCTTGTCCGGCTGGGCCGGACGGCGCGATTTTTTTCTCTCCGTGATCGCTGATCGCGACCATATCAAGCATGGCGATCCGCGCTGGCTGTCGTTGCAGTTCATGAAAACGATGAAGGTCGATACCGTGGCCGCCGCACTGCTGCTCGGCAGTTTTTGCGATATCGGCATCGAGTCGCTCGAACGCATCGATCTTCCCATATTGGTGCTTTGTGGTAGCGAAGACCGCGATAACGGCTCTCCTCATGCACTGGTCAAAGCGCTTCCCAACGCGCATTTCGTCGAAATTCCAGGCACGCATATGGGTAGCGTCACGCAAAAGGCGATGGGTGCGGCGATGGCCAGTTTTTTCGGCGCTTGAAAATATCGGATGAAACAGAATAGCCGATATTATTTAATATCAATATATCAATTACTTGATTCATAATTCGCGGTAGGTTGCATTATTTGCAATCGCGTTTGTTCTTTTCGCACTTGCAGCAAATCACGCTGCGCTGCACAGCTTGTGTGCCTTTCAGGCATCCTCTCCTAATTTTACAGGCTGATCTTCGGATCGGCCTTTTTTTTGTGTTTTAAATAGCATAGAAGATGCTTGCTGTTGTCGCGTCAAAACATAATTTGGAGCGGGGCCGCCGGAAAGACCGGCAGGGCGGGGCTATAGCACGGGGGATCGAGCGGTATACGGAACCAACTCTCCCCCATATTTTTTCCGGGTAGAGTGATACAGGTTTTCGCCCTCGTTCAATAATCACTCAGAGCGTGTCACCGTGCAGGCGGGGAGAATGGCACCTTCGCAGCTACCAGCATGCGCTGGCTCAATTATAGCGGCGAAGCAATCCTGCGAGCTTTCCCTGAATACGCACTTGGCGAGCATCATAGAGCTGCGGCGCATAAGCACTGTTTGCGGGATCAAGGCGCACATGCGCGCCGTCCTTGTGAAAATATTTGAGCGTCGCTTCGCTGTTGTCGATGAGCGCGACCACGATCTGTCCCTCGCGCGCCACCTCTGTCCGTTGGATAAGCGCAAAGTCGCCGTCCAGAATGCCGGCCTCCATCATCGAGTCGCCCGCGACTTCC
Organism: uncultured Sphingobium sp.; assembly: GCA_964250175.1. Classification (GTDB taxonomy): domain Bacteria; phylum Pseudomonadota; class Alphaproteobacteria; order Sphingomonadales; family Sphingomonadaceae; genus Sphingobium. Next base: position 21,485 of record CAXUEQ010000033.1, on the reverse strand, counting down.
AGCGCATAATGATCGCCCGATCCGAGCAGGGCGGCGGGGACGGAAAGCATGCTCTGCCCCTCCATCGCTTCTATCGGCACACCTGCGGCAATGCGACCGTGCAGCGGAATCTCAATCACGTCATTGGCTGCGATCGGGGTCGCTGCCGGAATGCGCGGCATGGTTGGCGGAACCAACGGGACGACCGTAGCGGCCTTGTGCGCGCGCTCCATTCCTTCGGGCAGTTTCAATATTTCGAGCGCGCGGGCGCGGTTGGGTAGACGGCGGATAAAGCCGCGCTCCTCCAGCGCGTTGATCAATCGATGAATTCCCGACTTGGATCGCAAGTCGAGCGCGTCCTTCATTTCCTCGAAAGAAGGAGACACACCGGCGTCATCGAGCCGGTTATGAATGAAGGTCAACAATTCCTGTTGCTTGGCCGTGAGCATCGCTGGTCCTATCCTATGGAACGGATGAAGAACGCATAGGAAACACAAGGGGACAAGTCAAGCACGAGCATATCATCAGGAAAATGGCATTATATCGACCCGCGCACCTGGGCCGAGCGGAGCCGAACCGGCTGGACGAAGGATCAGGCAGTCCGCCGCGGCGAGCGCGTACATGGCGGCGCTATCGTGTGGGCCGACCGGCACGACCGCGTCACAGATATGGCGGGCGCGGATATAATCGTCGCGGTCGCTTGTTCCAGGCAAGGCTGCGCCGAGCCGACGGGACGTGATAGCGGGAAAGGGCGCGGCGCTGCCTGACAGATGGCGCACCAGCGGGAGCAGGAAAAGCAGGCCGGTCACGAAGGCCGCAACGGGGTTTCCGGGAAGGCCAAGGAATATCGCGCGGTCCAATGTGCCCGCGATCAGCGGTTTGCCTGGGCGCATACGGATTTTCCAGAAGTCCAGCGTGCCGCCAGCACTTTCGAAACCGGGTTTGACGAGATCATGATCACCCACGGACGCACCGCCGGTGGAAAGGATGATGTCCGCGTCGCGCGCTCCGTTAAACGCTTCGGTCATGGCTTGCAGGCGGTCCGGCACGATGCCGAGATCGGTTATGTCACAGGGAAGATCGGTCAGCAGCGCGCGGAGCATGAGCGCGTTCGAGGAGGGAAGCATCCCCGGCGGCACCGGCACGCCGGCGGGAACAAGCTCGTCCCCGGTGGAGAGCAGGGCGACCCGCAGCCTGCGCCGCACACGCAATCGCCCATAACCGGCCAGCGCGGCCAGCCCGATCCGCGCCGACGTCAATGGCTCGCCGGACGAAAGCAGGTGCGCGCCCTTTGCGAAGTCGGATGCACGTGGACGGATGAAAAGACCGGGAGCAAGCTGGCCATCGACCATCCTGATGCGGCCGTCATCGACCTTGGCATCTTCCTGGATCAGGATCGCATCGGCGCCGGGCGGAACAGGCGCGCCGGTGAAGATGCGAACGGCTTCGCGGGGAGACAATGCAGGCGGCATTGCCGCTCCGGCGCGACTTTCGCCAGCGATCCGCCAGGGTCCCGGCGCATCTTGGGCACGAACGGCATAGCCGTCCATCGATGACAGATCGGCCCAGGGCTGGTCGCGATCCGCCACAAGATCAGCCGCGAGCCAGCGGTTCGCACAGTCGTCAAGCGGCGCGTATTCGATCGCGACAGGGTCTCCGAGCGCCAGCAGGCGCGCCTGTGCATCCGCGACGGGAAGCAACGCCATCAGCCGGCGCGCCAGTCACCCGACTTGCCGCCGGTCTTGGACAGCAAGCGGACATTCCCGATCAGCATCGCCTTGTCCAGCGCCTTCGCCATGTCATAGATGGTGAGCAGTGCGACCGAAACGGCGGTCATCGCTTCCATCTCGACGCCGGTCTGTCCGGTGAGGCGCGCGGTGGCGGTGGCGGTGACCCCGGTGGGATCGAGCACGAAATCGATATGGACAGCGCTCAACGCCAGCGGATGGCAGAGCGGGATCAGATCGGCGGTCTTCTTCGCGGCCATGATTCCGGCCACGCGCGCGACGGCGAGGACATCGCCCTTCTTGACCAGCCCGGCGGCGATGGCGTCTGCGGCTTCGCGCGACATGGCGATGCGGCCAGTGGCCACCGCCTCCCTGACGCTATCGGCCTTTGCCGACACATCGACCATCCGGGCGGCGCCGTCGGCGTCCAGATGGGTAAGACCGGTCATGCGCCGATCAGGTCGCGGGTCGCGGCTTCGACATCGGCCTGCCGCATCAATGTCTCGCCGACCAGGAAGCAGCGCACACCATGCCCGGCCATGGCGTCCAGATCGGCCCGGCCGGTGATGCCGCTTTCCGCGACGAAGGTGCAGTCCGCCGGTGCAGAGCCGATCAGGTCATAGGTCCGCTGGAAATCGACCGAGAAGTCGCGCAGGTCGCGATTGTTGACGCCGATGAGCCGCGACTGAAGCCTGAGCGCGCGGTCGAGTTCGGCGGCGTCATGCACCTCGACCAGCGCATCCATGCCCAGCGCGATCGCGGCCTGCTCGATATCGGCCATCTGCGCATCGTCCAGTGCGGCGACGATGATGAGGATGGCGTCAGCGCCGATGGCGCGGCTTTCCAGCACCTGCCACGGATCGACCATGAAATCCTTGCGGATCACCGGGATCGCCACGGCGGAGCGGGCGGCCATCAGATAATCCTCATGCCCCTGAAAATAGGGGGCGTCGGTGAGCACCGACAGACAGGCCGCACCGCCCGCCTGATAGGCGACGGCATGGGCGGCGGGATCGAAATCGGCGCGGATCAGGCCCTTCGAGGGGCTGGCTTTCTTGATCTCGGCGATCAGGCCATAGCCCGAGCGCGCGGCGGCATCGAGCGCGGCGCGGAAGCCGCGCGGCGCGCTCTGCTCGGCGGCGCGCGCGTCGAGCGTGGCGACGGTCAGCGCCGCCCGGCGTTCGGCCACTTCGATGCGCTTGGTCGCGCAAATCTCGATCAGCTTGTTGGTCATCGATAGGCTATCCAGCAATTGAGGAGCGCGTTGGCAAGGCCCTTGTCAATGACCTCGGCGGCTTCATCGACACCTGCGGCCAGAGTGTCCACCGCGCCCGCGACGATCAGCGCCGCCGCCGCGTTGAACAGCACGGCGTCGCGATAGGCTCCGGCCTCACCCAGCAGCAGCGCGCGCAGGGCGGCGGCGTTGTGGGCGGCGTCCCCGCCGCGCAGCGCTTCGGCCGGGTGACTGGGCAAGCCGGCGTCCGCCGGAGACCAGCGGCGCATCGCGACGATGCCGTCCGCGGTCAGGTCGGCAATATCATTGCCGCCCGCGAGCGACAGTTCGTCCAGTCCCTCGTCGCCGGACACGACCATGGCGCGGTCCACGCCCAGGTCGGCAAGCGCCTGCGCATAGATCGGCACATAGGCGGGGCGGGCGATGCCGATCAACTGGCGGGTCACGCGCGCGGGATTGGCGAGCGGCCCCATCAGGTTGAAGATGGTGCGGCGATTAAGCGCGCGGCGGATCGGCCCGAGGCGCTTGAGCGCGGGATGATGATCCTGCGCGAAGAGAAAGCAGATGCCGAGGTCGGCCAGCGTCGCCTCCGCCTGCGCCGCGACGCGGTTGAGGTCGAGGCCGAGCGCTTCGAGCGTGTCGGCGGCCCCGGCCTTGGAGGAGGCGGCGCGGTTGCCATGCTTGGCGACGGGCACGCCGCAGGCCGCGACGACCAGGCTGACGGCGGTGGAGACGTTGAGCGTATGATGGCCGTCCCCGCCGGTGCCGCACACGTCGATCGCGCCCGGCGGGGCCTGGACGGGGATCATGCGGTCGCGCATCGCGCGGGCGGCGGCGGCGATCTCTATCGCGGTTTCGCCCCGGTCGCTCAGGACGATCAGGAAATGGGCGATATCCTCATCGATCGGGGTGCCGTCCAATATCGTCGCGAAGGCGCGGGCGGCGCTATCGGGGTCGAGAGGAAGGGAAGGGTCGGGGAGGCGGATCATCGGATCGGGCCTTAGCGCCCCAGCCGGCCGTGAGTCGAGCGGTCGATGTTGGAAATATAATGCTTAGCTTCGCATATTTCCCGCACATAGAATAATATCGTTGCGTAGTTGCGATCTTATCGGAAAGTCAGTGCGATCGGGATCCGACGCTGCGAAAGAGCATCGGCCTTATTAGCGTCTGGCATCCTTGTAGGACAGCGACATGCGGGATGGCGGGGCGTCAGGCCCGTTCGCGCACCTTCATCCCCGCAATCGTCATGAAGTTGGCGAGCATCGCATGGCCATGTTCGGTGGCGATGCTTTCGGGGTGAAACTGGACGCTGTGGATCGGGAGCGTCGCGTGGCGGAAGCCCATGACCGAACCATCGTCGCTGGTGGCGTTGACGACCAGCGCGTCAGGAATATCCTCGACGATCAGCGAGTGATAGCGTGTGCCGGTAAAGGGCGAAGGCAGTCCCGCGAACAGCCCGGTGCCGTCATGGCTGATCGGCGATGTCTTGCCATGCATCAGCCCGCCGCGCACGACCTTTCCGCCGAAATATTGCCCGATCGATTGGTGGCCGAGGCATACGCCCAGCAACGGCTTGCCCGCGTCCGCACAGGCACCAACGATATCGAGGCTGATCCCCGCTTCGTTGGGTGTGCAGGGACCGGGCGACAGCAGAAACGCCTCCGCGCCCGAGGCGATCGCCTGTCCGGCCGACATGGCGTCATTGCGCACGACTTCGACCTGCGCGCCCAGTTCCATGAGATAGTGAACGAGGTTCCAGGTGAAGCTGTCATAATTGTCGATGACGAGGATCATGCTTTACTATTGCCCGAAACCACTGGCCCGCGCAATCGCCACGGCCTCGCGTGCCGCGGCCAGCAGCGCGCCGCTTTTCGCTTCGCACTCGCGCTGCTCATATTCGGGGACGCTGTCGGCGACGATGCCTGCGCCCGCCTGGACGTGCATCACGCCGTCCTTGAGCACGGCGGTGCGCAGGACGATGCAACTGTCCATGTTACCGTCGGGCGAGAAATAGCCGACGCCGCCGGCATAGGCCCCGCGCGTTTCCGGCTCCAGCTCGGCGATGATCTGACAGGCGCGGACCTTGGGCGCGCCGCTGACCGTGCCGGCGGGGAAGCCCGCGAACAGCGCGTCGAGCGCATCCTTGCCGGGCGCGAGGCGGCCGACCACATTGGACACGATATGCATGACATGGCTGTAGAATTCGACCGTATAGCTGTCGGTCACGGTCACGCTGCCGGTGTCGGCGACGCGGCCGATATCGTTGCGGCCAAGATCGAGCAGCATCAGATGTTCGGCGCGTTCCTTGGGATCGGCCAGCAGGCTTTCGCGATTGGCGGCGTCTTCGCTCGCGGTCCTGCCGCGCGGACGGGTGCCGGCGATCGGCCGGATCGTGACTTCGCCATCACGCGCGCGGACGAGAATTTCAGGGCTGGAGCCAATGATCGCGAAACCGGGCAGGTCAAGCAGATAAAGGAAGGGCGAAGGGTTGATGCGGCGCAGCGCGCGATACAGCGCGATCGGCGGCAAGGTGAAGGGCGCGGTGAAGCGCTGGGCGAGCACGACCTGAAAGATATCGCCAGCGACGATATAGTCTTTCGCCCGTGCGACCATCTCGTAATAGCGGCCCTGCGGCAAAACCGGCGTGACGGCGATGTCGGGCAGGTCGGGCGGCGGCGCTACGGCGGGGATCGGTCCGGCGAGGCGCGCCGAGACAGCGTCGATCCGGTCGAGCGCCTGTCCGATCGCTCTCTCAGCGTCGGCAAATTCGCCTTTCCATACCGGCGCGACGCAATAAAGCTGGTCGGCGAGCCGATCGAACACCAATATGACGGTCGGCCGCACGAACAGCATGTCGGGCAGACCGATGGTATTTTGCGGCGGGCGCGGCAGCTTTTCGACCAGCCCAAAGGTCTCATAGCCGAAATAGCCGACGAGGCAGGCGAGCGCGGCGGGAAGATCGGGATCGCTTTCCGCCCGGCATTCCTGCACCAGTGCGCGCAAGGCGGCAAGTGCGGGCATATCCTGCGTGACGAACGCGGTGCGATCGGTCGCCCAGATGCGGTTGATCGCCGCCGTCTCGCCCTCCGCGCGGAATATGAGATCAGGAGCGAGGCCAAGCAGGCTGTAGCGGCCGCGCACCGCGCCGCCCTCGACCGATTCCAGCAGGAAATCGCCGCGATCCGGCTCGAACAGTTTCAGCGCGGCGGAGATTGGCGTGTCTGTGTCGGCAATGTGCCGCCGCCATACCAGGGCGGACTTGCCCGCCGCCAGCGCGGCCCGTGCGCGATCCTGCCCGTCCTCCCGCGCCAAATCCGTCACTTTACTGGGCGAGGCCGTTGGCGCGGCGCAGATCCTGCTTCACCTGTGCGACCGCCGCCGGGTTGCGCTTCACGCCGATCAGCTTTTCGATGTCGCGTTCGAACTGGTCGTTATATTCGCCGCCGACCACCTGATTGAGCTGGTTACGGACATTGTCGACCAAAGCGGGCTGCCTGCCGGCGTCGCCACGCTGGATCTGGTTTAGCTGGATCACATAATAGCCGTCATTGCCGGACATGGCGAGTGACTTGACGCTGCCCTGCGGCATCGCGAAGAGCAGCGCCAGCTCGGCGGGCGGGCGCTTGCCGCCGCTGAGCAATTGCGCGCGCTGGCCCGATACCGCTTGCGGCGCGGGCAGGGCGACGCCGGCGGTCTTGCTCATAGCCTGGAGTGCGGCGTCAAGCGCCATGCCGCGCTGCACCTTTGCGCGGATCTGTTCGGCGACGGCTTTCGCCTTCAGGAAGCCCTGGTTGATCTTATATTGCTGGACGATCACGGGGCGCACTTTAGCCAGCGGCGGCGGCGCGGCGGCACGGGTTTCGCCGATCTTCAGCAGTGCATAGCGTTTGTTGGGAGTAAGCGGCACAAGCTGCGCATCGTCGTCCGACGCCATGTCGAACGCCGGTTTCAGCAGCGGGCCGACATCGGGAGAGGGCCGATATCCCTGCACTTCGACGCTCTGGCCGGTCGCCAGCACAAAGGGCGTGGTTTCGATCGACAGGCCGTTATCCTTCACCGCTTCGTCAAAGGTCGCGCCGTTGGCGATCTGATCCTCGACCTTGCTGGTGAAATCGCTCAAAAGCTGTTGCTGCTTCTGGTCGGCAAGCTGGGCGGTCAGTTCGCCCTTCACCTGATCGAGCGGGCGCGCCGGAGTGCGCTCGATCTTCGTCACACGCAGCAACTGCCACCCGAGCGGCGCGCGCAACGGGCCGACCAGAGCATTTTCCGGCGCGGCATAGACGGCGGTGGCGATCGCATCGGTGCCGTCACGGGCGATGTCGGCCTTCGTCTGCCGGGGCAGGGTCGCGGTGGCGAGACCGGCCTTTTGCGCGGCGGCGGCGAGCGTTGCGCCCCCCTTCACCTGTGCCTCGATAGTTTTCGCGGCGGCTTCGGTCGGCAGCACGAGCCGCTCGATCGTGCGGGTTTCGCTGGCGGCATAGCTTGCCTTGTTCTTGGCATAGGCGGCGGCGATTTCGGCTTCGGTCGGCTGGGCCGCGCCGGTAAAGCGGCTCGAATCGACGATCGCGTAACGCAGGCGGCGCTGTTCCGGCACGGTGAAGCGATCGGCCTGCGCCGTATAATAGGCGGTGAGCTGCGCCTCGGTCGGATCGGGGACATTGGCGAAGGCGACGGCCGGGATCGCGGCGATGCGCCCTGAACGCGTTTCGAGCAGAAGCGAGGCATAGGGCAGGACCAGGCTGTCGGTCAGCTTGACGCCCAGGCCCGCCGGGCCGATCAACTGCTTGCCGATCAGGTCGCGCGCTATGTCGGCGCGGATCGCCTTTTCACTGATATTCTCGCGCGCGAGCAACTGACGGAAAGCGTCCTGGCTGAACGCGCCCGACGCGTCCTGAAAGGCCGGGATCGCGGCGATCTCCGCATCGACCATGCGCTTGGAGACGCTCATGCCCTGATCGTCGGCAAATTCGGTGATCGTCAGGCCGGCGACCATCTGGTCATAGACCTGTTCCGCGCCGCGCTGGGCGAGGAAGGCGGCGATTACCATGCCGGGATTGGCACGGCGTTGCTGCTCGAACACGCGCTGGATACGCTGTTGCAGTTCGCCGGCGCTCAGCGTCGATCCGCCGACCTTTGCGGCGTTGCCGCCCGCGCCGCCCAAAATGCCGAGACCGCCATGATTGGTGATGTCGCCCGCCGCAAAGGCGAGGGCAATGATCGCAAGAAAGCCGAGCGCGATGAAAGCACCGACCCTGGAACCGAGAAAGCGGCGGAAAAAGCTGAGCATGAAGGTTCCGAACCGGACTGAAAGGCTGTTGGCCGACGCTTTAGGGGCGATGGGGCCGCGCATCAAGCATGGACTGTTCATAGGGGCGGCGGCGCTGGTCTGGACAGTGCCGGTCTGGACAAAGCCGCGCCGCGCGCTATCGCTGCGCCGCACATCAATCATTGATCGCGTGCAGGGGGTGTTATGGGCAGGCGCAAGCTGATCGTCGGCAACTGGAAGATGAACGGGCTTAAAGCGCAATTGCCGGAGATAGAGGCGATCGGTGCGCTCGCGGCGGCCTTTCCCGGCGTGGAGACGGGGCTGTGCCTGCCCGCGACGCTGATCGCGGCGGCACGCGCGGTGGCGGGTGGCGTGTTTATCGGCGGTCAGGATTGCCACGCCAATGTCTCGGGCGCGCATACCGGCTGCATCTCCGCAGCGATGCTGGCGGAAGCGGGCGCGCGCTGGACCATCGTCGGCCATAGCGAGCGCCGGACGGACCAGCATGAGAGCGACGCCGATGTCGCCGCCAAGGCGATAACGGCGCGGGCGGCGGGGTTGAAGGTCATCCTGTGCGTGGGCGAAAGCCTGGACGTGCGCGACGCGGGCGATGCGGAACGTGTCGTGTCGGAGCAGTTGCTGGCGTCGCTGCCAGAGGGCGCGGCGGCCGACTGGCTGGCCATCGCCTATGAACCGATCTGGGCGATCGGCACCGGGCGCATTCCGACGATGGCGGCGGTCGCGGCCATGCACACAGCACTGCGGGCGGCGCTGGCGGAACGGATCGGCGACGAGGCAGGGGGCGTGCGCATCCTCTATGGTGGATCGATGAACGGCGACAATGCGGCCGCGCTGCTGGCGATCGCCGATGTCGATGGCGGGCTGGTCGGTGGCGCAAGCCTGACGGCGGGCAAGTTCGCGCCGATCGTGGAAGCCGCGGCAGGTTGAATAGCGCGGCCAAGCCCGCTATGTGCGCGCCAACGCAATTATCCCGGACAGAAACCGTCGCATGATCTTCACCTTCCTACTTGTCGTTCAGGCGATCATCGCCGCGATCCTCGTTACCGTGATCCTGATGCAACGATCGGAAGGCGGCGGTCTGGGCGTGGGCGGCAGCCCTTCGGGGCTGATGTCGGCGCGCGGCGCGGCGGATTTCCTGACACGGGCGACGACGATTTTGGCGACGCTGTTCGTAGGGCTGAGCGTCGTGCTTGCGGTGCTCGCATCGACCCAGCACGCGCCGACGACGATCGACACCTCGCTCGCCAAGCCGGCAAGCGCACCGGTGAACACCGCGCCGCTGGCCGGTGGCGGCAATGCCGATCCGCTGGCGGGCGCGGCGCAGTCGGTGGGCAACAGCGCCGCGCCGGCGAGCAATTCGAGCGTTCCGCTGGCGAAGTAATCTTCGTAAAATCCCGTTACAATTGCTGTTTGTCCCGCGCCTGTCGAAGCGGGGGTTCTTCTTTTTGAAAGAGAAGGGCGGGGCTTCGACAGGTTCGACCCGAACGGTGATATCTTCGCCCCCGGACTCCCCTTACCCGGAATTTTTTGTCGGCGCGCGGATTCGCGCGCTTGCTCCCTATGCTTGTTAAAGGCTAAGCCTCTTCTCCCATGACGCGGTATATATTCATCACCGGCGGCGTGGTCTCCTCGCTTGGCAAGGGCCTGATGGCCGCATCGCTTGCAGCCCTGTTGCAGGCACGAGGATATCGCGTGCGAATCCGCAAGTTCGATCCCTATCTGAATGTCGATCCGGGCACGATGTCGCCCTATCAGCATGGCGAAGTCTATGTGACCGACGACGGGGCGGAGACCGACCTCGACCTTGGCCATTATGAGCGCTTTACCGGCGTGTCGGCGCGCCAGTCCGACAATGTGACGCAGGGCCGCGTCTATCAGACCATCATCGCCAAGGAGCGGCGCGGCGACTATCTGGGCGCGACGGTGCAGGTGATCCCGCACGTCACCGACGAGATCAAGGCGTTCGCAACCGCCGAGACCGACGACCTGGATTTCGTGCTGTGCGAGATCGGCGGCACGGTCGGCGATATCGAAAGCCTGCCCTTCATGGAGGCGATCCGCCAGTTGCATAACGACCTGGAGCGGAACCAGTCGATTTTCGTTCATGTGACGCTGGTGCCCTATATCGCGGCGGCGGGCGAGTTGAAGACCAAGCCGACCCAGCATAGCGTGCGCGAACTGACCTCGCTCGGTATCCAGCCCGACATCTTGCTGTGCCGTTGCGAGCATCCGTTGCCGGAGAGCGAGCGCGCCAAGATCGCGCTATTCTGTAACGTGCGGCCATCGGCGGTGATCCCCGCGCTCGACGCCAAGAGCATTTACGCGGTTCCGGCGCAATATCATGACGAAGGGCTGGACGCCGAAGTACTGCGCGCCTTTGGCATCGCGGACAGCAAGGTCCCTGAGCTAAGCCGCTGGGACGACATCATGGACCGGCAGCAGAACCCGGAAGGCGAAGTGACGATCGGTGTCGTCGGCAAATATGTCGGCTTGCCCGATGCCTACAAGTCGCTGCACGAAGCGCTGATGCACGGCGGCTTTGCCAATCGCGTGAAGGTCAACGTCAAGTGGATCGACGCCGAATTGTTCGAAAAGGGTGACGATGTGGTCACCAGCCTGGAGCCGATGCACGGCATCCTGGTTCCGGGCGGCTTTGGCGTGCGGGGGTCCGAAGGCAAGATCAGCAGCGTGAAATTCGCGCGCGAACGCAACGTGCCTTTCTTCGGCATCTGTCTGGGGATGCAGATGGCCTGTATCGAGGGCGCGCGGAACACGGCGGATATCGAGCACGCGTCGACCACGGAATTTGGCGAGACGTCGCAGCCGGTCGTCGGCCTCATCACCGAGTGGATGACGACCGAGGGTTTGCAGAAGCGCGAGCATGGCGGCGACCTGGGCGGCACGATGCGGCTTGGGGCCTATCCGGCCAAGCTGACGGGCAATAGCATGGTGGCGGGAATTTATGGCGCTGGCGAGATCAGTGAGCGGCACCGCCATCGCTACGAGGTGAATGCGGGCTATCGCGAGCCGCTGGAGAAGGGCGGGCTGATCTTTTCGGGCATGTCGCCGGACGGAACATTGCCGGAAATCGTCGAGCGGCCCGATCACCCCTGGTTCGTGGGCGTGCAGTTCCACCCCGAATTAAAGTCCAAGCCCTTCGACCCGCATCCCTTGTTCGCGAGTTTCATCGCGGCGGCGGTGAAACAGAGCCGGCTGGTTTGAAAAAGGCGCCTCCTCGCGGAGACGCCCTTTGCTCAAATCAATCTGCCATCGAAAAGTTCAGTCGACCTTTTCCTTGTTATATTTCGGTGCGGCTTCGTTGAGAATCTTGAGGATTTTCTTCAGCGCGGTCGGCTCGTCGGTTTCTTCCATCGCTGCCAGTTCGCGGGCGAGGCGGCTGGAGGCGGCTTCGAAGATCTGGCGTTCGGAATAGCTTTGCTCGGGCTGGTCGTCGGCGCGGAACAGGTCGCGGGTCACTTCGGCGATCGACACCAGGTCGCCCGAATTGATCTTCGCTTCATATTCCTGCGCGCGGCGCGACCACATGGTGCGCTTGACCTTGGGCTTGCCCTTGAGCGTGTCCATCGATTCTTCGAGCGTCTTGTTCGATGACAGCTTGCGCATGCCGACGCCCTCGGCCTTGTTGGTCGGCACGCGGAGCGTCATGCGTTACTTTTCGAAGCGCAGAACGTAAAGTTCCAAATCCATGCCGGCGATTTGCTCCCTTTGAAGCTCGACCACGCGGCCTACGCCATGCTTGGGATAAACGACATAATCACCAACGTCAAAGGACAGCGCTTTGGCAGCCATTTGCAACCTTTCCATTCTTAACGGGAGAGCGGTGAATGCGGACGCACATGTAAAGGGGAGATACATGCGGACATATCCGCAATGTCACCGAAAAATCATGGGACAATTTCACTCCGCGCGGACACGACTGCGCCGCCTGCTGTCAAGGCTTTAGCAGATTCGTAATAAAATTACCAGCCCTGCGATGTTGCGATGCGCAAAGCGGCAAAAATGCGTCCTATTGCGGGAAAGCCAACATGATCAATCGCCCGTGCCAGGTTCGGGCGAGAAATATTTATCGAACTTGCCTTCCTCGTCCTTATGCGCGTCGGCGTCTGCAGGAGCTGCGCCCTTGATGGTGATGTTCGGCCACTCGGCGGAGAATTTGGTGTTAAGCTCCAGCCATTTCTCCAGGCCGTTTTCGGTATCGGGCAGGATGGCTTCGGCCGGGCATTCCGGTTCGCATACGCCGCAATCGATGCACTCGTTAGGATTGATGACCAGCATATTCTCGCCCTCATAGAAGCAATCCACGGGGCAGACCTCGACGCAATCCATATATTTGCAACGGATGCAGGCATCGGTCACGACATAGGTCATCTTTGAGCTTCTCTCTGTAAACAGGCGGTCGGTCAGTGAGACGCCTGCTATGCGCGGCGACCGTTCAGGTCAATATTGGCGTGGACAATCCTTTCTTTAGCTGCCGACAGTCAGTTCTTCGTAGCAGACTTCCGCTTCCGGGGCGGGACCACGTCGCGGCGGCAGGGCGGCGACCCGGACCACACGCACAGCCTGCGCAAAGGGAAACGTGATGAGATCGCCGACCCGTACCGGCGCATGGGCGCGATCGATCCGGCGGCCATTGAGGCGGATATGGCCTTCCTCCGCCAATTTCTGGGCGAAGGAGCGGCTCCTGGCCAAGCGGACGAACCAGAGGAATTTGTCGATGCGCAGGCTCGGGCTATGCTGGCCAGCTCGCGCAGCGACGGTCGCATCACGCGGTTCAGCCATCCCGCCCTAGCAGCGCGGCGAGACCGGCAAAGGCGTTGTTGGCAGGCGCAACGGCGCTTGCAGACTCCCCGGCCGGCGCGCCGGGCCGGGTATCAGGACGGGCATATGGGGTTTTCCCGCTGGCATGGGCACGAGCATTGGCAGAGGCGGAGCGCTCACGGGGCTTTTGTCGGCCGCGAAAGGCCCAGTTCGGCTTGCCTTTCTCCGCCTCGACAGGGCGAAAGCCGGCCAGGCGCATCAGGGCGAGAAAGGCGGGTTCGGACAGGCCAAGCGATATGATCTGCGGACTGAGCGCGGTAAATGGCTCCCCCTTCGCGATCGCATCATGCGCGGCGCGCGCCATGCGCTCGGCCATGTCGATGCGGACATGCTGCGGGCCGAAGCCGCGGAAGCCGGCGATGCGCGCGCCTATTTCCGCCTCGTGCCCTTCGATCGCGAGCAGGGTTGCGCCTGCGGCGGGCAGCGGAAGCATCGGTTTACCGCGCCGCGCCGACAACAGCGCCATGCGCCAGAGTGCCGCGCCGGGCTTGAGCAGACCTGCATGATAGATATCGAGCACACCGATGACGATCCCGGCCTTGCGCAAGAGGTAGCGTTGATCCTTGTCGAGATGGGCAAGCGCGGGATCGAGGTCGGTGCGGGGCATGATGCCGCCCGCGTCGGCCAATTGGGCAAAGACGGCGCGAACGACCGCAGGAACTTCCGGGTCGGCGGCGCTGGCGGCCATCTTCACCAGTGGCAGCAGATGCTTGTCCTTCTGCGCCGCGAACCATTGTGTCAGGCGTTCGACCGCGCGCTTCTGCATGTCGGCACCAAGCGCGGCGAGCGCACGATCGGGCCGGATATCGGCACCAAGCAGCGACGCGCCGGGCAGCAGTGTTGCGACCTCGGCACCGTCCCACAGGATAGCGGGCGCGCCGCCCGGTTCCGCAGCCAGTGTCAGCGCCGTGTCGGGCGCGGCGATCAGGTCTTCGGCCTTCACGTGCAATATCTTTCCAAGTCGGCGTTCCGCTGCGGCAAGCAGCATCTTGCGATCCTCTCCACGCGCACCGGGATCGACCGAGAATCGAAATCCGTCAAGCCGTCCGATCGCTTCGCCATCGACGGCGACTGTGCCATCGGGGTCGATTTCGACAGGAAGCAAGGCCGTGTTCTGGCCAATATCGCGTAGCAGGACGGTGGTCCGGCGGTTGACAAAACGCTGGGTAAGCGCGGCGTGCAGCGCGTCCGACAGTTTTTCCTCCAGCGCGCGGGTGCGCTCGGCCATCTCCAGCGGAAATTCCAGCCAGTCGGGGCGATGGGCGATGTAGGACCATGTGCGGATGGCAGCGATCCGGCCCGAAAGCGTGTCGATATCGCCCATGACCGAGTCGAGTCGCGCGACCTGCTGCGCGAACCAGTCGCGCGGGATATGTCCCGATCCCTCCGACAGGAAGCGCCAGATGCGCGAGACCAAGCGGGCATGATGGTCTGCGCCCAGCTTCTGGAAATCCGGCAGACCACAGGCCGCCCAGAGCCGGGCGACCTGGCGCTGGCCGCGTGCACGCTCGACAACCAGTGGGTCCTCCGCCATGCGCTTGAGAACCGCGAGATCGACCGCCTGGGGGGCGGCGCGCAGTTCAGGGCGATCGGGCGGTGCTTCAAGGTCGTCGATCAGCGTGGCGAGGCTGTCGGTGCGCGGCGCGCCGTCACGCCAGTAGAGAAAATCGAGCGGCGGGAAACGATGTTCCTCGATCGCGAAAATCTCTTCGGGGGTGAAGGCCGCGTCGCTCCCTTCGCCGCCCAGCGCGCCGAATGTGCCGTCGCGATGGTGCCGTCCCGCGCGCCCGGCGATTTGCGCCATTTCGGTAACGGTCAGGCGGCGGGTGCGGTGGCCGTCGAACTTGTGCAGGGCGGCGAAGGCGACATGGCTGACATCGAGGTTCAGGCCCATACCGATCGCGTCGGTGGCGACCAGATAATCGACCTGGCCCTCCATGAACATCCTGACCTGCGCGTTGCGGGTGCTTGGAGACAGCGCGCCCATCACCACCGCCGCGCCGCCGCGAAACCGGCGAAGCATTTCGGCCACGGCATAGACCTCTTCGGCCGAAAAGGCGACGATCGCCGAGCGCTTGGGCAGACGGGAAAGCTTTTTCGCTCCGGCATAGCTGAGCGTCGAAAAGCGCGGGCGACCGATGATCTCGGCCTCCGGCACCAGCGTGCGGACCAGCGGCGCGATGATGGCGGAGCCAAGGATCATCGTCTCCTCGCGGCCGCGCGCGTGGAGCAGGCGATCGGTGAAGACATGGCCGCGTTCCGGGTCCGCGCCTAGCTGCGCCTCGTCCAGCGCGACAAAGGCGAAGTCACGATCGCCAAAGATGTCGTTTGCAGCGCCGTCTTTCCGCGAAAACGGCATCGATTCCGCTGTGCAGAGATAATATTGCGCGTCGCGGGGGAGTATCTTCTCCTCCCCGGTAATCAGCGCCACCCGCTCCTTGCCCTTCAGCGCGACGACGCGGTCATAGACTTCGCGGGCGAGCAAGCGCAGCGGGAAGCCCATCATGCCGCTGGAATGACCGCAGAGCCGCTCGACCGCGAGGTGCGTCTTGCCGGTATTGGTGGGGCCAAGCACGGCGGTGACGGCGGAGCGGGCGAAACTTGCCATTGCGATCCTATGTCGGACACGTCTGGCGATTGTGCAAGCGGATTGCAGGTTCCGCCTGAAAAGACAGCCCGGTCCCTTAATCCGCACGGCTCATCGCAGGAAAAATAACATAAACGGGTCGTTTATTTGACTTTAACCCTGTGCGTTCACAAAGGTCGGCGCAATGTGCAGGGTCGCGGGGGTCGCAAGCCGCATATAGTCCGGGGGGGATCTCCGCTTTTGTTTCAGAAGAATGAGTTCGGTCTGAACCAGGGTGGGGCGACCGCGTCGCTATGGCTGGCCGGTGCGATCGCACAGCCCGTGCCGCTCGTCGACATGCGCGACTGGCGGGGGCGGTTGCGTGACTGGGCGGATGACGTCAATCTGGTTCCCGATCTCGGCCAGCATGTCGGCAGCCTCCAATGGTTCCGTGGCCTTGCCACCTGCGCCATATTGTGCGCGGGAGCACTTTATCTTTCTCCGGGGTTTCACGCGATTCCCGGCGCGCCGCAGCCGAAAATGTCCGCGCGGCAGTTTGACGAAAATCGCAGTCAGATGATTACGCCGCTCGCGCTGGGCGCGGACAGCGGGCGGCGGATGGGACCGACCGATGTGGTGCAGCCGCTGCGCTCCACGCCCGAACGGCCGCAGATCGACCTGAGCGTCGGCATCGGCAGCGGCGACAGCTTCGCGCGCGCCCTGTCGCGGGCGGGCGTCGCGGAGTCCGACGCCGCTATCGTCATGGCGCTGGTGGGGGGCGATGTATCGTCCGACTCGCTCAAGCCAGGCACACGGATGGATATCGTGCTGGGCCGCCGCGCCAGCCGCAGCCTCCCGCGTCCGCTGGAGAGCATCACATTCCGCGCGCGGCTCGACCTCGCGATCGAGATTGCGCGCGTCGGCGGCGTTCTGCAGATCAAGCGGTCGCCGATCCATGTCGATGCGACCCCGCTGCGTATCCGCGGGTTGGTGGGCGACGGCATCTATCGTTCCGCCCGTGCCGCCGGTGCGCCGCCCAAGGCAATCCAGGCCTATCTGCGCGTCATCGCGCAGCAGGTCGGGCTGGGGGCGATCACCGCAGCCGACCGCTACGACATCATCGTTGCCTATCGCCGTGCCGATACGGGCGACGCCGAAGTCGGCGACCTGCTTTACGCCGGGCTGGACCGGGCGCAGGGCAAGGATATCGACATGCTCAACTGGACCACAGGCGGGCGCAGCGAATGGTATGAGGCGTCGGGCGTCGGCGAGCGGCGCGGCGTACTGAGCGCGCCGGTCAATGGTCGCATCTCCTCGGGCTATGGGATGCGGCGGCACCCGATCCTGGGCTATATGCGGATGCATGCCGGCGTCGATTTCGCCGCGCCCTATGGCTCGCCCATCTATGCGGCGAGCGATGGCATCATTTCCTATGCCGGGCGGCATGGCGGGCATGGCAATTATGTGCGGATCGAGCATGGCGGCGGGATCGGCACCGGTTACGCCCATATGAGCCGGATCGCCGCATCGCCGGGCCAGCATGTCCGGCGCGGCCAGGTGATCGGCTATGTCGGATCGAGCGGCCTGTCGACCGGGCCGCATTTGCATTACGAACTGTATCGCAACGGCGCGACGGTCAATCCGATGTCGGTGACGTTCACGACGACGGCCCAGTTGGAGGGGCATGACCTGGTCGCGTTCCGGGCAAGGCTGGCGCAGTTGAAGGCGCTGGGGGCTGGTGTGAAGACGGTGGCGGCGAAGGGTGAGAGAGGGACGGGCGCGCTTTAAGGGTGCCCGGTATTAGGCCGGTTAAACGCTTAGCTTCGCACATTTCCCGCACATTGCGATATTTTCGGAATGTGTGGCGATATTTAGTTGCGCGCGGGTTTGTGCTGCGATTGACCGTGAGACAGAGCCGGCAGCGAGTATATTGGCGCGCAGGCGTGTAGGACAGTGCACCATGGTGAAGACGGATAACGACCAAAAGCGGACATCTGTCTGCGATCGGCTCTGTCGCCGGTACAGAGATCAAATCTTAAGAGATGCTCGCTAAAAGCGAGCGTATTGTCAGCCGTCATGTTCAACGTCGGCCAATGTTTGAATTGACAGGCAGCAACCGACGTGATCCTCAAGCGTGTATTCGGCAGGCGAACGACCCCACCCGTTCAACAGAACGTCGTATCGGGCTTGCCCACGCAGCCCGACTGCTATGAAGGAGACGTTGAGCTCGATATGAAGCAGGTGGCCGCCTACGCGAATGCGATGGCCAGACATCGCGGATATCCCGAAGATACGGCGGCCATGATCGCCCGAAGGGTCGTATTTCTGGAACGTAGGAATTTGGCTGGCCTTGCTAATCTGCATCGCGAAGTGGACCTTTTCCATAATGAACCCTTGACCAGCAGGTTCAATCTACGCCGGCCCGATGGAAGCGAAGGCCGCCACTGCCCATTCTACGCTGGCATCGATCTTGAATCGTCGTTCGACCGACTGACCAGTGTCACCCCGGGAGATCGCGTTTGGACTCCCGCCCCTAGCAACGCCCTTCTACTTGTTCCCAAGCTAGCCGAATGGCTGCGCCCCACCGGACGGCGCGCTATTTTCTGGTGGGGAAAGGAAAAGGAAGTTCCGGGCTTCATCGTAGTCGAAGGCTTCCGTCTCGACTGTTATACGAAGGCCGAACGATCGGAAGCATTCAACAAACTTCAGCGCGCCGATCACATCGGCTTCAGCGATTGTCCCGATGATTTCGAACCTGCGCCGCAACCGAGAAGTGGCTTTTGCGAGAAGGTCACGCTTCAACTCCGCCACGTCGCCATGATGGAAGATTATTTGAGAAGCTGATGACCATCTTCGACGAAATCACCGAGGCATTGGCGTGCGATCCTGAAATTAAGCTTTTATATGGATCGCTCTCTGCCGGGGATCGCTCAATTCTCTCCTTATTGCTTGAAAATGATGCCGGTGTCGGCACGACGATAAACGGCAGCCCGAATGCGCAGTTCTGGCATTGTCTGAGTGAATATGGTTGGATGACCGAAGCAAGCGAGCAGGTGGCCTCTGTTCAAATACTGCAATATCGCCTCACCGACCGAGGATATCGTGCAGTTCCAGCTCTGCTCAGCAGGCTTACTCCACCCGAGTCTTGCGACTGACAAACACCGTTAGACTATCTTGGCATCTCAATTGGCCTGGGCAGCTCAAAAAATCGGACCATCTGCTATCCATCCCTCTATGTCATTCCCGCGCAGGCGGGAACCCTTCTCGCATACCGATCCGATGTCCGATGATACGCACGATGGATCCCCGCCTGCGCGGGGATGACGAGAGGGGGCGGGGATGACGATAGGGGGAGCGTGATGGGAGATAGCGGCAGCGGAGGGACTCGCTAGGCCAACAGGCTGCAAAAAAGGCGCCGTATCGCTACGGCGCCTTCTGCATTTAAAAGACGGCGATTTACGCCGCGTTGCGCTCGCCGCCGTCGATGGCCACCAGAGTGCCGCCGTTGATGGCGATCTTCTTGGGCTTCATCGCTTCGGGGACTTCGCGCAGCAGTTCGATCACCAGCAGGCCGTCCGACAGGTCGGCGCTTTCGACGCGGACGAAGTCGGCCAGTTCGAAGCGACGTTCGAAGCTGCGGTTGGCGATACCGACATGGACAAACTTGGCGCGGTCGCCGCTGGCGATCTCTTCCTTGCGGCCGGTCACCTGCAACAGATTCTGCTGCGCGGTGATGTCCAGCTCTTCGGACCGGAAGCCGGCGACTGCCAGCGTCACGCGATAGCGGTCCTCGGACAGGCGCTCGATATTGAAGGGGGGATAATTGTCGCCCTGCGCCGCGCGCGCATTATTCTCTATAAGGTCGAACAGCCGGTCGAAACCGACGGTGCTGCGGCGGTAGGGGGTAAGGTCGAAACCACGCATTGTCATATCTCCTATGAGCATATCACTATAGTTTGCCGGACCCTGACGGCGCCCGGCGGGGCTTTGCCCGACCCCATATGGCGGCCGGACAATGAGGATATGGTTGAAGATGTGACGGGTTCAAGAGGGTAGCGTCGTCAATGCTTGTGAGGCCCGGTACCGTTTTTCTGCGAGGTATCGGGTCTGCATGTTAGCGCTGGTCTGACTTTTATTAAGAGCCGTTCGTGCTGAGTAGAGGCTTAACTCTTCGACTGCCAATTGAAGCAGGCGTTAGGGATAAACTTCAGCTTTAGTTGCAGTGGAAGGTTCATATCGAAACATTCGCGCGATGCCGTGATCCTTCGATACGCCATTTCGACAAGCTCAATGGCTACTCAGGACGAACGGAGATATTTTAAGTAAGGTTTAGCTGGAAAAGCTTCAGCGGCACAATCATAAGCGCCCGGACCGTTTCCGATCCGGGCGCCGATGGACGATCGCTCGTCTCCCCCTCGGTATCGCGTCGACCGTTTCATAGCCCCCAAGCTCCGAAACGGGACTGCGATGTCCCTGAACCACGGCCGTTTGACGCCTCGTGCTTCTGATCCTTTGCTATGATGCGGGCTCCCCGCTGTCACGGTCAAAGTGAAGAGGCGATTCATTTTGAACTCACCGTGTGTTCTATAGGCAACAGGCGGCGCGGCCTTGCCTGCCACGCCGTGCGACCCTAGAGCAAAGCCGTGCCAGCCCGAGGATTTCACGCAGCGTCATGATTCTTTCGCGATATGAACGCATGATCGCGCGGCGCTATCTGCTGCCGG
This sequence comes from uncultured Sphingobium sp., assembly GCA_964250175.1. Classification (GTDB taxonomy): domain Bacteria; phylum Pseudomonadota; class Alphaproteobacteria; order Sphingomonadales; family Sphingomonadaceae; genus Sphingobium. The sequence continues at coordinate 1,129 of CAXUEQ010000033.1, read as the reverse complement.
GCAAGGGGGAGGGATTCATCTTCCTGGTCGCCGGCATCAGCCTGGCCGCGGTGATGCTGGGCGTCGCCGCGCTCATTATCGTGATGAGCGTGATGAACGGCTTTCGTGCCGAACTGTTCGACAAGATCGTCGGCCTGAACGGTCATGCGGTCGTGCAGGGCTATGGCGGGCGGCTGCCCGACTGGCGCGACATTTTGCAGCAGGCGAAAGCGACGCCGGGCGTGACCAGCGCGACCCCGCTGATCGAACAGCCGCTGCTCGGCAATTTCAACGGGCGGGTGGAGGCGGTGCTGGTCCGTGGCATGACCATGGCCGACATCCGCAGCAATGCGACGCTGAAGGGGAAGGTGCTGGCCGGCAGCATGGACGCCCTGTCGCCCGGCAGCGGCAGGATCGCGATCGGCGCGCGGCTGGCGGAAAATCTGGGCGTGTCGGTCGGTGGCCGGCTGAGCATCATCAATCCGGCCGGGCGGGCCACCCCGTTCGGCACGGTGCCGCGCGAGATCAGCTATGAAGTCGCCGCGATCTTCGAGGTTGGCGTCTATGATTATGACAAGGCCTTCGTGGTCATGCCCATGGAGGACGCGCAGACCCTGCTGCTGCTGGGCGACGTGGTCGGCATGATCGAGGTGCAGACGACCAACCCGGACAGGGTGCAGCAGATTTTGGAGCCGCTCGCCGCCAAGGTGGCGGGCCGGGCGGTGGTGACCGACTGGCGTCAGATGAACGCGTCGCTGTTCGAGGCGCTGGCGGTCGAGCGGGTGGCGATGTTCGTGGTGCTGTCGATCATAATTCTGGTCGCCGTGTTCAACATATTGTCGTCGCTGATCATGCTGGTGCGCGCCAAGACGCGCGACATTGCGATCCTGCGGACGATGGGCGCGACGCGGGGTTCGCTGGTCAAGATTTTCGTCGTGGTGGGCACGGTGATCGGCGCGCTGGGGACGCTGACGGGATTGGGCCTCGGCTTCGTGTTCCTGTTTTTCCGGCAAAGCATGGTGAATTTCGTGCAACTCGTGACCGGCCAGAACCTGTGGGATCCCTCGATCCGCTTCCTCACCGAATTGCCGTCGAAGACCGATCCGATGGAAGTCGTGACGATTACGCTGATGGCGCTGCTGTTCAGCTT
>CAXUEQ010000032.1:12599-29329 GCA_964250175.1 uncultured Sphingobium sp. | reverse complement strand
GCATGATCGCATAGCGGCCCTTGGGCATGATCGGCAGTTCGGCGCGGGTCTTGTCCGGCCACATGCCGAGGCCGAGAAAACCGAGGCCGAGCATGTCGCCGACATATTTGACCTGCTCGAGATGGCGGCCGGTTTCCGCGCAGGTTTCGTGCAAGTTTTCCAGCGGCGCGCCCGACAGTTCGAGTTGGCCGGCGGGTTCGAGGCTGATCGTGCCGTCCTTGCCGGCGAGCGCGATGATGTTGCCGCCCTCGAACACCGGTTCCCAGCCATAGCGGGTCAGGCCGATCAGCAGCGTATGGATGCCGCCCTTTTCCTCGTAGCTTGGCGCATGATGATCGTTGGTCGCGTAGACGAATTTCTCATGCTCGGTGCCGATACGCCAGCGGTCCTTGGGCTTTTCGCCCTTGGCGAAGGCGGCGATGAGCTGATCGCGGCTCTCGATTGTCGGATCCGCCCCGCCTGTATCTGTTCTGGTGGTCATGCCCCGCCCTTAGCCGATCCCCCGCGCCGGTCAAATGATGCGCGCCAGACGCAGATAAGGTCCATCGCCGACAGGATCAATCCGGTTGCCGGTCAAAACCTTTCCAGTCACCGTTGAGCGTCATCCAGGCGGCGGTCGCGGCGATGGCCGCCGTCTCCGCGCGCAGGATGCGCGGCCCCAGCGAAACCGGCACGGCGGCGGGATGCGCGCGGATCGCGTCCCGTTCGACAGGATCGAAACCGCCCTCCGGCCCGACGAGAAAGGCAGCGGGGCCGGGATGGTCGCGCATCGCCTCGGCCAGCGGCGCGCCGCCGGTCTCGTCGGCGAAGAAGAGGTGGCGAGGAGCGGGCCAGTCCTTCAGCAAGACGTCCAGCTTCACCATTTCGGCGAGTTCGGGCAGCGCGGTGCGGCCGCATTGCTCGGCAGCCTCGACCAGATGGGCGTGCAGCCGGTCGCGGTTGAGCTTGTCGACCACCGCGCGGCGCGTCAGCACCGGCTGGAGTTTCGCGACGCCCAGTTCACAGGCTTTTTCGGCGATCAGGTCGATCCGGCCCTTTTTGATCGGGGCGGCGCAGAGCCAGAAATCGGGGACGGTCTCCGGCGGTTTCGTCTGCGCGACGCAATCGAGGACCAGGTCGCGTTTGCGGATGTCGCGCGCGGTCGCCGCCCATTCGCCCGATATGCCGTCAAACAGTAGCACCGTCTCGCCCGCCTTCACCCGCATCACCGCGATCAGATAATGGGCCGGGTTGCCGTCCAGCGCGACAGCGACGCCCTTGCCGAGCGGCGTCGGCACGAACAGGCGCGGGGCGCTTTGCGGCGGCCAGGCGGGGGTTGCGGGCATTTCTACTCCATGGGCTGCACTTTGTGTCCAAAGAAAGTACAGGGCTTCGACAGGCTCAGCCCGAACGGAGTGAAGAGTGCAAGAGCAAATCGTCCCCGACAGCGAAGCGCGCGGGCTGGTGGCGCGGCTGCCCGCCCGCTTGCGCGCATATGCGCTGCTCGCCCGGTTCGACCGGCCGATCGGGTGGTGGCTGCTGTTCTGGCCCTGCGCCTGGGGCGTGGCGCTGGGGGGAATGATCTCGGAGGGCTGGACGCTTTATCTCTGGCTGCTGGCCGGATCGATCGCGATGCGCGGCGCGGGGTGTGTGTTCAACGATATCGTCGACCGCGACCTTGACGCGCGGGTCGAGCGGACGCGCAACCGGCCGCTGGCATCGGGCGCGGTGTCGCTGAAGGCAGCATGGGCCTGGCTGCTGATCCTTGTCGCGATCGGCTTTGCGACATGGTGGCATGTCAACCTGGCCGCCAAGCTGATCTCGCTCGCCATGGTGCCGCTGGTCGCGCTTTATCCGTTCATGAAGCGAATCACCTGGTGGCCGCAATTCTGGCTGGGGCTGGTGTTCGGGTCGGGCGCGCTGGTGGGGTTCGCGGCGGGCAATGGCGCGATGTTCGAAAGCCGCGCGCTATTCGGCCATCTCTTTTGGGCGATGGGGCTGCTCTATAGCGGCGCGATCGCCTGGGTGATCGGCTATGACACCATCTACGCCTTGCAGGACAAGGAGGATGACGCGCTGGTCGGCATCAAGTCGAGCGCGCGGCGGATGGGGCATCATGTAAAGGCGGGGGTCGGAATGCTCTACGCCCTGGCGCTGCTGCTGTGGGGCGCGGCGCTGTGGCAGATACGCCCGACGCCGCTGGCGCTGGCGGCGCTGCTGCCGATGGCGGCGCATCTGGCCTGGCAGGTCGCGACGCTGAAGGAGGATGGCGTCGATCCGCTGGTCAAGTTCCGGTCGAATCGCTTTGCCGGGCTGCTGATGTTCCTTGCCTGTCTGGTGGTCGGTAGCGCTTAGCTTCGCACATTTCCCGCACATTGACATATATCGATGCGCGACCGCGCAATTTTCGGAAAGTTTCCAACAGGGCGTTCGAACGATGCGAAAGAGCCATGCGTTAACGCATATAGTCTCTTGTAGGACAGGCCCTTCGACACGCCCGGCAGCCACTCGGGACGAACGGAGGTAAAGCTATTCCGCCGCCAGCAGCCCCGCCGCGCCGCCCAGATCGACCGAGACGAGGCGGCTGACTCCCGGCTCGATCATCGTCACGCCGAACAGCCGGTGCATCCGCGCCATGGTGACGGCATTGTGGGTGACGATCAGATAGCGGGTCCGGGTGTCGGCGACCATGCGGTCGAGCAGATCGCAGAAACGCTCGACATTGGCGTCGTCGAGCGGGGCGTCGACTTCATCGAGCACACAGATCGGCGCGGGGTTGGTCAGGAACAGCCCGAAGATGAGCGCCACCGCCGTCAGCGCCTGTTCGCCGCCCGACAGCAGCGTAAGCGCCGCGAGCTTCTTGCCCGGCGGCTGCGCCATGATTTCCAGCCCCGCTTCCAGCGGATCATCGCTGTCGATCAGTTGCAGATGCGCCTGCCCCCCATCGAACAGGGTGGTGAACAGGCGACGGAAATGGCCATCGACCGCCTCGAACGCCGCCAGCAGCCGCTGCCGCCCCTCCCGGTTCAAATGGCCGATCGAGCCGCGCAGGCGGTGGATGGCCTGGGCCAGTTCCGCGCTCTCGGCACGGCTGATCGCCTCCACCGCTTCCAGTTCGGCCAATTCGCGGGCGGCGACGAGATTGACCGGGCCGATCCGTTCGCGCTCGGCGACCAGGCGCTCCATTTCGGCCTGTTCGATCTGGGCTATGCGCAGGGTGGCGATGGCGAAACCGAGCTTTTCGGGCAACGCCGGGGCGGGGCATTCGAAGCGCTCGCCCGCAAGCCGGCTAAGCTCGACACGCCGGTCCTGCGCGGCGGTCGCGCGCGCCAAGGCACCGGCGCGGGCCTCGCGCGTCTGCGCGACGCTCTCGGCGGCGGCGTTCGCGCGGGTTTCGGCGCTGCGCATCAGGCTTTCGGCCTGCTGCTCCTGGTCTTGCGCGGTGCGCGCCGCCTCGCTGAGCGACAGCGCGCCTTCGGTCAGGGCAGCAATGTCGCTGTCCAACGCCTGCGGCCGGTCGGCGATCTTCGCCCGCTCCGCGACGATGGCGGCTTGGCGCGCGGCCATGGCGGCGATCCGTCGGGCCGCTTCGCCGGCGCGGGCGCGCCAGCCCTTGGCATCGGTCTCGATGGCCGCCAGCCGCTCGCGATCACTGGCGAGGATGCGGTCGGCCATCGCCTGTTCAGCCTGCAACTGGCCGGCCTCATGGCGCATCCGCTCGCTCGCCCGTGCCAGCGCCGCGACACGATCGCGCGTCGTGCCGCCATCGGGCATGTCCGCGCGCGCGGACTGGGCCGCGTGATATTCGGCCTCCGCTCCCGCGAAATCGTGCCGGGCCTCCACCCGCCGCGTATCCAGTTCGGCGCTTCGCGCCGCAATATGTTCAAGACCGCTCGCCGCTTCGTCGGCGGCGCGCAGGGTGGCACGCAACCGCTGGTCGGCAGCCGATAGTGCCGTGCGATGGACGGCAAGATCGGCCGTCGCGACGCGCCCCGCATCCTGCGCCGCGGCGAGGTCCGCCCGCGCCTGCTCGACCGCCGCCGCTGCGACGGGGCGCGCCTGCGCGATGGCGTCGAGCCGGTTGCGCCGGATCAGCCGCTCGGCCGCGACGGCGCCCCCCTCGATGGCGATATAGCCGTCCCAGCGGCGCATCGCGCCGTCGCGCGTCACCAATCGCTGCCCGATGGCGAGCGGCTGACCGGTATCGCTGGCGGCGACCGCGACCTGCGCGAGACGGCGCGACAATTCGGGCGGGGCAGCGACATGATCCAGCAACGGCGTGCAGCCTGCGGGCAAGGCAGGGTCGTCATCGGACCTGACGGCACCGGCCCAGCGGCGCTTGCCCTCCCCGCCGACGGCCGCTTCCAGATCGTCGCCCAAAGCGGCCGCGAGCGCGCGTTCATAGCCGGGCGCGGCCTTGACCCGATCGAGCGCGCGATCGTTGCCGGTTGCGTCGCTCGCGATCGCGCGGGCCAGCGCCGCCGCTTCGCCGTCCAGCGCGGCCAGCGTCGCGCGCGCGGTCGAGAGCGCCGATTCGGACAGGCCGCGCGCGGCGTCGGCGGCTGTGCGCGCGCGTTCGGCTTCGGCGATCGCGGCTTCGATCGTGGCGCGATCGGTTTGTGCCTGGGTTTGCGCGGCCAGTGCATCGGCATGGCGGGCTGCCAGCGGAGCGGTGGCGGGCATGGCGGCCGCTTCGCCTTCCAGCCGGCGCGCTTCGCGTTCGGCCCGTTCCAGCCGGCTGCGGGCGGCGACGAGCGCGGCATCGGCCACGCGCAGTTCGGCCTGTTCGCCGGCCTGAGTCGCCATCGCCTTGGCCAGATCCTGTTCGGCGTCGCGCGCGGATGCCAGCGCGTCGGCAATCCGGGTCGCGAGCGCCGGACGCGCCATGTCGGTTTGCGCGATGCGGCTTTCGATCGCAGCGGCTTCGGCGGTGAGCCGGGCGATCGCCTGGGCCGCGTCGTTGGCGAGCGCGCCTTCGCGGGCGCGGTCCTCCTCCAGCCGTTCGGCCTGACGGATCAGATCATCGCGCCGTTGCGCGGCGGCGGCGCGTTCGGTCTTGAGCGCGGCCAGACGATGCCCGGCTTCGTTGGCGGCATCGCGCGCGGCCTGTGCGGCGGTGCGTTTGCCGGCGAGATCGCGGGTGGCGGCGTGCGCACCGGCGGCGGCGGCGCGCTGGTCTTCCTGCGCCGCGTCGACGGCGGTTTCGGCACGGGCCGCATCCTGCCGCGCCGCATCGGCGGCGGCGGCGGCTTCGCGCCAGCGCGCATAGATGGTGCGGCCCTCGGCCATGCGGATTTGGGTCGAGAGCAGGGTGTAGCGCTCGGCGGCGCGGGCCTGCCGCCGCAGCGCATGGGCGCGGGCGTCCATATCGGCGAGAATGTCGTCGAGCCGGGCGAGATTGGTTTCGGCGGCGCGCAACTTCTGCTCGGCGTCGCGGCGGCGGACATGGAGACCGGAGATACCGGCGGCCTCCTCCAGCATCGCGCGACGTTCCTGCGGGCGGGCGGCGATGACGGCGGCGATCTTGCCCTGGCTGACCAGCGCGGGACTATGCGCGCCGGTGGCCGCGTCAGCGAAGATGAGCGAGACGTCCCTGGCGCGGACGTCGCGGCCGTTCGCGCGGTAGGCGCTGCCGGTGCCACGCTCGATCCGGCGCATCACCTCGACCTCGCCATCGGGTCCGGCGTCCACCGAGGGGAAAAACGCGCCTTGTTCCTGAACGGTCAGCAGCGCGACTTCGGCGAAGTCGCGCTGGGGACGGGTGGCGGTGCCGGCGAAGATGACGTCTTCCATGCCACCGCCGCGCATCGACCGGGCAGAGCTTTCGCCCATGACCCAGCGGATCGCCTCCAGCAGATTCGACTTGCCGCAGCCATTGGGGCCGACGATGCCGGTGAGGCCCGGTTCGATCCGCAGTTCGGCGGGGTCGACGAAGCTTTTGAAACCGGAAAGTCTGAGCCGCCTTATCTGCATCGCGCAGACTTAAGGCCGCCGGCCTGTCGCGTCAGGACGGGGTGCCGGACAGGATCAGGACGCCCCCGCCCGCCCAATCAGATGCCCGACTGGCGCAATTTGGCGCGCAGGGGTTCCCAACTCGCCACATTGTCGACCACCGCGCCGTCGATGAGCAATGTGGGCGTCCCCTGAATCGCATATTTCTTGGTCGCTTCCTCGACCCCCTTGGCGATTTTCTCGGCGGCGGTGCTGTCGGAAAGGCACTGGCGCGCCTGATCCTCCGATATGCCGCGCGCCTTGACGAAATCGATAAAGCCGGCAAGTTCGGCCAGGCGCACGAAACGCTGGCTCGGCGGAGCGGCCATCGCCGACTGGTAGGCGGCGTCGCCCGCGCCCTGCAATTTCTTGAACATCTCTTCCTGATAGCCAAATAGCTGTTCGGACAGCGGGAAGAAGACGTCCTTGCCGCCGCAGCGGGCGAGCAGCACCATCGCCAGATCGGCCGGGTCGCGCACGAAGTTGCGATATTCGTAGCTAAGCTTGCCGCTGTTCACCATCGCGCTCAATTCCTCGTGCGACTCCTTGGCGAAGGCGGCACAGTGGCTGCAACTATAGGAGCCATATTCGGCGAGCTTCACCGGCGCGTCCGGATTGCCCATCCGATAGCCGTCAGGCGTCTGCACGACGGTCTGGGTCCAGCTTGTCCCGGCGGGCGCGGCCTTGCCCGCGACCGGAGCGGCGGCGGTGACATTGCCCTCATTCTTGCTCCCGCAGGCGGCGAGCGAGGCAACAAGCACGGCCGAAAGAACGAAAGGGGCGAGCGACGAAGCGAATTTCATGGGCGTTCCCGAAGGTAAGAAGCAGGCGGTAAAAGGCGTGGCCAACCGTCTAATTCAGTTGCGCGCGGCGGGCAATGGGCGGGTTCCCGTTCCGGTCAGGGCGTGGGCAGCGCCGCCTTCAAATCATTCCAGGTCGCGCCGTCCACCAGCTTGCCATTGACGGTGAAGCCCGGCGTGCCGCGAATCTTCACCGTGCTGTATGCGTCCTTCGTCATCGCCAGGATCTTTGCGAGCGACGCTGTGTCGGCGAGGCAGGCGTCGAGCTGCTTGGGCGTAAAGCCGCGCTTGCCCATCAGCGCATACAGCCCGGTGCTGCGCGCAATATCCTGATAGAGCGCGACACGCTTGTTTTCCGGCACGACGTCCTGATGGGCATTGTTATAGGTTTCAAGCTGAGGGAACCAGGCCTCCTGATTGGCGAACAGCGCCTCATGATTGCCGTAGAAGCGGGCCGGGCCGCCACAGCGGGCAAGCAGGGCGGCGGTGAGATCATAGCGATCGCGCACCGCGTTGCGCGCCTCCGCGCTCACCTTGCCGGTGCGGATATAGTCGGCCTTGAGCGGCGCGGTCCCCTCGGCGACGAAATGGCCGCAATGCGGGCAGGTGTAGCTGACATAATCGACGATCTTCGTCGGCGCGGCGGGGTTGCCGAGAATATGGCCGCCGGTGGGCGAAAGGGTGACGCGGGCCGTCCAGTCGATGGCCTTTGCGGCAGGTCTGGCGGCCGCATTGCCAGCGGAACGCGACTTCGGCATGGCGTGGGCGGACAAGGGAAGAGCGAGGGTCGCGGCGAGAAGGAGAAGGCGGGCGCGCAGGGACATGGGCCAGGTGATCCTGTTGGGCGGAAGGGGCGCGGGCATAGTGGCGCGGCGTGGATGAATGGGCAATGGGGGATAGGGGATCGCGCCGTTCAGCCGATCTTCGGCAGGCCGCTGCTGTTCGCGAGGCCCTGCGCCAGCGATTCGAGCACGGCGCGCAGTTCGGGGTCGCCGATGTCGCGGAGCGAATCGCCAAGCTCTATCGGTACGGGGCGCAGGTTGCGCGGCGGCGGACGCTTTTCGGGTTCGCGGGCGACGACATGGCCCTGCTTCATCGCCACTTTGGCGACGGCGGGATAGCCGAAGAAGCGGTTCACCTGGCCCACAATCTCCGGCAGGACATGCTGGATCATCGGCGCGAAGCCGCTGGTGACGATGAGGACGAGCGTGCCGCCTTCCTTCTTCCCCACAGGGAAGCGCAGCGATTCGGGGACGCAGATACCGGCATGATGGCTGCCGACGATATCGGCCCAGCGCGTGACGATGCTGGACTGGACGAAGCCGAATTTGCGAAAGGCGGCCTGGCCGATCTGCGGCATCAGATCGGCGATGGCGCGGGGACCGTTGGCGCGGGGACGTTCCTCCGTCGCAGTCTTGGCCGCGCGCGCCTTGGCGGGCTTTTTTTCTTTTGGCCGGGGAGGAAGCGGGCTTTCCGTCATGGAAGGGTTAATGGCATAGCGCGGCCATGCCCGTCGATAGCCCTTTGCACCCATGACCGTCGCCGCCGCCCTGCTGGCGCATTATGACGGGCATGCGCGCCGCCTGCCGTGGCGCGCCCCGCCGGGGGCGAACGCGACCGATCCCTATCGGGTGTGGCTGTCCGAGATCATGTTGCAACAGACGACAGTGGCGGCGGTGATCCCCTATTATAGCGCGTTCACCGCGCGCTGGCCCGATGTGGCGGCGCTGGCGGCGGCGGACGACGCCGATCTGATGAGCGCCTGGGCGGGGCTTGGCTATTATGCGCGGGCGCGCAACCTGCTGGCCTGCGCACGGGCGGTGGTCGCCGAGCATGGCGGGGCTTTTCCGGCCAGCGAGGCGGCCCTGCGCACGCTGCCGGGCGTGGGCGCCTATACCGCCGCGGCGGTGGCGGCGATCGCCTTTGGGCAGCGCGCCGTGGTGATAGACGCCAATGTCGAGCGGGTGGTGGCGCGGCTGTTCGCGATCGCGCAACCGCTGCCGGGCGCGCGGACGGCGATCCGCGCGGCGACAGAGACGATCACGCCGGAGGGGCGCGCGGGCGATTTCGCGCAGGCGATGATGGACCTGGGCGCGACGCTCTGCACGCCACGCAATCCGGCGTGCGGGATATGCCCGTTGCGGACACACTGTGCGGCGGTGAAGACCGCGGACCCGGCGGCGTTTCCGGTAAAGGCGGCGAAGAAGGCGAAACCCCAGCGATCCGGACATATATGGTGGATCGAGGCGGAGGGATCGGTGTGGCTGGAGCGGCGGCCGGGAAAGGGATTGCTGGGCGGGATGCGGGGGTTGCCGACGTCGGACTGGCTGGCGGACTGGAGCGCCGCCCCCGATGCGACACCGCCGGTCGTCGCGGAGTGGGAGACGGTGGACGCACCGGTAGTCCATGTCTTCACCCATTTCTTACTGACGCTGACGGTGCATCGCGCGCGGCTTGCGGAGCGCCCCGCAATGGCGGGCGACGGCGAATGGTGGCCTGTCGCGCGGATCGATGAGGCGGGGTTGCCGACCTTGTTTGCCAAGGTGGTCATGGCGATCTTTTCTTTTCCCGTAAAAAAGTGAAGGACGGCGCTTCGACTGGCTCTGGGCGAACGGCGGGAGAATAGCAAAATGCCGGATAAAGATGGAGGTCCCGGTTTCGTCGGCGGAACGCTGGATCGGGCCGATGCGGTGCGAAACGATCCGGTCAGGCTGGCCGCGGCCTTTGCCGATCCGCGCGCCAGGCTGCTGCTGATGGACGGACTCGATCCGGTGTCGGACGGCGCGGCGCTGGCGACAGCGGCGCTGGGGGAAGATGCGACGCCGGCGGATCATGCGTTGCTGGGCATCGGTCCGCAGGGGCCGCTGTTCGTGGCGCTGGACGCCGGCGCGCAGGGGGTAGCGCGCTATACCCCGCGCATCCTGCAACTGGCTGCGGAGGTCACGCCCGATCAGTTGGCGCTGTATGGCACCGCGCGCGGACTGGTCGACTGGCACCGTCGGCATGGCTTTTGCGCCAATTGCGGTCGGGCGACGCGGGTCGAGAAGGCCGGCTGGTCGCGGCGTTGCGACGTGAACGAGGGCGCGTGCGGGACCGAACATTTTCCGCGCACCGATCCAGTAACGATCATGCTGGCCGAGCATAAGTCCAATGGTCGAACGCGCATATTGCTGGGGCGGCAACCGCGCTTTCCGGCCGGGCGCTATTCGGCGCTGGCCGGTTTCGTGGAACCGGGCGAGACGATCGAGGAAGCGGTCGCGCGCGAACTATGGGAAGAGGCCGGCATCCGCGTCGCCAATGTGCGCTATGTGATGAGCCAGCCCTGGCCCTTCCCCTCGCAGCTGATGATCGCGTGCATTGCCGATGCGCTGGACGACGCGCTGACGATCGACCGGACCGAACTGGACGATGCGATGTGGGTGGATGCGGCGGGCGTGCGCGCGGCGCTGAACGGAGAGAAGGACGCGCCCTTCATCGCGCCGCCGGACATGGCGGTGGCCTATTGGCTGCTCAAGCACTGGCTGGACGGAGCGCAAGAGGAGGCGTAAGGCGCGGGCTTCCCCCATATCCTACGAGTATCTTCCGCCCTCATGCTCACCCTCGACGAAGCGCAGAAGCGCGCCGAAATGCTGGTCAATGCCGCGCGCAAGGCAGGCGCGGACGCCGCCGACGCGCTCTATCATTGCAGTGCCTCCACCAATGTCTCAGTGCGGCTGGGCGCGCTGGAGGATGTCGAGCGGTCAGAGGGCGAGGAGATCGGGCTGCGGCTGTTCGTCGGCAACCGGTCAGCCAGCGTGTCCGGCTCCGACATGGCGGAGGCAAGTCTGGCGACGCTGGTCGAGCGCTGTCTGGCGATGGCGCGCGAGGCGCCGGAAGACCCGTGGGCTGGCCTTGCCCCCGAGGACCGTTTGATGCGCAGGAAGCCGGCGAACCTGGAACTGTGCGACAAGAGCGAGGTCGCGCCCGCCGCGTTGCGTGAACGCGCGCAGGAGGCGGAGGACGCGGCCCGCACCGTGCCGGGCGTCACCAACAGCGAGGGCGGCGGCGCATCGAGCGGGCGCAGTCAGGTCGCCCTGGTGACGAGTCACGGCTTTTCGGGCGCCTATGCCGCGACGTCGCATTCGACCTGGGCGAGCGTCCTGGCGGGCGAAGGCAGCGGGATGCAGCGCGATCATGCCAGCCATTCGGTGCGCTTTCTGGAGGATATAGACGATGCCGAGGCGATCGGCATGCGTGCCGGGCAGCGCGCGGTGGCGCGGCTCAACCCGGTGAAGATCGAGAGCGGGACGATGCCGGTCATCTTCGATCCGCGCATCGGCTCCAGCCTGGTCGGCCATCTGATCGGCGCGATCGTCGGACCGGCGATCGCGCGGCGATCGAGCTTTTTGCTGGAAAGCCTGGGCGAGGAAATTTTCGATGCGCAGGTGACGATCATCGACGATCCGTTGCGGGTGCGCGGGATGCGCTCGCGGCCGTTCGATGCCGAGGGGCTTCCAGTCGAGAGCCGCGCGCTGATCGACAAGGGCGTGCTGACCGGCTGGCTGCTCGACAGCGCGTCGGCGCGGCAACTGGGGCGGGAGCCGACCGGCCATGCCAGCCGTGGCGGCAGCGGGGCGCCGGGCGCGGGGCCGACCAATGTGCATATGGAGAACGGCACGGCGTCGCCGAGCGAACTGATGAGCGACGTGAAGCGCGGGCTGTATGTCACCGAATTGATCGGCATGGGCGTCAACGGCGTGACCGGCGACTACAGCCGGGGAGCGTCGGGTTTCCTGATCGAAAATGGCGCGGTGGTGCAAGCGGTGGCCGAGATCACGATCGCCGGCAATCTGAAGGATATGTTCCGCGCGCTGATCCCGGCGAACGACCTGCATTTTCGCTACGCCACCAACGTGCCGACACTGCGCATCGACGGGATGACGGTCGCGGGTGGCTGACACGCTGCTTCGGGACATGGTGGACGCGGTCGCCACGGCCGCCGACCATGCGCTGACGCTGTGGGCGGGCGGGCAGACACAGGTCAGGCGCTGGGAGAAGGAACCCGGCCAGCCGGTGTGCGACGCCGACATGGACGTCAATGTCATGCTGAAACAGGCGCTGGGCAGGCTATTGCCCGAGGCGGGCTGGCTGTCGGAGGAGACGACCGACAGCGCCCACCGGCTGAGCACCGATATGGTATGGGTGGTCGATCCGATCGACGGAACGCGGGACTATCTGCGCGGGCGGCCGGGCTGGGCGGTGTCGGCGGCGCTTGTCGAAGGAGGCAAGCCGGTCATCGGCATCCTTGCCGCGCCCGCGCGCAACGAATTATGGGTGGCGCAGGCCGGCAGGGGCGCGACGCGCAACGGCAAGGCGCTGGTGGCGAGCCGGCGGAGCGCGCTGCCCGGCGCGCGGGTGCCTGCCGAAACGCTGCCCAAGGCGGACCGCGACCTGACGCCGGTGGCGCGGCCCAACAGCATTGCATTGCGCATGGCGATGGTGGCGGCCGACGAAGCGGACCTGCTGGCGACGATCCGCTGGGGCAATGAATGGGACATCGCCGCCGCCAGCCTGATCGCGCAGGAAGCGGGCGCGGTGGTGAGCGACGCGCTGGGGCGACCGATCTTCTACAACAGGCCCAATCCGACGGCGTTCGGGATATTATGCTGCGCGCCAGGCATTCACGGCGCATCGGTCGAGCGGTTGCGGCCAAGGGCTCGGGAGCTATTGGGGCCTAGCGAAGCAACAGTGCGCAGGCCATGACGCGATGCTGTCAGAAGAAAAGTTTGCGGAAACTCACCGTGAAAGACCGGCCCAGCGGATCGAGATAGCCGGGCTGGTAGCGCAGCGGGGTCCCGCCGGTGAGATCGCGGACATTCTGGCGCGTGTTGAAGATATTGCCGACCGAGACCGACACGCGCGAACCGCGCAGGAAAGGATAGGCCTTCACCAGTTGCGGCATCTGCCCAACATTGGCGAACAGGCGCAGGTCGGCGGTCGCGAGGCTGCCGAAGCGCAGCGTGCTGTTGGTGCCAAGCGCGCCGTTGACCGTGGTGCCGCTCTGCCAGTTGGCCGAGACGCGCGCGCCGATGCCGTTGTTGCTGTAGCCCGCCTGCGCCTGAAGCTCGTGCCGGGGCTGCCCGCCGGCATTGCCGATCGCGTCGCCGTTCAGCAGGTTGAGGCCGGGGACGCCGGGCGCGATAGTGATGCGCTCAACCAGATGCCAGCTATGATAGAGCGCGAATTGCAGGCGGCCGCTCGCACCGCCGCCACCGCCTCTCCCGCCGCCGAAGCCACCACCGCCGCCTCCAGGGCCTCCGAAGCCGCCGCCGGGTCCGCCCGGACCGCGACCGCCGCCACCCTCACCGCCGGGACCGCCCGGATTAACGCCTTCGCGATTCTGGTTATCGCCATTCTGGGGGTTCGGGCTGTTCTGGCCCTCGCCCGGCGGCGGCTGGTTCTGCTGCCGCTGGCGCGCGAACGCTTCGCGCATCGCAGCCAGGTCGGCGGGCATGTCCTCGCGCTTGCCGCCCGCCGCGCGCCAGGCTTCGACTTCCTTCTGGATATGCGACTTGATCGGCACCGAGAGATTGAAGCCCCAGCGAAGCGTGGATGATTCGGAACTGTCGAAGTTGACCGGGCGCGCGTCGATCTGGGTCAACTGGCCATCGACGCGCGTGAAGCGGCCGGGAAAGGCCGCCTCGATCTGCGGCGTGGCCGAAGGGAAGGAGGCGATCGGGTTGTCGGTGCGGGCGCGGGAGAAAGTGGCGGTGATCGTCAGGTCCTTCTTGTCGAAGGGCTTTACGGTCGCGCTGACGCGCAGCAGCTTGCGGTCGCTGTCGCGCAGATTGGCGATGCCGCCGCCGATCTGGGTGACGAACACGGTCTGGCCGGTGCTATAGTCGAACACGGAGACGTTGGGCGTGACCACCAGCGGGTTGTTCACCTGTTGCCCGGTCGGCGCGGCGCGGTCCTGCGACATAGAGGCGAGAAAGCGGATTTGCGGGATTGGCGTCCAGCGCAGGCCATAGCCGAAGGTGCTGAGCGTGCCGAAGTCCGACAATTGCTGCGAACCGGCGGTGACATTGAGGCCGAGATCGCCGATGACGGGCAGGACGCCATTGCGGCGGCTGGTGAGCGGCAGGTCGATCGTCGCCTGCGCGCTGGCGATGTCGCGGCTGAAATCGACCGCGGTGGGGATGCCCCTGCGCGTGGCGCTGCTGTCGAAACTGTTGGTCGATGCGCCGAAGGTGATCGAACTGGTCGCCTTGCCCGCAGGCAGGCTGAAGAGCGGGCCGCCAAGCTGCATTTCCGCCGATAGCGCCGAAGTGCGGGCATGGGCGCGATCGGTGAAGCGCGTGCCGAGCGCGCTTTGCAGCGGGGGCGTGTCCGCGCTGCGATCGGTGCGGGTGCGCGTGTCGCTGATGTCGTAGGCGCTGGTGAAGGTCCAGCGCCAGGGCTTGAGGTCGCCGTTGAGCGTCAGGCCGACATGGCCGTTCACCCCGGCGTTGCGCTGTTGCAGCGGATCGGTCACGAACGAAAGGGGATTGCCGGTCAGGATCGCCAGGTCGGCGCCGGGCAGGCCCTGCAGCGATTCGCTGGTGGTGCGCTCGACCCGGCCGTTGAGCGAGGCGGATACCCCGCCCAGCGCGCGGGCGAGCGTGGCGTTGAGCGCGAGATTGCTGGTCTGCGGACTGAGCGTGCGATAATCGGGCGTGGCGGAAACGATGTTGCGATTGCTTTCGAGCAACTTGTCAGCGCCGCTATATTTGAGATCGATATTGACGCGATTGTCGCCGCGAATCCGCAGCAACGTGCCGTCCGCCATGCGACTGGACCGGTCGCCCTCGGTCGTCGCGCCGCCGCGTATTTCGGCGGCATAGGCGCGAAAGCGCTGGCGCAGGACGATGTTCACGACCTTTTGATTGGCCGAATAGCCATAGCTGAGCGCGACCTGTTCGGGCAAGATGTCGACGCGCTGGATCGCTTCGGTCGGGATATCCTGAATTTCCTGGAAACCGGCGATGCGCTTGCCGTTCAGCAGCACGACCGGCGCGCCGCCGCCGGCATTGGTCTGCGGCGCGAGTTCGTTCAGCAGTTCCGACACCGAGCTGACGCCATAGGCGCGGATGTCGGCGGGGCTAAGCTGCTGCTCGGGCTTGATGTCACCCACGACAGCGCCGCGCTCCACCTGGCCGGTGACGAGAATTTCATCGTCGGCACCCTCGACCTGTGCCGCCGCATCGCGCTGCTGGGCGTTCTGGGGCGCGCGCCGGGGCGCGGCGTCCTGCGCATGGAGGGTGGCGGGGAAGGTCATCGGCGCTGCGCCGAGCATCAGGGTGCAGAGCAGCGCTGAGCGGGTGGTATGCATGAAAGACCTATTCCCTTAATCGTCCTGAGGTAGCGCTCTACCGGTGCGCTGTCGTGAAAATGTGGCGACGGGCGCCGATAACTGTCGCAAATTGTATTGGGCATGAATGGGAGAAGTCCGCTTGGCCGGAAGGATGGAGAGAGCCGGCAATTAATGCGTGAAGCGCCCTAGCCGGAGCCGCGCGTCCCCGCTTATAGGGGATGTTCATGAATCTGCCCGACCCGCCCGAGCCTTTCATCCTGTTCGACGATGCGCGCACCAGCGGCGCGGCGCAGGCGCGGCTGTATCGCGATCCGGTCGAGATCATCTGCGCGACCCGCTATGACGCGGTGCAGCCTGCGCTCGACCGGCTGGCCGAAGCGGCCGAGCGCAACCTGCATGCGGCCGGCTATATGAGCTATGAAGCAGCGTTCGCGCTGGAGAGGCGGCTGGCTCCGCTGGAGGCGCACCGACCGGCCGCAAGCGCGCCCCTGCTGTGGTTCGGCCTGTTCGACGGCTATCGCACGATCGACCCCGGCGAGGTGGCCGACATACTGCCCCCGCCGGGCGACGCCCGTGCCGGAGTGATCGCGCCGCGCATCGACCGGGCGGGCTATGGCGCGGCGTTCGACGCGGTGCAGGACGCGATCCGTGCGGGCGACGTCTATCAGGTCAACCTGACCTTCCCCTGCGATGTCGAGGTGACGGGTGATCCGCGCGCGCTCTATGCGGCGCTGCGCGGACAGGCCAAGGCGGGCTATGGCGGGATCGTCCACACGGGCGCGCACTGGCTGCTGTCCTTCTCGCCCGAGCTGTTCTTCACGCTGGTGCGCGGACAGTTGACCGCGCGGCCGATGAAAGGCACCGCGCTGCGCGGGGCCGACGCGACGGACGACGAAGCGGCGATCGCGGCGCTGCGCGACGATCCCAAGCAGCGGGCCGAAAATCTGATGATCGTCGACCTGTTGCGCAATGACCTGTCGCGGGTCAGCCAGGCGGGGAGCGTGACGGTGCCTGAGCTGTTCCGTGTCGAAACCTATCCGACCGTCCACCAGATGACGTCGACCGTGCGCGCCACATTGTTGCCCGGTCTGTCGGCGGTCGATGTGCTGCGCCAGATATTTCCGTGCGGGTCGATCACCGGCGCGCCCAAGCTGCGCGCGATGGAGGTCATCGCGCAGATCGAGGGTAGCGCGCGCGGCCCCTATACCGGCACGATCGGCCGTATCGATGCCGATGGAAACGCCGCCTTCAATGTTGCCATCCGCACCATTTGCGTCGAAGAAGGACGCGGATCGGGCGTGATCGGCCTCGGCTCCGGGCTTGTCGCCGATTCCGCCATGGATGCGGAATGGCGCGAATGCCTGGACAAGGGACGGTTTTTGCGGCCGATGCCTGACGACGAGGGATAGTCAGTGAGTTTTGCCGACGGGCGGTTCGATCTGCTGGAAACCATGGCCTTCGATCCGCTCGACGGTATCCGCCTGCTCGACCTGCATATGAGCCGGTTGCGCGCGAGCGCGCAGGCGCTGGATTTCGCATTCGACCGGCATGCCGCGCGCAACGAGTTGCAGGCTGCGACTTTTCGCCTGCGCAAGGCCAGCCGCTTGCGTATGCTGGTGTCGCGCGGC
>CAXUEQ010000032.1:0-12589 GCA_964250175.1 uncultured Sphingobium sp. | reverse complement strand
ATCACCGCACCTGGCCGGACGCGATCATGAAGGTGGCGGTGGTTCCCCGCATGGCCACGGCAAGCGTGCCGCAGCTAAGGCACAAGACGACCGACCGCAGCATCTATCGCGCAGCGTTGCGGGCGGCCGGCACCTATGAGGCGCTGATGGTCGATGCCGAGGGCTATCTGACCGAGGGCTGCTTCTCCTCCCTCTTCGTCGAAAAGCATGAGAAGCTGGTGACGCCGCCTTTGTCGCGCGGCGTCCTGCCCGGCATATTGCGGCAGAGCCTGCTCGACATGGGCGAAGCGGTGGAAGGCGACCTGACCGTGCATGACCTGGACAATGGTTTTTTCATCGGTAACGCGGCGCGTGGCATGGTGGCGGCGGCGCGCGTACCGGTTAAAGTGCCCGCATAAGGCCATTTCCCGCCCGGCGGCGGTTGAACCGGGAGGCATTGCGCATTATGGGGTCGCCGTCCGCTCCGGTTGCGGGCCGCGCCGCGCTATTTGAAAGACCATTCCAATGACCAGGACCTCTGCCGCGCTGGGCCGTATCCAGCCGAGCGCCACGCTTGCCATGAGCGCACGGGTGAATGCGCTCAAAGCCGCAGGCGTCGATGTCATTGGCCTGTCGGCGGGCGAGCCGGATTTCGACACGCCCGATTTCGTGAAGCAGGCGGGCATCGCCGCGATCAACAATAATCAGACGCGCTATACCGATGTCGACGGCACCGCCGAATTGAAGGATGCGGTCGCGTTCAAATATAAGCGCGACAATGGCCTGACCTATGAGCGCAGCCAGATCAGCGTGAATTCGGGCGGCAAGCACACTTTGTTCAATGCGCTGCTAGCGACGGTCGACGCCGGCGACGAAGTCATCATTCCCGCGCCCTATTGGGTCAGCTATCCCGATATCGTCAACTTTGCGGGCGGCACCCCGGTGTTCATCGACGGGCCGGCGGCGCAGGGCTACAAGATCACGCCGCAGCAGCTCGACGCGGCGATCACGTCCAGGACGCGCTGGGTGATGCTCAATTCGCCTTCCAACCCCAGCGGCGCGGCCTATTCGGCCGACGAGCTTAAGGCGATTGCCGAAGTGCTGCGGCGGCACCCCCATGTCCTTGTCATGACCGACGACATGTATGAGCATGTCTGGTATGCGCCGACGCCCTTCGCCACCATCGCACAGGTCGCACCCGACCTTTATGACCGCACGCTGACCGTCAATGGCTGTTCCAAGGCATTTTCGATGACCGGCTGGCGTATCGGCTTCGCGGGTGGCCCGGCCTGGATCATCAAGGCGATGGGCAAGCTGCAATCGCAATCGACCAGCAACCCCTGCTCGATCAGTCAGGCAGCCGCCGTGGCGGCGCTGACCGGGCCACAGGACTTTCTGGAGGATCGCAACGCCACGTTCAAGAAGCGCCGCGATATGGTGGTGGCGATGCTGAACGACGCGCCGGGGCTGAACTGCCCGACGCCCGAAGGCGCTTTCTACGTCTATCCCGACGCCAGCGGCACGATCGGCAAGACGACGCCCAAGGGCGTGAAGATCACGAATGACGAGGAACTCATCAGCTATTTTCTGGATGAGGCGAAAGTGGCGGCGGTGCATGGCGCGGCGTTCGGCCTCAGCCCAGCCTTCCGTATCAGCTATGCGACCTCGGACGAGGTGCTGAAGAAGGCCTGCACGCGGATCCAGGAAGCCTGCGCTGCGTTGAAATAAGATAGAGCGAATTGGCGGCATAGCCTTGAAACTCATGTCGCCCGGCCTATTTTTCGTTTCATAGTGAAGCCTGCCAACGGTTTGGCGGGCGACGGGGCGTCTATAGCACCGTCATCCTCTTCAAACTCTATCGTCAGGGACATGCGTCTTTTACCGGAGCGATACCGTAGCTGGTCGCATTAACCGGATCGGCCTTGGCCGCACCCGGAGAATAAAGAGGAAAGGCGACGCCGATGATCGCATTGTTGAAAAATGACCTGTTCCTGAAATTCGCGGGCGGTTTTGCGATCGGTCTGATCGGGATTGCGACATTGCAGACGGCCGACGCGCGGATGCAGCGCCCACCGCATGACGCTACACAATCTGTCAGGATGATCGATGCGACGCTTTAGACCCTTTCTGATTGCAGCCGCCGTCTGCGGCGTCAGCGCCGGCGGGTGGATGGCATTGGGTCCGGTTTCGCTGCCATCGGCGTTCGCAGCCGAGAGCGTCGTGCTGGCACCCGCACCCCGAATCGATGCGCCCGCATCGTCCAAAATGGAAACCGCGATCTTCGCGGGTGGTTGCTATTGGGGCGTCGAGGGGACCTTTTCCCACGTCAAGGGCGTAAGCCGGGCCGAGTCGGGCTTTGCCGGCGGCCCGCCAGGGCTCCGGGTCGATTATGATCGGGTGGGCCAGGGCGACACCGGTTATGCCGAGGCCGTGCGCGTGACCTATGATCCACGGCAGGTAAGCTATGGCACATTGCTGCGCATCTTTTTTTCGGTCATCGCCGATCCGACCACGCTCAACTATCAGGGACCGGACCATGGCACCCAATATCGCACTGCCTTGTTCCCGCTGGACAGCACACAGGCGAAAATAGCCGCCGCCTATCTGACGCAGATTGGCCAAGCGCGGCTGTGGGACGGAAAAATCGTGACGCGGATCGAGCCAGTCGGCCGCTTTCAGCCGGCGGCAGCGGATCATCAGGACTTTCTGGAGAAAAACCCGCGCCACCCTTATATCCAGCGCTGGGACATGCCCAAAGTCACGGCGCTGAAGCGCTTATTCCCACAACACTATAGTGTGCGACCGTCCGCCTGAGGAATGCACTATAGAGTTGATCGGTCGCCTGCGCGCTTTTGCGATCAGGGCTGTTCCAGCTTCACGCAGGCGGCGAGCAACGCATCGGGCGTTGAAAGCGCGCCGCTGACATTGACCTGTTCGAAGAAATCATACCAGCCGGCGGCGGCGATTTCGGCTTCGAACCCCCGCTGATATTCTACGGACGGCGTCCTGTAGACGCAGTAGAAATCATAAGGTGCGCGCCGGTCAGTGGCGGCATCGTTGAAGCCCCAGCTTATCACGTCCAATCCGGCTGCGACCTGGTTGGCGACGGCGCCCAGAACGCCCTGTCGATAGGCTTCGCGCGCCTCTTCGGGCTGATTCCGCCAAGCGTCCTTATATTTGAAAAGTTCGATGAAAATCTGCTGCACGGGTTGCCTCCTTCAAATGTCAAATATGTCGCGTCGATTGCGTGGCCAGTATCTAGAAGTCGACATCGATCCCCAAGCCGTTGGCGCGGGCGCGCTCGAAGACGTGGCGGGCGATTGCCAGATCCTGAATACCGACGCCAGTGGACTTGAACAGGGTCAACCGCTCCGTCCAATTTTCCGCGTTCATGGCTCCGCTGACAAGAGCGCCGATGTCGGCGATATAATGATCGGCCCCGAAACGCCCTTCGGCCAACGGGATCAGATAATCGCCCGCTTCGGCCATCAGCGCATCCCGGCTTTCAATGAAGATAGCGGCATCGGCCATCGTGTCACTATCGACCTCGCGCTGATCCTTGCGATGCGCGCCGAGTGCGGAAACATGGCATCCCGCTTTCAACCAACCGCGCCGGATGACAGGCTCATGCGCCGTCGTGGCCAGCGAGACAAGATCGGCATCCTTCACCGCCGCTTCGTTCGAGGCGCAGATGACGACCTCCACACCGGTCTGTTGCTGCACCGCGTCGCGAAATGTTTCGCAGGCCGATCGGTTCGGATCGTGGATCGTGATCCGTTCGAGCGGGCGAATCGTGGCCATGACCTCGGCTTCGGCGCGTCCCATCGGTCCACAGCCGATCACGGCCAAATGGTTCGCGTCCGGCGCGGTCAGGCGATCGGCCGCAACAGCGGAACAGGCGGCTGTGCGATACATGCCGAGCAGTGTGCCGTGCATGACCGAAAACAGCCTGCCTTCCGTGTCGCCCAAAGCGATAATCTGGGTCAGATGCCGGGTGCCGTCCGGCGCGCGCAGACTGGGATGGCTGAATCCGAGCTTGGCGCTGAACAACTCGTCGCCGGAAAGATAGCAGGGCAGGCTCGCCAGCAGCCCGCCCGTCTCTGACGAGAAAACACGGGTGCGCAAAGGCTGGACGGCGCGGCCTGCGGATAGCGCGGCCATGCCGGCGGCAACATCATCGACCAGGCTGCGCAGGTCGAGGCATTCGAGAACCGTCGTCTTATCGAGGATCAGGACCATCTGTATTTCCTGTCGAGGGGGCGGGGGCGACGAGATTGCCCAGATGACCAACCCGGCTTGAGGGTTTTTCTCTGGCTTCGTCATGTTGGAGCGGCTTGTCGAAGCGGGTCGGGGAAAAGGCGTCCAGCGCAATGGCGGGTGTCTGGCCGGACATGGATTGCGCCAGGCTTTCGGTGAGCGCGGGCGCGATGGCCATGCCATGGCCGCAAAAGCCGGCCGCGACCCAAAGCCCGTCGATGCCCTCGACCGGGCCGACCATTGCGCGGCCATCGGGCGTCAGATCGAACAGACCGGTCCAGGTCCGAACGATGCGCGCGTCGGCGAGGGAAGGCACCAGCCGCACGACTTCGCGCGTGATGGCGACCATTTGTTCCGGTTCGACCGCCTGAACGTCGCCGATGGCGATTTTGCGGGCAGGTGCAAGACCAAGAAGCAGCGTTCCGCCAGCGGTCTGACAGAAACTGACCCGCGGCGAGACGCAGCGCAGAT
The DNA here is from genome assembly GCA_964250175.1 of uncultured Sphingobium sp. Lineage (GTDB taxonomy): Bacteria > Pseudomonadota > Alphaproteobacteria > Sphingomonadales > Sphingomonadaceae > Sphingobium. The sequence continues at coordinate 7,882 of CAXUEQ010000032.1, read as the reverse complement.
ATGGACCCGTGACGAAGGGCAGCTTCTCCGTCACCATGATCTGGTGCAGCGCGGGCGTGATGGGTGCCTTGACGCCGAGCGGTTCCAGCAGAGTGACGCTGTCCAGCGAGGCCGCGACCAAGACGCTGTTCGTGGCGATAGCGCCTATGTCGGTATGCACGGTGGCGATCCTGCCATGATCGACGCTGATCCGATCGGCCGTCACGCCACGCAGAAAGCGGACACCGTGCGCCTTTGCCTCGCTCGCGACCTGCCATGTCGCAAGCTGCCCGTTCACATGCCCATCCTGCGTCGTCAGGAAGCCCGAAGCGATGTCGGGCGAGATGCCCGGCACCAGCGCGCGCAACGCAGCGCCCTGCACCAGATGCGCGTCATATCCCATATCCCTGTGCCGCCGCACCTCGATCTCGAAATCTTCGGTCATGCTGTCGTCATAGCTGACCAGCAGATTCCCGGTCGTGCGATACTCGATCGTCGTCCGGGCTTCGGCCTCCTGCTCCTGCCACAGCAGCAGAGACCGGTTGATAAGGTCCCGTTCCTCGGCCTCGCGCAGTTGAACCCGGACATTGCCGCGATTGCGGCCCGACCCCTGGTGCGCCACCTCCGATTTCTCGATCAGGGTCACGCGCATGCCGGTTTTGGCCAGGCGCAACGCGGTCCAGCAGCCTATGATCCCGCCGCCGATCACGACCAGGTCGGCAGGCTTCAGGTCGGAAGGGTCATGCATGCGATTGGTCCAACATGGGGGGCGTAGAGACTTTAAAGCGGCCAGAAAACGGCTTTTTTCTGTAGATATTGGCGCAGGCCGTCCAGCCCTTTCTCGCTGCCCAACCCGCTTTGCTTATGGCCCTGAAAGGGTGTCGAGATCGACAGATTCTTGTAGGAATTGATCCAGCATGTGCCGGCTTCAAGCGCATTCGCGATGCGCCAGGCCCGGCCGATATTCTGGGTCCAGATACCGGCGGCGAGACCATAATCGCTATCATTGGCCTGCGCGATCAGGTCGACGTCATCGTCGAAGGGCAACAGGACGCCGACTGGCCCGAACACCTCCTGCTGGCAGATCGCGGCGCTGTTGCTCACACCGCCGAGCAAGGTCGGCAGATAATAAGCGCCGCCCTGCAGATCGGGATCGTCGGGAGGCCCGCCGCCCGTCAGCAGCGTTGCGCCGCCAGCGATGGCGCGGGTCACATGCCCATGCACCTGCGCGCGATGCGCGATGCCCACCAGCGGGCCGATCCGGGTCGTCGCCTCCTCCGGCGCACCCGGTTTCATGGCGGCTGCGATATTTACCAGGCGCGCGGTGAAATCGTTCACGATCGCGCGTTCCACGAAGATCCGCGCGCCCGCGACGCAGCTTTGCCCGGCCCCTGAAAAGATACCGGTGGCCACGCCCTGCGCCGCAAGGTCCAGATCGGCGTCCGCGCACACGATGTTGGGCGACTTGCCGCCCAGTTCCAGCACGACGGGCTTTAACTGGCGGCCACAGTCGGCGGCGATCACGCGCCCCGCCGCCGTGCCGCCGGTAAAGCTGATCATGTCTATTCCAGGATGGGAAACCATCGCGCGGCCAAGTTCAGCGCCGCCGGTCAGGACCGACACGATGCCCGGCGGAAACCCGGCTTCCTCGGCCAATGCGGCATATTCCAGGGCGATGAGCGGCGTCACCTCCGAAGGCTTGAGCAGAACGGCGTTGCCCGCCGCCAGGATCGGCGCCAGCTTTTGCGCTTCCAGCGTGGCCGGGGAATTCCACGGCGTTATCGCGCCGACCACGCCGACCGGTACGTCGATCGCGATGTTCAGATACGCCCCGCGTGACGGCGGGACGATCCCTTCCAGCGTCTCGCAGGCGGCCGCATAATAGCGAAACGTGTTGGCCGCGCTTTCCAGCATGGCAGTGCATTCGGCGATCGTCTTGCCGTTGTCGGACATTTGCACATGGGCAAGGCGATCCCGATCCCGATCGATCAATTCTCCGACCCTATGCAGGAGGCGCGCGCGGAGATGCGGCTTGAGCCTTGCCCAGTCCGGCGCTACGAGCGCCTTGCGGGCAGCCGCGACCGCAAGGTCGAGATCGGCCGACGCGGCTGCCGAGACCGAAGCGAGGACGGTGCCGGACGCAGGATTGAGGACTTCGAAGGCTTCACCCGTCCCGATGGTCCATGCGCCACCTGAAAAAAAGGGTCGGGTCGTCATTCCTGAATCATCCTTTGCGCCAGGATTTGGGAGTTGCACCGCAGCTTCGGAACATCTTTAAAGATGATACTAGTTAACTGTTTTAGGGAATGCAATCCGGTATAGATGCGTTGGGGATGGCCTATCGATCGCTTTCTCTTCCGCTTGACGTCCTGCCGGCCGAGTCGGATATCGTGATCACGCAGGAGCAGCGCCTGGCATATCCTGCGCAAAGCGTCCCGATCGCCATGCGCGTAAATTCAAGCTGGGGATGCTTGACAAAGATTATACCAGTATACTAGAAAAATGGCTCTTCTGGCACCGCCCACGTTGGTCGTGAGCAACTCCCGGACTGGCAGGTAGGTATGTCGCAAGTCTTCGATCCCATTTCCCTAGAGATTTTCTGGTCTCGTCTCATCTCGATCGCGGATGAGTCGGCGGCGACCCTGTTACGCACCGCATTCTCCACGCTGGTTCGTGAATCCAATGATTTCACGACGGTGCTGATGGACGCCGACTGCAATTGCCTGGCGGAAAATACGGCGGGCATACCGTCTTTCGTCGGAATGCTGCCCAGCGCCGTGCGATCGTTTTTCGACTATATCCCGCGCGAGGACTGGCGGCCAGGCGACTGCATCATCACCAATGATCCCGAAATGGGGTCGGGGCATCTTCCCGACATCACCATGGCCGCGCCGATTTTCTACAAGGGGCGGCTGGTCGCCTTTTCCGGCTCGATCGCGCATGTGCCCGATATCGGCGGCGCCGGCTGGGCGGGCGATTGCCGGGAACTGGTCGAAGAAGGGCTTCGGCTCATGCCGGTCAAGTTCATCGATGCAGGACAGGAAAACCAGTATCTCACGCAGTTGATACGGCACAATGTCAGAGTGCCCGACCAGGTGATCGGGGACCTTTATGCGCAGGTCTCCGCGCAGCGCGTCTGCGCCGCCGGGGTCGAACAATTTCTGCAAGATACCGGCATGGACGATCTCGTGCAGCTCTCGGCCGAACTGCGCGAGCGGGCGGAGCAGGCAATGCGCAACGCAATCTCGGCCCTGCCCGACGGCAGTTGGACGTCCAGCGTGCGCGCGGATGGTTTCGACGAGCAGGAAACCTTCATCCAGTGCCGCCTGACCATAAGCGGGTCCGAACTGGAACTGGATTTCGAGGGGACGTCGCCGCAGATCAGCCGGGGCATCAACTCGGTGCTCAAATATACGACGGCCTATGCCACCTATCCGATCAAATGCGCGCTCGATCCCGAAAGCCCGCGTAACGAGGGTTCCTTCCAGCCGATCACGGTGAAGGCGCCGCGCGGTTCGATACTGAACCCCGTCTTTCCGGCCCCGGTCGCGGCGCGTCAGTTGACCGGACATTTGTTGCCGGGCGCGATCTACGGCTGCCTGTCACAGGTGGTGCCGGATCTGGTCGCGGCCGAATCCGGCAGCGCGCCGACGTTGCGCGCCGTGTTCGGTGGACAGGCGCCCGATGGCCGCAGCTTCAGCCAGGTCATCTTCGCGTCGGGCGGGCTGGGCGCCAACAGCAAGATGGATGGCTATGCCTGCACCGCCTTCCCCTCGAACACGGGCGCGGGCAGTATCGAGGTGCTGGAAAGCGTCTCCCCGCTGCTGGTGCGGCACAAGGAACTGGCCCAGGATTCGGGTGGAGCGGGCAAGTTTCGCGGCGGCCTGGGGCAGGATGTCGTGCTCGACATTCTCTCCGACCGGCCGATCAATATCTCGCTTCTGTCCGACCGGCATAAAAATCCGCCACAGGGGCTTTTGGGCGGTCAGCCGGGGTCCACATCGGTGGTCGCGCTGTCCGACGGAACACGGCTGCATCCCAAGTCGCGGGGCTTGCTGAAAGCCGGCGACACGCTGCACCTCCACTTTCCGGGCGGCGGCGGTTTCGGGCCGACGGGTGATCGGGACCGCGCGGCGGTGCTGCGCGATATTCATTTTGGCTATGTGTCGCGCGAAGCGGCGGCAAAGGATTACGGGGTGCAAGATGACGGCTAAACTCCGCATCCGAATTGGCGTCGATGTCGGCGGCACTTTCACGGATTTCGTCCTGGTCGATGACAAGCGGGGCGTGATTTTCACCGGCAAGCAACTCACGACTCCGCACGATCCCTCCCAGGCGATTTGCGAAGGCGTCGAGCGGATCGTCCGCGAAGCCGGTCTTACGATCACCGATGTCGATGCGATCGTGCATGGCACGACGCTGGTGACCAACACGCTGATCGAACGCAACGGCGCGCGGGTCGGACTTGTCACCACACGCGGTTTTCGCGACGTGCTCGAAGTCGGGCATGAAATGCGCTACGACCTCTATGATCTGTTCATGGAAAAGCCAGAGCCGCTGGTGCCGCGTCCGTTGCGGCTGACCGTGGCGGAGCGCATGTCCGCCAAGGGCGAAATTCTGGAAGCCTTGAACGAACAGGATGTGCTGGACGCGGCGGATACGCTGGTCGGCGAAGGCGTCGAAGCCATCGCGATCAGCTTTCTGAACGCCTTCGCCAACCCGGCGCACGAGATTCGCGCGGCTAGGCTGATCGCGGAAAAATATCCCGACCTGCCGGTGACGACATCCACCGGCGTGGCGCCGGAAATTCGGGAATATGAGCGGACCTGCACGGCCGTGGCGAACGCCTATGTGCTGCCGCAGATGCGCCGTTACATCAAGATTCTCCGGCAAAAGCTCGACGATTTCGGGTTCGCGGGAACGCTCAGCGTCATGTTGTCCAATGGCGGCACGGCCGCGCTAAGCGTCGCGGAGAATGCGCCGATCCAGATGATCGAATCCGGCCCGGCCGCAGGCGCGATCGCGGGCGCGCATTATGCCGGCCTGACCGGAACGGATCGCGTGGTCGCGTTCGACATGGGCGGCACGACAGCCAAGATGTGCCTGATCGAACATGGTCAGCCGGAACATTCGCAGACGTTCGAGGCCGGCCGTGTCCGGCGGTTTCGGCAGGGGTCCGGTATTCCTTTGAAGGTGCCGGTCATCGACCTGATCGAGATCGGGGCCGGCGGCGGATCGCTGGCGCGGCTCGACCGCATGGGATTGCTGAAGGTGGGGCCGGAAAGCGCAAGCTCCGTCCCCGGTCCGGTCTGTTATCGCAAGGGCGGCACGCAACCCACGGTGACCGATGCCGATCTGATGCTCGGCTATCTGTCGCCCGACTATTTCCTTGGGGGGGAGCTGGCGCTCGACACGAACGCCGTCGCGAACGCCGTCGACAAAGAGCTTGCCGCGCCCGCCGGGCTGGAAACGATCGCGGCGGCGGCAGGCATTCATGCCGTGGTCAACAACAATATGGCGGCCGCCACGCGTCGCTATATCGCTGAAAAAGGCCGCGACCCCCGGAAATACACGCTGATCGCGACCGGCGGGGCGGGACCGGTCCATGCCTATGGCCTGGCCAAGGAACTGAAGATTTCCCGGCTCATCATCCCGTTTGGCGCGGGGGTGAGTTCGGCGCTCGGCTTTCTGCTGGCGGCGCCGGCGGTGAATGACGTGCGCAGCCAGATCGTCCCGCTCGATGCCGCCACATCGGAAGCGGCCGAAAGCCATTACACCGAAATGCGCGAGGCGGCTGTCACCCAACTGGTCAATGCGGGGGCGGATCGCGAGTCGATCGTGATGAAGCCCACGGTCGACATGCGCTATCGCGGCCAGGGGTTCGACGTCGAGGTCGATCTGCCCGCCGATTTCATGGAGACCGATTTCCGCGCCGCGCTAAAGCAGCGGTTCGAGGAACGCTACGAACTTTTGTTTGGCCGCCGCATCAAGGATGTCGGGATCGAAATCGTGTCCTGGCGGCTGACGGCAAGCTGCCCGCGACCGGATGTTTCGCTGCGCTTCGAGGGCGTCCAGATCGATCGCGGCCAAGCCCTTAAGGGGACCCGGCAGGTGCATTTCGGCAAGACGGGGTTCGTCGAGGCGCAGGTCTACAACCGCTATGGCCTTACCGCCAACACGGTCATTCAGGGACCGGCGATCATCGAGGAACGCGAATCCACCGCTGTTCTTGGCCCGGATACCACGATCACCGTCGATGCGTTTTTGAACCTGATCGTTTCTATCGACTATAGCGGAGGGGAGCTGGCCTAGATGGGCACGACCGTTGAGATCATGGCGGACATTTTCAAGGAAAGTGGAACGCCGTTCATCGTTGGCCATCCCGGCGGCGAGACCGTGGAACTGATGGACGCCGCGCGGCAGCGCGACATGCGCTATATATTGATGAAACAGGAGACGGCGGGTGCGATCCTCGCGGCGACCTGGGGCGAGATCACCGGCAGTCCCGGCATCTGCACCTCGACGCGCGGTCCCGGTGCGACCAACATGGTCAACGGCGTCGCCTATGCCTGGCTGGACCGTGCGCCGCTGATCGCGCTTACCGATCAATATCCCGGTGCGACGCTGGAAACGGGCCAGCGGCAGGTCATCAACCACCGCCAGATCTATGCGCCGATCACCAAATGGAACACGACCCTGTATGCCAAGAGCGCCCGGCAGCAGTTGCTGCGCGCGGTCCGCATCGCCACCGCGCCCGCGCCCGGCCCGGTCCAGATCGATATTCCGGCGAATGAAACGACGGCGGAGGCGCCCGCCATCGCCTTTCCACCAGAGCTGAGAAGCCCGATATTGTCGACGGTGCCGGACGCGGCGTCGCTTGCTCCGGCGCTCGATATGATCCGGGCCGCGAAACGGCCGATCCTGCTGGTCGGCATGGGCGTGCTGTGGGATCGCGCGTCCGATGCGCTTGTCAGCTTCGCGGAATTGCTTGGCGCTCCGGTCCTGACGACGTCGAAGTGCAAGGGCGTCATTCCCGAGGATCATCCGTTGCGCGCCGGTTGCATCATCGGCGGACTGATCGAGCGTCAACTGGTCAGCCAGGCCGATCTCATCATCACTATCGGCCTCGATTCGGTGGAATTGCAGCCGAAGGCATGGCCCTATGGGACCCCGCTGCTCAGTCTGGTCAACACGCCCACGCTCGACGCGCTCGTGCCTGCCCACCTGGAAATCGTGAATGAGATCAAGGGTGCGCTTGCCGCTCTTTCGCGGGGTATCGGCGGACAGGGCGAATGGGGCGAAAAGGCCGCCGCCACATTCCGCGCCGATGTCGTCGATGCGCTGAACGTCCCGACACGCTATCTGTCGCCGCACCGCGCGATGGAGGTCGCAAGGGCGGCTCTGCCCCGCGATACGGTCGCGACCTGCGATGCCGGGGCCAGCCGCCTGCTGGTCGTGCAAAAATGGGAATCCTACGGACCGCGGGAATTTCTGACGTCCAACGCATTAGGGACGATGGGCTATGCCATCCCCGGCGCGCTGGCGGCGAAGCTCGCGCATCCCGACCGGCCCGTGGTCGCCTTTGCGGGCGACGGCGGGTTCCTGATGGCGGTCGCAGACCTGCAAACGTCCGTCCGCGAGAAGCTGCCGATCATCGTGATCGTGTTCGACGACCGTGAAATCGCGTTGATCCGCATCAAGCAGGAACTCAAGGGCATTCCCAAGTTCGGCATCGATCTTGGCGGCCTCGACTGGGTCAGCCTGGCCCAGGGCTTCGGCGCGGACGGTGTGGTCGTCGAAACCGAGAGCCAGCTTTCCGACGCTCTGTCCGCGGCGGTGAAATCTGGGAATACCACGGTCGTCGCGGTCCGCATCGACGGATCCTGCTATGTCGATCAATTCA
>CAXUEQ010000031.1:0-29390 GCA_964250175.1 uncultured Sphingobium sp. | reverse complement strand
TCGCCGCGCCGATGGTGCTGCGCGTGCCGGGCGGCTTCTTCAAGTGCGGCGATCCCTGGCACAGCCAGACCAACGAGGTGGCGTTCGTCCACAACCCCGGCTGGAAGGTAGCGGTGCCGTCGAACGCGGAGGATGCGGTCGGCCTGTTGCGGACCTCCCTGCGCGGAAACGATCCGGTGCTGTTCTTCGAGCATCGCGCGATGCTGGATTTCGCCTGGGCGCGCCGCGCCTATCCGGGCGACGACTATGCGCTGCCGTTCGGTCGCGCGAAGACGACGGTTTCCGGCAACGATATCACCATCGTCACCTGGGGCGCGATGGTGCCGCGCTGCGAGGAGGCGGCGGAAGGGCGATCGGTCGACGTGATCGACCTGCGGACGCTGATGCCGTGGGACAGCGGGGCGGTGCTCGCATCGGTGCGCCGGACGCGCCGCTGTCTGATCGTGCATGAGGATCTGAAGACCGCAGGCTTCGGCGCGGAGATTGCCGCAGTCGTCGCTGACGAGGCGTTCATGGATCTCGACGCGCCGGTCACGCGCCTTACCATGCCGGATATTCCCAGCCCCCATAATGCTGTGCTGCTCGACTGGGCGGTGCCGTCGGTCGATCGCATCCGTGCCAAGATCGACGAACTTGCCGGCTTTTAAAAAGGGTAGGACCATGATCGACATATTCGTCCCCTTCGAACGGGAAGGAACCAAGGCAATCGTCCGTAGCTGGCTGAAACAGCCGGGCGACCGCGTTTCGCTCAACGATCCGCTCGTCGAACTGGAAACCGACAAGGTGACGCAGGAGGTGCCGTCGCCCGGCAACGGTATCCTCGACCTGATCCTGCTCGATACCGATGCCGAGGCGGCGCCGGGCGCGCTCCTTGGGCGGTTAAGAGGCGCGGATGATGTGAAGATCGCCGTCGAGGCGGTCGTGGCCGAGACGTCGCCCGCAGCAGCGCCGGAGACCGCCGTGAGCAAAGTCCATCTCTCGCCTGCGGTGCGGCGCGCCGTGCGTCAGCACGACGTCGATGTGTCGGCGCTGACCGGAACCGGCCGGGGACGGCGGATCACGCGGGCGGATGTGGATCAGCATCTGGCGGAGCGCGATCGCGCCCCCGTCCTGCCGCCCTCGACCGGCACTACCCGCAGCGTGCCGCATGATCGCATGCGCCTCGCCATCGCGCGGAATATGCTCAACTCGGTGACCGCCGCGCCGCATGTCACCGCCATGTTCGAATGCGATTTCGGCGCGATCATGGCGCACCGGGCCAAGCATAAGGATATATTCCAGAAAGCCGGCGCGAACCTGACCTTCACCGCTTATGTCATCGCGGCCAGTGCGGAGGCGATGAAGGTCGCGCCGGCGATCAACAGCCGTTGGCATGACGATCGCATTGATATCTACGAAGACATCAATATCGGCGTGGGAACCGCGCTCGGCGATAAAGGTCTGGTCGTGCCGGTCGTCCGCCAGGCGCAGGAACTGTCGCTGCTCGGCATCGCCAAGCGCATGACCGACCTCACCGGTCGCGCGCGTAACGGCAGGCTCACTCCCCAGGATATGCGGGACGGCACCTTCACCCTTTCCAACCATGGCGTATCGGGTTCGCTGTTCGCCTCGCCGATCATCATCGCGCAACCGCAGTCGGCGATCCTGGGCGTCGGCAAGCTGGAAAAGCGGGTGGTAGTGCGCGAAATGGGCGGCACGGATACGATCCAGATCAGGCCGCTATGCTATGTCTCGCTGACCATCGACCATCGCGTGGTCGATGGTCACCAGACGAATCTCTGGTTGTCCCGCTTCGTTGAAGTGATCGAAGGATGGCCGCTCGATGGATGATGCGGTTTGGCGGACTGACAATATTCTTCTAGATTGTGTCCAACGCATTCGGCCCGACGCACATCATCGCGGCGGCAAGATCCTGGGACGCATGACCCACCGACTTGAACAGGGTGGGGGTCGAAGAGGGGAGGGGCGGTGCGACCGCGTGACGGCACAATTCGGACAGATCGGCTTTGATATGATCGGCACCGATCACGCCTTCAGTGATCGGCGTTAGAATGTCGCCGGCTTCGGCCAGCACGCCGCTTCGCGTATCCGCGACAACATAGCTCATCTGAACAGCCTTGCTGTCGACCTCACGCATCGACGGCCGGAAGCCGCCGATCAGGCTGAGATGGGTATCGGGCCGTAGCCAGTCGCCCCGCACGATCGGCTGGGTGGACAGCGTTGCGCAGGCGACGATCGAGGCCGCCGAAACCGCCTCCGCCAGGTCACCGCAGGGCGAAGCGGCCATGCCCATAGCGGTCAGGTCGCGCACAAGCGCGGCCGCCTGCTCGGGTCGTCGCGCCCAAACCGTGACGGTGTCGATCGGCCGCACTGTCGCAAACGCCGCCGGCAGTTCCCGTGCGACACGCCCTGCGCCGATCAGCAAAAGATTGCCGCCAGCAGGAGAAGCAAGGAAAGACGCGCCGAGCGCCGCGACGGCTGCGGTCCTTCGCGCGGTCAGCGTTTCGCCGTCGATGATCGCTTCGGCCTGGCCCGTCTTGCCATCGCTCAGCACATAGGTGCTCGATATGGCGGGCAGGCCCAGCGTGCCATTGCCGGGAAAGACATTGACCAGCTTGACGCCAAGATAGCGGTCGCTCCACGCCGGCATCATCAGTAATTGCCCGTTGCCGCCGATATCGAACGGCACACGCTGCGGCACCTGCCATTGCCCCGCAAGCGCCTCGCGCAGCATCGGCACCAGCCGTGCATAGGGAAGCCGGGCGGCTACGGCATCGGCATCGAGAATGTTCATGCGCCCCCGTCCTGTCGACTGGACCAGTGCATGATCCCCTCGCCATCGATGGAACACGCCATGGTGACGGTATCGCCGCTGGCAATGCCCTCGATCGCCGCGACCATCAGCGGAACGGCGACCCCGTAGAGCCGCTTTGCGACGAGGCAGCCGATCACCATGATCGCATCGGGGCGGCCCAGGATGATGCCGGCGGGCGCGGTGCCCAGCCGGATCGCTTCGGCCAGCACCGACGACGAGGACGACGAACCCTTGCCGCCGGGAAGAACAAGGATGCGGCCAGCGACCATCTGGCCGCGATCGGGGTGGGTGTGACTGATGATCTCGCCGGTGGTGGCGTCCAGCCCGCCATAGAAACTCAGCGGCGCGCGCAGCACCAGCGCCGATCCCGTCGCCTTGCCCGCGACATAGCTGCGTCCCGCGCGATCCATGTCAGACTCTCACGACCCGGCCGGCCGAGGCGGAGGCGACGCAATCCTCCATCTCGCCGAAGGCGACCGCGACGCCGATATTGCCCGGTGCATAATGCGCCCACTTGCCCGAATTGGTCATCGCCGCGCCTTTCAGATGATCGAGAATGGCAGTCACATAGGTGCAGGTGTCAACGACCGGGATAATCCCGTGGTCCTCCAGTCCATCGAGGACACCATCATCGGTGATCGCGTCCAGCGTCGCACGGCTGGTGTTGACGTAGATTGGAATGCCGGGCCGCGATGCCGCATTGCGCAGGAGCGCCGCCAGCCTTTCCCATTCCAGGCACGAGAAATGCGGCGTGCCGAGGCACACGGCGGCGAGCGGCGTGCCGTTCGGCACGGTGGACAGATGCGCCAGCGCGTCGCGGATGTCGGCGGGCGTGATGGTGAAAGTGTCGAGCGGCGTTGAGTTTTGAAAGGCGGCGGCCGTGCTGGGGGCCTCGGGGGTGATGCCGACGGCGTGGAAGAGGCCGACCGCGCCGGACGAGGCGGCGGCGGCGCCGAGCGCCTTGAGCTGATCCTCGTCGCGCGGCGGCGGCAGACCCTCGATCACCGGCACATGCTCCCCGGATCGCGATCCCACGATCATGCCGACCGCGACGAACAGCGAGTCGGTGGGGTCGATCGTCGCGGGAAAACCTTCGAGCCGGAAAAGAATCTCGCCCCGGCGGTTTTCGTCGAGATGCAGCCCCCAGGCCGGGGCGCGCCCGGTCATGGCGCAGCACAGGTCGATGAAGTCGCCATAGCGATTGGTGCGCGCGCCGATCACCGAATTGGCGAACACGATGGCGTTGGATTCCCCCCAGGCGATCTGGTCGCCGAACCGGGGCCGGAACAGGCTCTGATAGGGTGCGCAGGTGAAGGAGGATACGCACCCAAGCTCCTCATGCGCCGTCATCAGCCGGCGCGGTTTGGCCTGTTCGCCATGCACCAGTTCGGGATGGATCAGGTCGATCGAGCCGACATTGAGCGTGGTCGGCACCCGCACCCGCCCGTTGCCTTTCAGCAAGGCCTCGACGAAATCGAGTCCCGCCTCGCCATGATAGAGACAGCCATCGACATGCGCGCCGGAGACTGTCAGCATCGACGGCGCGCCGATCGCGTCGCCATAGGCGACCAGCAATTCCATCGCCAGTGCCGTGCCGGCCCCGCTTTCGCCGGCCAGCATCGCCTTGTCATCGTCGCTCAGGATCATCGTCATGGCGATGGACGATCAGGAGACCGTTACCGGCGTTGTCCTGGCGCCAGCCGCGACGTCCCACCAGATGCTCTTGATCCGGGAATATTGATCGAGTGCGTGAATGCCCTTGTCCTTCCCGCCGAAGCCCGATTGGCCGAAGCCGCCGAACGGGGTGGAGAAATCGCCCTCGCCAAAGACGTTGATCGAAACGGAGCCGGCATTGACCCGCGACGCGGCCTCGGTCGTCAAAGCGGAATCATTGGAGAAGATATAGGCGCTCAATCCATAGTCGGTGTCGTTGGCGCTCCGGATCGCTTCATCGAGACCATCGTAGAAGCGGACCGACAGCACCGGGCCGAAAATCTCGTCACGCCACAGATGCGATTGTTCGTCGACGTCGAAGAAGACGGTGGGGGCGACCATCAATGGCGACGTGCCGAGGCTTTCTGCATCGGATGCCAGAAAATCATTGGACTGCTGGCACCCCTTGTCGATCGCCTCGCGCACCTTGGCGGCCTGGCGGGCGTTGATCAGCGGGCCAAGGCGTGTGCGGTCGTCCAGCGGATCGCCCATCGGCCAGGCGCGCATCGCCGCCCCGAGCGCCTCATGCGCATGATCGCGCAGGTGCGAAGGCAGCAGCAGGCGCGAGACCGAACTGCAGATCTGGCCCGAATTGGCCATGAAGCCGATCGCCACCTGCTCGATGAACGCATCGGTGTCCTGCACATCGGGCAGGACGATCGCGGGATTCTTGCCGCCGCATTCGAGCGTCACTTCCTTGAGGTTGGAATCCGCCGCATAGCGCAGGAACTGGCGGCCGATGACAGTGGAACCGGTGAAGTTGATCGCATCGATGCCGGAGTGCAGGCCGATCGCACGACCGGCGGTGGCGCCATGGCCCGGCACGACGTTCAGCACACCGGACGGAAAGCCCGCCTCGATTGCAAGCTGCGCCAGTCGCAACGCCGTCAGCGGCGTATCCTCCGCAGGCTTGGCGACGATCGTGTTGCCCGCCGCGAGCGCGGGGGCGACTTTTAGCGCCAATGTATAAAGCGGGAAATTCCATGGCAGGACGATGCCGACGACACCGTGCGGCTCACGCGCGACCCGTGCCAGCGTCCCGGCGCGGCGCGGACCGGCCAGATCATAATAGGTTTCGAGCAGGCTGGCATACCAGCGCAGCACGGCCGACGTGAGAGGCACGTCCTCGGCCAGCGCGCCGCTGATCGGTTTGCCGACGTCAAGCGTTTCGAGCAGCGCCAGTTCCTGCGTGTTGGCATCGACAAGATCGGCCAGCCTGCGCAGAAGCCCGGCGCGCTCTTCCGCCAGCAGGCCGCCCCATGCGCCGGTCAGCGCCGCCCGCGCCACGGACACCGCGCGATCGACCGCCGCTTCGCCACCCATCGCCACGGCGCAGAGTTCCGCGCCATCGAACGGGTTATGATTTGTCAGCGTCACATCGGCCTGCCCGTCGAAGAAATCGTCACCGATGAACGGTCGATCGAGACTGGCGGCGCGCCGCTTTGCGTGTGCAATGGCGTCGGAATATGCGTTGCTCGACGATATCATGCTGTTTCCTCCGGACAGGCGGGTTTCGGGTGCGACATCGCCGATCCCGGCACCCGGCGGATCGTGTAACAGCGCCCTCCGGCCACTTCCATCACTATCAGTTATTCGATTTGGCGACGGGATGGACTGCAAAATCGGGCATTTGCTCGCGCGGTAAAATCGCACCGCGCCATCCGATCACGCGGCCAGCCAGCAGATTGCCGAAGGCGGCGGCATCGGCGACGGTGCCGCCGCGGCGTCGCGCCGCCAGATAGGCGGCATTGAAGGCGTCCCCCGCTCCGGTGGTATCGACCGGCGTTACCGGGGCCGTGGGTGCGATGACCGATCCGTCGCTGAGCATACAGCCGGCAGCGCCGAGCTTGACGATGATCTCCCGCACCCCGGCGGCGTGCCAGCGCGCCTGCGTCGCACCGGGATCGGCATCGCCGTGCAGCACAGCCTCATCATCGAATGTCGGCAGAACAATCGTCACCAGCGGCGCGATGGCGGCGATCGCCTGGCGCGCGGCGATTGGCGAGGGCCAGATTTTGGCGCGATAGTTCGGATCGAAAACCACGTCGCCGCCCGCGTCGCGCACCCGGCGCGCAAGCGTGCCGAGCGCGGCGCGGCCCGCCGCGTCGAAAAGCGCGAGCGTGATGCCGGAAATGTAAAGCAATTGCGCGCCGGCGGCGGCGTCCAGCGCGGCGGCACAGCCCGGCAGTGCGAACAGATCGCGCACCGCCGCCTGATCCCGCCAATAGTGGAAGCTGCGCTCGCCCGCTGGGTCGGTCTGAATGGCATATAGGCCCGGCAGGCGGTGGGGTGCGGTCAACACCAGATCGAGGCGCAACCCCTCGGCCTGCCATGCCGTGCGCATGGTGGCGCTGAAAGGGTCATCACCCAGCGCCGTAAGATAGGCGACATCTTCCCCCAGGCGGGCCAGATAGACCGCCGTGTTGAAGGTGTCGCCGCCATGGCCCAGCCGCCAGTGATCGCCTTCGGCCCGCAATTCCAGCATGCATTCGCCGACCGCGACGAGCCCGGCACGGTTCACCATCCGCCGTCGATGCCGAAATTCTGGCCCGTGATCATATCCGACTGCCGACCGGAAAGGAACAATATCAGATGGGCTACATCTTCGGGCTGTATGCGCTGCTTGAGCGACTGATTTTCCAGGATCCAGTCATTATATTCCTTGAGCCTGTCTCCGAACACGCGCTCCTCGGCCTCCGACACGACCGCGCCCGGTGCGACGGCGTTGACCCGGATACCGTGCGGACCCAGTTCGCGCGCGAGCGACTTGGTCAGCCCCAGCACCGCGCCCTTCGAAGCGACATAGGGAACATAGCCATCCCAGCGGCCATTGAGGACGAGCGAGCAGAAGTTGACGATCTTGCCATAGCCCTTCGCCTTCATCGCAGGGGCCACCGCGCGCGTCAGCGCAAACACGGCCGACGCATTGACCCGCATCTGTTCCTCATAATCGCCGAGCGAGAAATCTTCGAACGGGCGGTTGACGATGAGGGCGGCGTTGTTGACCAATATGTCGATCGGCGTGTCTGCGGCCAGCGCAGCTATCGCGGCCTCCGATGTGGCGAGATCGTTCAGATCCTGGCCGATATAGCGGGCGTCGTTGCCGATCGCGGCGGCAAAGGCTTCGCCGGCCCGCACGGCCTCGGGGCGATCGAGCAACAGCAATCTGGCGCCGGCCTGCGCAAACAGCGCGGCCTGCGCGCGCCCCAATGTGCCAAGCGCCCCGGTGAGAAGCGCGGTCGATCCGGTCAATGGTGCCTGGGTCATCATCTTTTCCCAAATTTTCGTGTAACGTCATTCTTCGTATAACGGTTGCTTAGAAGCTATAGTATAGGTAGATCAAGTCCATGGACAGTCTTACACCAAATTTGACGGATGCCGTATTCGCCGCCGTAACCGCGCATATTCGCGCCAACGACCTGCGGAGCGGCGACGTTTTGCCCAGCGAGGGCGTGATCGCGTCGATGGTGGGCGTCAGCCGCACGGTCGTGCGCGAGGCGTTCGGCGCGCTTTCGGCACTCAAGCTGATCGATGTCGGTAACGGACGACGCGCACGGGTCGGCGTGATCGACGGATCGGTCATGGCGCTGCCGCTCGGCCATGCCGTCGATACCGCGCAAGTGTCCGTGCCGCAGGTCTGGGACGTGCGTCGCGCGCTCGAACGCCGGACGGCGGAACTGGCGGCGATGCGGCGCACCGATGCGGAAGCGCAGGTGATCATCGATCATGCCCGCGCCTTGCGGCGGGCCGGTGACGATCTGCCCGTGCAGACCGAACATGACATCGCCTTTCATGCGGCGATCGCCGGCGCGACGCGCAATCCGATGTTCGCGCTGCTGATCGCGTCCTTCGCCGATCTCATGCGCGAAACCTGCCCGATCGGCTGGCGCAGCCGCCGCACCGAGGCCGATCGGCTCGCGGTATTCGATCAGCATGACCAGATCGCCGAGGCGATCGCCGCGCGCGATCCGGTCGCGGCCGAGGCCGCGATCAACGCGCATTTCGAGCTGAGCCTGCGCGCGCTTTCCAATTCCGGTTTCAACTGACGAGTGCATGATGAAAATAACCGCTATCGAAACACTCCGAATCGCCGAGCACCCCAATCTCCTGTGGGTCCATGTGCATACGGACGCGGGACTGGTCGGGCTGGGCGAAACCTTTTATGGTGCCGCCGCGGTCGAGGGGCATATCCACGAGATCGTCGCGCCGCGCCTGATCGGCAAGGACCCGCTGGCGATCGACGCGATTTCCAAGTCGCTGGTGGGCTATCTGGGGTTTCGCTCGACAGGTGCGGAGACGCGTGCCGCTTCGGCGATCGACATCGCCCTGTGGGATTTGTTCGGCAAGGTCACGGGCCAGCCGATCTGGCAATTGCTCGGTGGCCGCAGCCGGGAATCGATCCGTACCTACAACACGTGCGCAGGCACGCATTATGTGCGAACGACGCGCCAGCAATCGACCGAAAACTGGGGCATGGGCGCGGACAAGACGGCGGGGCATGACGACCTGAATGCGTTTCTGACGCGCCCCGACGAACTGGCGATCGAGCTGCTCGAATCGGGCATCACCGCGATGAAGATCTGGCCGTTCGACCCGCATGCGGAAAAGACCGGCGGGCTGTATATTTCCTCCGCCGACCTGAAGACCGCGCTGGAACCGTTCGAGAAGATCCGCAAGGCGGTTGGCGACAAGATCGACATCATGGTCGAGTTCCACTCCATGTGGCAATTGCCGCCCGCGATCCGCATCGCCGAAGCGCTCGCGCCCTATGACACCTTCTGGCACGAAGACCCGATCCGGATGGACAGCCTGGGTTCGCTGCCGCGCTACGCCGCGCGCAGCAAGGCGCCGCTGTGCGCGTCCGAGACGCTGGGATCGCGCTGGGCGTTTCGCGATTTGCTGGAGACCGGCGCGGCGGGCGTCATCATGCTCGACCTGTCCTGGTGCGGCGGCCTGTCCGAAGGGCGGAAGATCGCAGCGATGGCCGAGACATGGCATCTGCCGGTCGCACCGCATGACTGCACCGGTCCGGTCGTCCTCGCCGCCTCGACGCATCTGTCGCTCAACGCGCCCAACGCGCTGGTGCAGGAATCGGTGCGGGCCTTTTACGGCGGCTGGTATGCCGACATCGTTACCGCCGTGCCGCCGGTAAAGGACGGCATGATCACTGTGCCGCCCGGCGCGGGCCTCGGCCTGGAATTGCAACCCGACCTTGACCGGCGCTTTACGCTGTCGACCCGCCGTTCAACCCAATGAGGTGCGGTGATGGCGTATGACATCAGCCGCAAGGATTTCCTCCTGGGCCTGGCCGCTGCGGCCCCGGCGTCGGCGGTAGCGGCGCGCACCGGCAAATCCCGCGCCCGGCATCCGCGCGCCATCGCGATGTGGGATTTCTCTTGGGCGGAACGGCGCTGGCCGGGCGCCGGTTACGAGGATTGGGACCAGGCGCTCGATGAACTGGTCGCGCGCGGCTATGACGCGGTGCGGATCGACGCCTATCCCCATCTGGTCGCGGCCGACCCGGACCGGATGTGGCTGCTCAAGCCCTTGTGGAACACGCAGGACTGGGGTGCGCCCGGCCCGGTCCGGGTGCGCATCATGCCCGGACTGCTCGAATTCCTTACCAAATGCCGCCATCGCGGGATCAAGGTCGGCCTGTCGAGCTGGTTTCGCGAGGATGAGGACAATGTCCGGCTCAGAATATCCGGGCCGGAGCAACTCGCCGCCGTGTGGAACAGCGCGCTCGGCGCGATCAGGGGCGCGGGGCTGCTCGATACCATTTTGTTCGTCGATCTGTGCAATGAATGGCCGGGGCTGAACTATGCGCCGTTCGTCAAGCCGCCACTCGGCTGGGAGCAATGGGGGAGCGACCGTTCGATGCACTGGATGCGCACCGCCATTGCCGGCGTCCGCGCGGAATTCCCCGAACTGCCCTTGCTGTTTTCAAGCAATATCGAGCATGTCGAATCCTTCTTCGAACTGGATTTCGCATTCTACGACGCGATCGAGCATCATCTGTGGATGGCGGGCGAGAATGACGACGAATATAACAAGCGCGTCGGCTATGATTATGAGGCATTTTCGGATGCCGGCTATCGCAATATCCAGCTTCGCGGGGCGCAGCTTTATGCCGAAAAGCCGGACTATTGGCGCAAGCTGCTGACCGACAAGATCGCGCGGCTGGCCCATGTCGGACGGCGCGCGAAGCAGCCGCTGATGACGACAGAATGCTGGGCGATCGTCGATTACAAGGACTGGCCGCTGCTGCCGTGGGACTGGGTGAAGGACATGTGCGCGCTCGGCACGCTGACCGCCTCGGCGACCGGGCAGTGGGCGGCGATCGCGACGAGCAATTTCTGCGGGCCGCAATTTCGCGGCATGTGGCGCGATGTCGCCTGGCACCAGCGGCTGACCAAGGCGATCAAGGCCGGGCCGATGGATGAAAGCCTGCGCACGTCGAAGCTTTGGGCACGGTTGTAACCGCCTGCCGATGGGGAGAATGGCATGACCGGCGTTTCGAGACGAGACCTCACCACAGGCGCGATCACGGCCTTTGCTTGCGCCGCCATTTTGCCCGCCGGTGCGGCGATGCGCAAGACCGCGCCGGCGGCCGTCGATCCGATGACGCTAGTCGATCCCGACTTCCGGCCCGCGCTGGTCGCGATACAGCCGCAGATCGACAAGGAGATCTATACCGCCCGCACGTTGCCGACGATGCGCATACTCTCCAACGGCTATGCGCAGCCGCCCGGTCCTACGCCACCCTTCACCCGGCGGCTGCTTCCCGGCGGCAGGGGTGCGCCCGACGTGCCGGTCTATGTCATTGGGGCGCGCCATCGACGCCGTGCCGGCTTTGCAGAAACTGGCGCTAAAGCATGATTGCCTGGTGGTGACCGTCGATTACCGGCTGGCCCCGGAAACGCGCTTTCCCGGCGCGCTCGAAGACAATTACGCCGCGCTGCGTTGGCTTCATGAACATGCGGAGGAACTGGGCGTCGATCGCAAGCGCATCGCGGTGATGGGCGAAAGCGCCGGCGGCGGCCATGCCGCCGCGCTCGCGATCGCGGCGCGCGACCGCGGGGAATTTCCGATCTGCCAGCAGATACTGATCTATCCGATGCTGGACGACCGGACCGGCAGCAGCCGCCAGCCCGCCCCGTGGATCGGCACCTTCATCTGGAACCGCGCCGCGAATCGCTTCGGCTGGTCGTCGCTGCTGGGCGTACCGGCCGGGTCGGCCAAGGTGCCGGAAGGCGCGGTGCCGGCACGGATCGGCGATCTTTCCGGCCTGCCGCCCGCGTTCATCGGTGTCGGATCGATTGATCTGTTCATCGACGAGGACATCGATTACGCCCGGCGGCTCATCGATGCCGGTGTGGCGACGGAATTACGGGTGGTGCCGGGCGGCTATCACGGCTTCGACGAACTCGCGCCGGCCGCGCCCGCGTCCGTGCGCTTCGCCGAAGCACGGGACGCGGCAATCGCGCGCGGCTTCGCGAGGCCCCATGCCTGAGCACATCACCGATCGGACAAGGCAATATCGACAGGGTTCGGCATAAATGAGAACGGGAAATTTCATGCGCAAGCGACTCAACCCAGGGCGTGACATCGTGACGATGGTGACCATGATCCTGTCGTGGATATTGCTCGGTTTGGTCGCTCCAGCCGGAGCGAAGCCCGCTGCGTCGGCGCGCACGATCCTGCCGCTCGACGGAACGTGGCAGGTCGAGGACAGCGTTGCGGCTGACGCGATGCCGCGGACTTTCCGGCATCGCGTGCCGGTGCCGGGTCTGACGCATTCCGCGTCTCCCGCCTTTCCCGACGTCGACAAATATCAGACCAAACAACTGCTTTCCGCGCTGGTGTCGCAGGGGCGCTACGACGCCGCCGCCTATAAGAAGCTCGGCGATGTGCGGGGCATCGCGCAACAGACGCGCAACTATTTCTGGTATCGCAGGCAGTTCAAGGCGCCGTCGCGCGCGGCGGTTGCGCTGCTGAAGATCAACAAGGCGCAGTTCGGCACCGCCGTCTATCTTAACGGCATGGCGGTCGGCGAGCATTTGTCCAGCTTCACCGCCGTCACCATCGACGTGACCAAGGCGATACGCTGGGACGGGCCGAACGATCTGGTCATCCGGATCGGCGCGCATCCGGGCGTCCTGCCATCGACCGTATCGGCCGGAACCGATTTCGAAAAAAATCTGTGGACGCCGGGCATTTACGACAGCGTCAGCCTGATGACGATGGACAATCCGGTCATCACGACAACGCAGGTCGCCCCGCAACTGGCCGGCCCCGGCCATCCGGTCCCGAGCATCCTGATCCAGAGCGAAGTCACCAATCATTCGGATCGTGCGATCACCACCGGCCTGTCGCAACGGGTCTTCGAATGGAAATCCGGCCGCATCGCCTCTGACATCGTGCAGACGACCGTTCAATTGAACGCGGGTGAAACGAAGCAGGTGCGGCAGACCGTGCCGATCGCGGACGCGCGGCTGTGGAGTCCGGACGATCCCTTTCTGTACCGCGTCGAGACCCGGACGGCGGGCGATACCGTCCAGACCCGTTTCGGCATGCGCGAATTTCACTTCGATACTGTTACCCAGCGCGCCTATCTGAACGGGCGCCCCTATTTCCTGCGCGGCTCGAACATCGCCTTGCATCGCTTCTTCGAAGATCCGCAATCCAAGACGCTGCCATGGAACGAGGCATGGTTGCAGCGGCTGCTGGTGACGATCCCGAAGCAACTGCACTGGAACAGCTTCCGCTTCACGATCGGGCCGGTGCCCGACCGCTGGCTGGAGATTGCGGACGAGAACGGCCTGCTGATCCAGAACGAATATTCGGTATGGGTCGGATCGCCGGTCTGGACCGAGTGGCGGTCGGCCTATGACGTCAAGCAAATGACGTCCGAATATGCCGAGTGGATGCGCGACGGCTGGAATCATCCCAGCGTCGTCATCTGGGATGCGAGCAACGAATCCTGGCTGCCGGAACTGACCGCCAAGGTGCTGCCGGCGGTGCGCGCGCTCGATCTTTCCAACCGGCCGTGGGAGAATAGTTATAACGAGCCGGGCGACGCCAACGACCCGGTTGAGGATCATAATTATTTCACCGAAGCGTTGCAGGGCGTGTTCGACGCCAGCAAGGGCGGTAAGGCGTTCGAGATCGCCGATCTCGAATGGATGGATGGCCCGGCGTCCGATCCCTTCACCAAATCTTCCCATGCCAAGATCATCAATGAATATGGCTGGCTCTGGCTGAACCGGGACGGCTCACCGACGCTGCTGACCGACAAAATCTATCCCAAGTTGCTGAAGGACGGGACCGACACGACCGAAAATCGCCGTGCCCTTTATGCGCGTCTGCTTGGCGGCGAAACCGAACTGTGGCGCGCCTATCGGCGCTACGCTGGCGTGATGACCTTTCCCTATTTGACGACGAGCGCAAAGGATGGCTTCACCGCCGATCAATTCGTCAATCTCGAGAAGCTCGAGCTGGAGCCCGGCATGGCGCGCGCGCTTGAGCAGGCCTTCAAGCCGCTCGGCGTGTATCTCAATTTCTGGCAACCGTTCCTCGACGCCGGGTCGACACGCGCCTACACGGTGCACATGGTCAACGACGAGGATCGCCAGCGGACGGGCAAGCTGAAACTGACGTTCAAGGACAGCACGGGCCGGGAGATACTTGGCGAAGCGCGCGATTTCTCGCTTCCCGCACTGGGCGCGCAATCCTACACCCTGATGGTCGCGGCCCCGGCCGCGCCGGGGCGCTACACGGTCCAGGCGATCGCCCAGGCCGATGACGATGCGGCTAATCCGACGATTTCCACCCGCGATGTGGTGATCCGGCCTGGGGGGCATTGAGCCAGCGGGCATGGCGGCCATGCCCACCATTTGTTCGAAAATAAAATAATCTGACCAGGAGAGTGCGCCATGACAGGCGAGGAACAGCAGACCAATCTGCCGCTGATCGCAGCGATCGTCGGAGTGGCGACGATCGGCGGGTTCATGTTCGGCTATGACAGCGGCGTCATCAATGGTACGCAGGAAGGGTTGAAGACGACCTTCGGCCTGAGCGAGGCCGGGCTGGGCGTGACGGTCGCGGCGCTGCTGCCCGGTTGTGCGCTGGGTGCTTTCGGCGCGGGCCGTCTGGCCGACGTCTGGGGGCGGCGCAACGTCATGCTGGCGGCCGCCGCGCTGTTCATCATCAGCGCATTTCTCTCCGGTGCGGCGAATTCCGCGACGATGATGATTGCCGCGCGCTTCGCCGCGGGCATAGGCGTCGGCGCGGCGAGCGTGTTGTCGCCGGCCTATATCAGTGAAGTCACCCCCGCCGCGATGCGCGGCCGCCTGTCCAGTCTGCAGCAGGTGATGATCATCGCCGGACTGACCGGCGCCTTTCTGTCCAATTATTATCTCGCACAGGCGGCGGGGGTTTCGACCAATGTTTTCTGGCTGGGCTATCCGGCCTGGCGCTGGATGTTCTGGGCGCAGGTGATCCCGGCGGGGATTTTCCTGCTGACTTTGCTCGCCATACCCGAAAGCCCGCGTTTCCTGGTCGCCAAGGGACGGTTCGCCGATGCCGAAGCGGTGCTCAAGCGCCTGTTCGGCGCGCGCAAAGCCGTCACGAAGGTCGCCGAAATCCGTAATTCGCTGGCCGCTGACCATCAGCCCAAACTGTCCGATCTGATCGATCGGGCGACAGGAAGATGGCGGCCGATCGTCTGGATCGGCGTCGGTCTTGCCATGTTCCAGCAACTGGTCGGCATCAACGTCGTCTTTTATTATGGCGCGGTGTTGTGGCAGGCCGTGGGTTTCAGCGAAGCCGACGCGCTCAAGATCAATATCGTCAGCGGCCTGTTGTCGATCGGGGCCTGCGTGGCGGCGATCTTCCTGATCGACCGGATCGGACGCAAGCCGTTGCTGCTGATCGGGTCGATCGGCATGGCGGTGACGCTGAGCATTCTGACTATCGCCTTCGCTTCGGGCGCGCTGATCGACGGCAAGCTGCATCTGGCGGGCGATGTCGGCAAAGCCGCGCTTGTCGCCGCCAATCTTTATGTCATGTTCTTCAATTTCAGTTGGGGTCCGGTGATGTGGGTGATGCTGGGCGAGATGTTTCCCAACCAGATCCGCGGCTCCGGCCTGGCCGTGGCGGGCGCGGCGCAATGGACCACCAATTTCTTTATCAGCGTCAGCTTCCCCTGGTTTGCAAAGGTTATCGGCCTGCCGATAACCTACGGATTCTTCGCGCTGTGCGCTTTTCTGTCGATCCTGTTCGTTATGCGCATGGTGCGCGAGACGCGGGGAACGGAGTTGGAAGATATGATCGGTTAGCATAGGGTAGCGATCACCATGGATATCAGCCAGCTTCGAACCCTTGTGCGTGTCGCCGAACTTGGCAGCCTATCCAAGGCTGCCGACCGCCTGTGCATCGCCCAACCGGCGCTGAGCCGTCAGGTGCGCCTGCTGGAGGAAGAACTCGGCACGCGTCTGTTCGACCGCCATGGTCGCGGGATGGTGATTACCGAACAGGGCCGCACGGTGTTGCATCACGCGACCCGCATCCTCCAGGAAGTCGACGCCATCAAGGCGGACGTTATCGAGGAGACCGATGCCTTTGGCGGGCGTGTGGCGATCGGTATGCCGCCGACCGTCGCGAACATATTGGCGCCGCGCCTGCTGACGGCGATCCATGCGGTGCATCCGAATGTGAAATGCCGGATGGTCAGCAGCTATTCGCTTTATCTGCTGGACTGGATGTATCGCGGCGAAATCGACATCGGCATTCTCTATGATCCGCAGTCGATCATATCATTGAAATGCGAGCCGTTGATCGAAGAGGTGTTCCATGTGGTCGCGCCGGCGGATGCTGGCCTGTCAGCGCATGAGCCGGTCGCCTTTGCCTCGCTTGCGGGCAAGTCGCTGCTGTTGCCGAGCAACAATCACGGCCTGCGGCAGATCGTCGAGCAATGCGCGTCGGACTGCGGCATATCGCTCGATGTGCGTGTGGAGGTGGACTCCTATTCGATGCTGCGTCAGCTCGTGACGAACGGCTATGGCTGGACGATATTGCCGCTGGCCGCGATCCAGTCCGAACCGGCATTCTCGCAATTTTCCACCGCGCCGCTGGTTGATCCGGTTCCCAGGCGGTTGTTGCAACTGGCATTGCCGACCGACCGGCCAGACTCGCGCCTGGTGTCTTTCGTGCGCCAAATGATCATCGACACGGTGGAGCAACTCGTCGCCGACGGATCATGGCCGGGCGAGTTCGCGAAACGCCGCAGGCGGACTTAGAGCCTGACGACTTTGGCTTTATTGCTTTTAACCCAGAGTCATCATGCCTGAGCAGCCCGATCCTGCGACGACTGTCGGCTTTTCAGGTGCACATAGAATGATCGACACGGAGGCGAGGCCCGCCGGCAGGGCGTCGGGCTTGTCGATTGTTACCGTTACCTGACGTACGCCGGGATAGCCAAGGCAGTGCGAAGCGAGCCGCCGGCCGAAGGTTTCGATCAGCGCGATACGTTCTTCGCCAAGCTCTTGCGCGGCCTGCGCCACGCGCCGGTAATCGACGGTCGCGTCGATCGCATCCTCGATCACCGCATCGACCGACAGCATGACGGTCACCAGCAGACGCTGGCGCCGGCCGATTTCATACGGTTCGATGCCGATATCGGCCATCACCGGCAGGTCGCGCACCATGACCTGTGTCATCGCGGCGCGATCAGCCATCGGTCGAGAGCCACGCCGCCTGGACGGTGTTGGCAAGCAGGCAGGCGATGGTCATCGGACCCACGCCACCGGGAACGGGCGTAGCCGCGCGGGCGTGACCGATCTCGTCGAACGCCACGTCGCCGACCAGCCGCTTGCGACCGTCGCTCCCTTCGACCCGAGTGATGCCGACGTCGATCACCACCGCGCCCGGCTTGACCCAGTCGCCGCGCACCAGACGCGGGCTGCCGGCGGCGGCGACAAGGATGTCCGCACCGCGCACGATGTCGGGCAGGCCGCGCGTCGCGATATGCGTCACCGTGACCGTGCATTCGCGTTCGAGAAGCAGCATCGCCACCGGCTTGCCGACGATATTCGACTTGCCGATCACGACAGCGGCCAGCCCACGGTAATCGGAGATCACGGTGTCGAGCAGCTTCATACATCCAAGCGGCGTGCATGGCACCAACCCGCCCGTGCCGGTCGATAACCGGCCGACATTGACGGGATGGAAGCCGTCGACATCCTTGGCGGGGGCGATCGTATCGAGCACCCGGCCGGCGTCGATCTGGGGCGGCAGTGGCAACTGGACAAGGATGCCGTGGATGGCGTCGTCCGCGTTGAGCGCGGCGATCAGCGCCAGCAGACTCGCTTCATCGGTCGCGGCGTCGAGGCGATGCTCGATCGAGCGCATACCGACCCGCGTGGTCTCGGCGACTTTGCGGGCGACATAGACCTGGCTCGCCGGGTCCTCGCCCACCAGCACGACCGCGAGGCCGGGGACGATGCCGCGCGCGCGCGCCAGTTCAGCGACCGACGCCGCCGTCTCCCCGGACACGTGCCGCGCCAGGGCGATACCATCGATGATCGCCGTCATGCCGGTCAGTTACGGAAAACGACGGTGCGCGATCCGTTCAGCAGCACGCGATCCTCCAGATGATAGGTGACCGCCGCCGCCAGCACGCGCCGTTCGATATCGCGGCCCTTGCGGACCAGATCGTCAGGCGTGTCGGCATGGCTGATCGGTTCGACGTCCTGGGCGATGATCGGCCCCTCGTCGAGATCGGCGGTGACATAGTGCGCCGTCGCGCCGATCATCTTGACGCCGCGCGCATGCGCCTGATGATAGGGTTTCGCGCCCTTGAAACCGGGCAGGAAGCTGTGATGGATATTGATGCAGCGGCCGGAGAGGTAGGCGGAAAGATCGTCCGACAATATCTGCATATAGCGGGCGAGGACGATGAGGTCCGCGCCGCTTTCTTCCACGATCCGCTTGATCTGCGCTTCCTGTTCAGGCTTGGTGTCGCGCGTCACGGGCAGGTGGTGATAGGGAATGTCACCGATCATCGAGGTTTGCAGCGCGCTGCGCGGATGGTTGGACACGATGCCGACGACATCCATCGACAGTTCGCCGATGCGATGGCGATATAGCAGGTCGCCGAGGCAATGGTCGAATTTCGACACCATGAGAAGCACGCGCTGACGCTCGCGCGCGGCACGGATC
This sequence comes from uncultured Sphingobium sp., assembly GCA_964250175.1. GTDB lineage: Bacteria > Pseudomonadota > Alphaproteobacteria > Sphingomonadales > Sphingomonadaceae > Sphingobium. The sequence continues at coordinate 10,642 of CAXUEQ010000031.1, read as the reverse complement.
TTCCAGTCCATACCGTGCGGCGCGGCGACGCTGGCGAAGTCGCTGCGGACGGCGTCCAGCCCGATCGCGGGATCGGTCAGTTCGAAGACGACACGCATGAAGAAACGGCGGGTCTCACGATCGTTGAATTGCTGCGCATCGACGATATTGCCGCCTTTGGAGGCGAGGAAACCGGCAACCAGCGCGACCAGACCGGGCCGGTCCTCACATGATAAGCTGAGCGTACACACTTCGTTCACGGCTAGGTTTCTCCAGTTTCAGTCAGTTGATTCGGGCCGCCGGGCGTGGCGGGCGCCATAATCCCCGATCCACTCGACGGTGCGGCCTAATCCGCCAAAGGGATAGAAATGCAGGCGCACCGGGCCATGGGCGGGACCCAGGCCGCGCGTCAGCGCATCGACCAGCTTGTCGGGACCGGCGGCGCCCAGCAGCCGGCTGAGCGACACGCCATATTTCGCCATCACGCTGGCCGATGCGCCGACGCCGCAATGCGCCGCGAACCGCAGCAGCGTCTTGATACCCGCCGGGCCTGGAACGCCGATTCGCACCGGACTGTCGATGTCCCGCGCGCGCAATTCGGCGAGCCAGGCGAGGAAGGGGGCCGCGTCAAAGCCGAACTGGGTGACGATCAGCGATGCCATCCCGCGTGCCGCAATCTCGTCGCGCTTTTCGATCAGAGCCTGCCAGAGACCGTCGGCGTCCATCGCCGGATGACCGTCGGGATGGCCCGCGATGCCGACCGCCTTGATGCCATTGCGTTCGAGCAGGCCGGTCCGCACCACCGACAGGGTATCGGCGAACGGTCCGGCCGGGGAGGGGGGGTCGCCTGCGACGATGAACAGCCGCTCGACTCCCGCCTCGGTCGTGCAGCGCTCGATCATCGTCGCCAGTTCGGTATGCGACTCGATCCGGCGGGCGGAAAGATGGGGCATCGGCTCGAAACCCAGCTTGCGGACCTGAACGGCTGCGGCAATCCGGGCATCCATGGTTTCGCCGGGCAGGAAGGTGACCGCGATCGGCGTCGCCGGCGCAATGCCCGGAGCAGCCGCCGTCAATGCGTCGATATCGCGCGCCGTCATTTCGAGGGAATAGCCGTCAATCATCGTCTCCGGCGCGGTGGCCCATGCGGGATGAATCAAAGGAACGGCTTGCGTCATTCTATCCTCTTTCACAGCGATCGATCTTTTCGCTTGATCCCACCCTAGCCATGTTGCATGATTTCGTATAGATGAAAACTTCGGAAATGTGAAAATAGGCTGGGAATGAATTTGGACTCGCATGCGCCTCTCGTCTGTCTTCCCGGACTATTATGCGATGCCCGTGTTTTTACCGGACAGGCCGACCGTTTTGCGGATATTGTGGCGATAGACGGCTTTGGCGAACGGCGCAGCATAACAGAGATGGCCGCCTATGCACTGGCGATCGCACCATTCCGCATGTCGCTGCTCGGTCATTCGATGGGCGCGCGCGTTGCACTGGAAATGATAAGGCAAGCGCCCGAGCGGATCGAGCGGCTTGCACTTGTCAGCACCGGCACCCACCCGCCGCGTCCGGGAGAGGCGGAAAAGCGCTACGCCTTGCGCGATCTGGGACGTCGCGACGGCGCTGCGGCGCTCGTCGACGCCTGGCTGCCGCCGATGATCGCTCCGGCCAACCGCCGGCCCGATATTATCGACCCCCTGCGCCGGATGTGCATCGATGCGGGAACCGAGGTGTTCGCCGCGCAGATCGAGGCGCTGCTCGGCCGCCCCTCGCTCGACACCTTGCTGCCCACCATCACCTGCCCGACATTGGTCGCGGTCGGCAGCGAGGACGCCTGGAGCCCGCCCGATCAGCATCGCGCCATCGCGGCGGTCGTACCGAACGCCAAACTCGCCATCATCGAGGGCGCGGGGCATATGCTGCCGGCGGAAGCGCCGGAGGGCCTGAACGACGCCATCGCCGACTGGCTGGCCTACCCAGTCAACTGACTTTATACCGTTCCCTAACATCTAGCCCCTTATATCCACCGGAGAGACCTGATGACCGAAAGCCTGCAAACCCTGCTCGACCAGAGCGACGATCTCGTCACATTGCTGCGCAACCAGCAAACCGGACCCAATGCCTATCCCGGCGTTCCGGCGGAATATTCCAACTGGCGCGATGAGCAGCGCGGCTGGGCGCAGAGTTGCGTATTGTTCAATCAGTCCTATCACATGGTCGACCTGGCCGTCGAAGGACCGGACGCATTCGCGATGCTCAACTATCTGGGTGTCAACAGCTTCAAGGGCTTTGTGCCCGACCGCGCCAAGCAGTTCGTGCCGGTCACGCCGGACGGCTATGTGATTGGCGACGTGATCCTGTTCTATCTGGACGAAAACAAGTTCAGCCTGGTCGGTCGCGCGCCGACGATCGAGTGGGTGGAATATCACGCGCAGACCGGCAAGTGGAATGTCACTGTCGAACGCGACGAGCGCACTGCGGCGCGCCCCGCCTCGGAAAACCGTCAATCCTATCGCTTTCAGTTGCAGGGTCCGAATGCGATGAAGACGCTGGAGGCGGCGATGGGTGAGGCGCCGCCCGAACTGAAATTCTTCCACATGGCGCGCATCCGCATCGCCGGCAAGGAAGTGCGGGCGTTGCGCCACGGCATGGCCGGGCAGGCGGGCTATGAACTGTTCGGTCCCTGGGAGGATGGCGAAATCGTCCGCCAGGCATTGATCGCCGCGGGCGAGGCGTTCGGCCTGAAGCTGGTCGGCGGGCGCACCTATGCGTCCAACACGCTGGAGTCGGGCTGGATCCCTTCGCCGCTGCCCGCGATCTACACGGGCGAAGCTTTGCGGCCCTATCGCGAGTGGCTTGGCGCCAACGCCTATGAGGCGAAGGCGTCGGTCGGCGGCAGTTATGTTCCCGAAAGCGTGGAGGGCTATTATCTGACCCCATGGGATCTGGGCTATGGTCCGTTCGTCAAGTTCGACCACGACTTCATTGGCCGCGAGGCGCTTGAGAAATTGGCGGACCAGCCGCATCGCAAGAAGGTGACTTTGGCGCTGGATACCGAGGACGTGCTGCGCGTCATCAGCTCGGCACTGCAGAAGGGGGATCGCGCGAAATATATGGAGTTTCCATCGGCGGTCTATTCCATGCATCCGTTCGACGCGGTGCTCGCCGACGGCCAGACCGTCGGGCTGTCGACATGGATCGGCTATAGCGCCAACGAGGGCAAGATGCTGACGCTCGCCATGGTCGACGAAGCCCATGCGGCGCCCGGCACCCAGGTCACGTTGCTGTGGGGCGAGCCGGACGGCGGCACACGCAAGCCGACGGTCGAGCCGCACGTCCAGACCGAAATCCGCGCCACCGTCAGCCCGGCGCCCTATTCGGAAGTGGCGCGCGACAGCTATGCCGATAGCTGGCGGACCCGTCAGACCAAGTGATTGCAGGGGGAGGGGCGGCGGCTACCGCCCCTCCCTCAGTCGGCGGCGAGCAATTCTGTCGTGCGGGTCAAAAGATCGGATGCCCGCCGCTCGACCGCTTCGTCGAAGCGGACCACGGGGATTGCGACGCTGAACGCGCCCACCACTTCGCCCTCGATCCGGGCTGCGCGTCCCAGTCCTACAATACCGGGCGTATGCTCCTCGAACGTGCGAGCGATTCCCGACGCGCGGACAGCGGCGATCTCCGCGCGAAGGCTGGCCTCGCCAACGATCGTGGCCGCCGTGAACGTCCGGCGTTCCGTAGTCGCAAAATAGCGATCAAGCTCCTCCTCCGACATCGCCGCCAGAAGCGCCTTGCCGGACGAGAAGGCATGCAGCGGCGCCCCGGCGCCGGTCGGCACGGCATAACGAAGCGCATGGTCGCTGCCTTCGGTCGCAAGCGCCTCTACCGTCCATTCGCGACGCACGAAGAAGGATGCGGTTTCGTTGAGCTGGATGCGAAGCGCCCTGACCAGCGGGGCAACGCGATCGGCAAGCGTGAAGACCGGCGCGCTCGCTTGCAGCCTTTCCAGGCCGGGACCCGGAGCATAATAGCGCCCCGTCCGTAGCAGATAGCCACGTTCGACCAACGTGTTGAGCAGATAGGACAGGCTGCTGACCGGAATGACCAGTGCGGCGGCAATATCCTGCGCGACGAGCGGCCGACCGGCGGACACGACAAATTCGATGATGTCGAGGGTCCGGGTCGCGGATTTCACAGTCGATGGAAATGCCGAATCATTCATGCAAACATCATAGCGATGGCAGCGGTGCGCGAAAGTTCATGGCCCGAAATCGAGTGTGCCGCGCCGCTCGGCGAAACGCCAGCCATCGGCGGTAAGCGCAAAGCGATCCGTAAAACCGCCGACCAGCGGCGCGGGCTGGCCGGTAAATAGCAGCATCGCGCTGGTGCCACGCGCTGCCGTCGCGCTTTCGGCGACGATGACGATATTGCCGCAGATGTGCCGCGTCTTGCGCGGTGGACGCGCGGTGAACGCCGCCAGTATCGCCGTGCGGCCGACGATTTCGACGTCGGGGGCGCTCGGGCGGGTCATGATTCCGTTTTCGACATAGAGCGCCGCGACATCTTCCCACTGCGCGGCATCGTTCAAGGCGGCGTAAAGATTGATCAGCCGGGCGCAATCCCATTCGATCGCGCGGCGCTCGTTATCGGATAGCGTCGTGTCGGACAGGGCGGTCATGCAACCTCCAGCACGACATGGCCGACCGCGGTGTTGGAGGCCGGCACATGATAGAAGCGATGGCGCTCGGTCACATCGGCACCCAATGCTCCGCGCATGATGAGCCACATGATGAGTTCGATCCCCTCCGACCCCGCTTCGCGCAGATAATCGAGATGCGTTATACGCCGCAGCGCTTGCGGATCGGCGGTCAGCTTTTCCAGGAAATCGCGATCGAACCCGCTGTTGATCAGACCGGCGCGCGGTCCCTGCAACTGGTGGCTCATCCCGCCGGTGCCCCACACCTGAACATTCAGGTCCTCGGGAAAGCTCGCCACCGCGCGGGCGATCGCTTCACCCAGCCGCCAGCAACGATCGCCCGAAGGCGGCGGATATTGCGTGACGTTGACCATCAGCGGCACGACGCGCGCCGGCCATGCGTCGACCTCACCGAACAACAGCGACATCGGCACCGTCATCCCGTGATCGACGTCCATCTCGTTCAAAACGGTCATGTCGAACTCGTCGATGATAAGACTCTCCGCGATGTGTGCGGCAAGCTCGGGATGGCCCTCCACCACCGGCACCGGACGCGCGCCCCAGCCTTCGTCGGCGGGTTTATAGCGGTCGGCGCAACCGATCGCGAAGGTCGGCACGACCTCCAGCATCAGGCTGGTCGCATGATCGTTGAAGACCAGGATGACGACATCGGGCCGGGCCGCGCGCTCCCAATCGCGGCTGGCGGCATAGCCGGCGAACACCGGCGCCCAGTAAGGCTCGGCGGTCTTGCCCAGGTCGATCGCGGCGCCGATCGCGGGAACATGGCTGGTGGCAACGCCAGCGGTGATCCGCGCCATCTCAATAGCCTCCCTTGATCGACCGGTTGCCCTGGGGCGGTCGCCCGCCGGCGACCATCATCGCGCCATAGTCGTCGGCGGTCATGCCCGACATGCTGCCGACGGCCCTCTGCACGCTCCATCCGTCAGTATTGGAAATCTTGACCAGGAAATAGATATTGCCGCCCTCCGCGATCAGGGCGTTGAAGTCGCGATCCAGCACGCCCTGGCGCTGCGCTGGCGTCATCGGAAAGGCGTCGAGATAGGCAGGCGCGTCGGCCTTGAACGCCTCGCGATTTTCCGCCTTCATCAACGACATGCAAAAGCGATGCAGATGATAGGCCTGGCGCGACCGCGCGATCGTGAAGATCGTCGTGCCTGGAATGTCGTCCAAGTCTGCCGGGTCATATCCCAGCCCGCCATTACCCTGTGCCGACATGTCTTCTCCTTTTGCCGATTGCGCCGTGCCCCAGACAAGCGAAACCTTGGCATCGATCCTGCGTTACAGCCTGTGTTACAAGGAAGACGGGATCGTGGAAAGTTTTTTCCGATATGCGAAAAATTCATCTATAAGAATTTTCTTTGATCCTGCTCCTAAATAGTCTTTGTTACCACAGCATGCCTAAAACGAAACTAGGTTGCCCGACAACAGGGCCGACCGCTTGGAGATGCAATCTTGACCGGTGCCGATCTCATGATAACGGGCACGTTGACCGCCAATATCGATGTGGCTGCCCGCGTCCGGTCATTCGATAATGACGGCTCATTGACGCAAGCCAGCCGTGAGGCCTGGGCCGTGATCGAACCCGAGGCACGCGCCGTCTCCGAAGCGCATTTCCACAAATGGCGCGAATTGATCGGCGACCAGCGCGTCTGGACGCCCGACGCATTCGAGGAAGTCATCGCGCTTGGCTGCACGTTTCTGCACGAGCGGTTCCTCAATACGACAGGGCGGAACTGGATCGCGTTGATCGAAAAAATCGTGCGCGATGCCTATGACAGGGACATTCCGCCGGTGACGCTGGCCTCGATCATCGCCTGGAGCGATCGGGCCGCGCTCGAAATCCTGCTGCGCAAGGTGGTATCGTCCGACCCGCGGTTGCCCGCGATGGTCGACGCGGTTGTGCGGCTGTCGTTCATCCAGGGGGATATTACCGGATCATTCTACAGCGACCTTCGCGTCTATGCCGAACGGCAACGCCGCGATCATCTCGCGGTCAGTTTTCGTGAAGGCATCACCACGATCGTCGAGGCGGCGATCAGCGAGGGTGGCGTGCTCAAGGAGCAGGCGGCGGCGACGTCGGCAGCGGCGCGTGGTGTGCTCGACCATAGTTTCGAGGTCGCCACGGCGGCGGAACAATCGGCGGCGGCGATGCGCGACGCGGCACAGACCACGGCGGGGCTGATCCTTGCGATCGATGCCGCGCGCGATGAGGTGGAGGCAGCCGCAGCCATCGCGACGCGCGCGGGAACCCAGGCGGGCGATGCGGTTGCCATGTCGGAAACGCTCAGTGGCCAGGCCCGATCAATCGAATCGATCCTGGGTCTTATCCGCGACATTGCCAGGCAGACCAACCTGCTCGCGCTCAACGCTACGATCGAGGCCGCGCGAGCGGGCGATGCCGGGCGTGGTTTTGCGGTCGTGGCGCAGGAAGTGAAGAATCTCGCCAACCAGACGGCGCGCGCCACTGACGACATCGCCGCGAAGATCGCCGCGATCCAGACCGCGATCCGCGCGACGGTCGACGTCAATGCCTCCATCAAATCGACCGTGTCCGACGTCGAGCGCGTGGCGGGCCATATCCGCACGGCGATGGACGAACAGGCGCAGACCGTTACCGCCATCACCGCCTCGGTCGATGAAACCGCAATGGCGGCGAATTCGATGTCGCAGACCATCGCTGCGATCCGCGCGGATACGCAGGCGGTCGCATCGGAAATCGATCGGGTCGGCCAGGGCTTCGATCTGCTCGGCCTGCGCCTGCAGGCTTTGCAGGACAATGCCGGGGAGTTTGTCGCGACCATTGCCGCCTGAAAGACAGGGCGCAGTTTCGCCTACGTGCCGCGCGTCGCCTGCCGCCGTTCTGCGCCTGGAGTTCGCTCATGGTGCGCAGCATAGATGCGGGAGAAATGACTGCTGCTCTTGAACCCGCAGGCCAAAGCGACGCTGGTGATAGATAGTCGTGTCGTTTGCAGAAGCTGCCGCGCGCTGGTCAGCCGGATGCGCAGATAATGCCGGCCGATCGTCTCGCCGATCAACTGGCCGAACAGGCGTTCGAGCTGGCGTATGGACAGGCCGGCGATCGCCGCCAGCGCGGATTTCGGCACAGGATCCTCCACCGAGGCCTCCATCTTCGCGAGCACCCTGAGAATGCGGTCGTCACCGATCGCATAGCGTGCGCGCAGCGTAAGCCGCTGCGGCTTGTTCGCACCGCGCGGTTCGCTCTGGATGAACCAGTCGCTGATCCGTGCCGCCAGCGCATGGCCCTGCTCACGCTCGATCAGTTCGACGGCAAGGTCCATACCGGCCATGCCCCCGGCGCACGTCACCCGCCGCCGGTCGATCACATACAGGCCGCGCTCGGCGGTGACCATGGGAAAGGCCTCGACAAACGCCGGCCAATGTTCCCAGTGAACGGTCGCGCGATAGCCATCGAGCAGTCCGGCGCGGGCAAGGACCCAGGGTCCGGCGGAGACTCCGACGATCGTCGCGCCCGTCAGCGCGGCCTGCCGAAGCCAGGCGCAGGTCGCCGGATCGGCGGCGCGATTTGGGTCGCCGCCAGCAAAAACGAACAGAGTGTCGCATGCCGTCGGATCGCCCACGCGCTGGTCGGCGATGATCGTGGCACCGTTGGATGCGCGCGCCGACTGCCCGTCGATCGAGATATGCGTCCAGCGATACAGCGCGCGCCCAGCGAGGATATTGGCCGCGCGATAGGGTTCGATGACCGAAGCGTAGGATAACAAGGCAAAGCCGTCGATCAGCACCAATCCGATAGTGTGAATCTGGCCGCTATCTTGCGGAGTGTCGTCAATGGGCATGGATATGTCGCTCTTGGACAAGCAATCTCCTGCTTAGCGCTTATATTGGTCTTGAGCAAAGGCGATGTCGCGATGAACCCCTTTTCCATCTTCAGCCTGGCGCGGCATGCGATGTCCGGTCACAAGGCGTGGTCGCCGACATGGCGCGACGCCAGCCCACGCGACGGCTATGACATCATCATCATCGGCGGCGGCGGGCATGGCCTGGCCACCGCCTTCTACCTCGCCAAGGTTCACGGCATCACCAACGTCGCGGTGATCGAGAAAGGCTGGATCGGCGGCGGCAATGTGGGTCGCAACACGACGATCATCCGCTCCAACTATGGTCTGCCCGGCAACGAGCCATTCTACGAATGGTCGATGAAATTGTGGGAGGGGCTGGAGCAGGAACTGAATTACAACGCGATGGTCAGCCAGCGCGGCGTGCTCAACCTCTATCATTCAGATGGCCAGCGCGACGCCTTCGCACGGCGTGGCAACGCGATGCGCCTGCACGGCGTCGATGCTGAACTGCTCGACCAGGGCGCGGTGCGGAAGATGGCGCCGTTCCTCAATTTCGACCAGGCGCGCTTCCCGATCCAGGGCGGCCTGTATCAGGCGCGGGGCGGCACGGCGCGGCACGATGCGGTCGCCTGGGGCTATGCGCGTGGCGCGTCCGACCGGGGCGTCGACATCATCCAGAATTGCGAAGTGACCGGGTTCCTGCGCGATGCGTCGGGCGCGGTGACGGGCGTCGAGACGAGCCGGGGGCCGATCCGCGCCGGCAAGGTCGGCATGGCGGTGGCGGGCATGTCGTCGCGCGTCGCGGCGCTGGCGGGCTTGCGGCTGCCGATCGAGAGCCATGTGCTGCAGGCCTTCGTCAGCGAGGGGCTGAAGCCGGTCATCCCCGGCGTCATCACCTATGGCGCCGGGCATTTCTACATCAGCCAGTCGGACAAGGGCGGGCTGGTGTTCGGCGGCGATATCGACGGCTATAACAGCTATGCCAGCCGGGGGAATCTGCCGACGCTCGAGGACGTGTGCGAGGGCGGCATGGCGCTGATGCCGATGATCGGGCGGGTGCGGCTGCTGCGCGGCTGGGGCGGGATCATGGACATGTCGATGGACGGATCGCCGTTCATCGACCGCACGCCGATCGATGGCCTCTATCTCAACGCCGGCTGGTGCTATGGCGGGTTCAAGGCGACGCCGGCCTCGGGCTGGTGCTTCGCGCATCTGCTGGCGACCGACACCCCGCACGATACCGCCACCGCCTACCGGCTCGACCGTTTCCGCACCGGGCACCTGATCGACGAAAAGGGCCAGGGCGCCCAGGCGAATTTGCACTGATGCGCATTCCCTGCACCTATTGCGGCGAGCGCGACGCGCAGGAATTCGTCTATCGCGGCGACGCCTCGGTCGTGCGGCCCGACGGCGAGGACGGGTTCTACGAATACGTCTACGAACGCGAAAATCCGGCGGGGCCGATCCGCGAGCATTGGTATCATGCGCAAGGCTGCCGCACCTGGATCGTCGTAACGCGCGACACGCGCACCCACGAGATTACCGATACGGAACTGGCGAAGGATGCGGCGCGATGAGTCGGCTGACGCAGGGCGGACTGATCGACCGGTCGAAGCCGCTGTCATTCAGTTTCGACGGTAAGACCATGCGCGGTTTCGCGGGCGATACGCTTGCCTCCGCACTGGTGGCGAACGACGTGCGGCTGGTCGCCCGGTCGTTCAAATATCATCGCCCGCGCGGCATCCTGACGGCGGGCAGCGAGGAGCCGAACGCGCTCGTCACCGTGCGCACGGGTGCGCAGGCCGAGCCGAATTGCCGCGCGACGACGGTCGAGCTGTTCGACGGTTTGACGGCGGTGAGCCAGAACCGCTGGCCGAGTTTGGGTTTCGATTTGCTGTCGGTCAACCAACTGGCCTCGCCGCTGTTCGTCGCGGGCTTCTATTACAAGACCTTCATGTGGCCGGCGGCGTTCTGGGAAAAGGTCTACGAGCCGTTGATCCGCCGCGCGGCGGGCCTCGGCAAGCTGTCGATGCTGCCCGATCCCGACAGCTACGACCGCGAGCATGGTTTTTGCGACCTGCTGGTGATCGGCGGCGGCGCGGCGGGACTGGCGGCGGCGCTGACG
>CAXUEQ010000030.1:0-30286 GCA_964250175.1 uncultured Sphingobium sp. | reverse complement strand
GACAGCGACGCCAGCGCCCACCGCATCGCCCTGTCGATCGCCAACTCCCCGCTGGTCAAGACCGCCATCGCCGGCGAGGACGCCAATTGGGGCCGCGTCGTCATGGCCGTGGGCAAGGCCGGCGAACCCGCCGACCGCGACAGGCTCGCCATCCGCTTCGGCGACACCCAGGTCGCGCGGGACGGTCTCGCAGTCGAAGGCTATGACGAAGCCCCCGTCGCCGCGCATCTCAAAGGCCAGGACATCCGTATCGGCGTCGATATCGGCCTGGGCGAAGGCAAGGCCACCGTCTGGACCTGCGATCTGACGCACGGCTACATCGCGATCAACGCGGACTATCGGAGCTGATTCCTCTCCGATAGGAGGGGAATTAAGGAAAGAATGATGCACACCCTCTATCATCCAGTCACTGCCCTGATGCGCCAGGTCGCCGCCGAAATCGTTTTGCCGCGCTATCAAAATCTCGCCGCCGACCAGATCGAGGAAAAGGCGGCGGACGATTATGTCACCATCGCCGACAAGGAAAGCGAGTTGCGCCTCAACGAGGGCCTGGCGGCGATCCTGCCAGAAGCCGGCGTCATCGGCGAGGAAGCCTGCGCCGCCGACCCGTCGATCCTCGACCGCGCGGGCACCGGCCTCAACTGGATCATCGACCCGATCGACGGCACGGGCAATTTCGCGGCGGGCCGCCCACCCTTCGGCCTGATGGTGGGACTGGTGCAGGACGGCATCATCCTCGCCGGCTGGATTCTCGATCCGCTGACCGGACGTCTCTGCCACGCGGCAAAGGGCGGTGGCGCATTCATCGACGAGGAGCGGATCACTGCCCGCGAAAGCGGCGCGCCCCTGCCCATCGCCGCGCTCGCCGTCTATTTCATGAGTTCCGAGCAGCGCGCCAACATCAGCGCACGCGCCGAAGGCAGGATGACGCTGGTCGACATACCCCGCTGCGCCGCCGAGCAATATCCGCGACTGGTGCTCGGCCAGAACGACCTGTCGGTGTTCGAGCGTTCTCTGCCATGGGACCATGCCCCCGGCGCGCTCTTCCTGAACGAAGCCGGCGGCCGCCTCGCGCGACAGGACGGAACGCCCTATATCGTCGGAGACAGCCGCCGCGGCCTGCTCGGTGCCGCCTCGCCCCGGCTATGGGACGAAGCAGCGAAAATATTGTTCGTTTAAGCCAGCTCGCTCTCGATCCAGCCCTTCAACTGGCTTTTGGGCGCGGCGCCGACCTTGGTCGCGGCGACCTGGCCGCCCTTGAAGAGGATCATCGTCGGAATGCCGCGGACGCCATATTTGCTGGGCGCATCGGGATTTTCGTCGATATTGATCTTGGCGATCGTCACCTGTCCGTCCAGCTCCGTGCTGATCTCCTCCAGCGCCGGGCCGATCATCTTGCACGGGCCGCACCACTCCGCCCAGAAATCGACCAGCACCGGCTGATCGCTGTTCAGCACGTCGGCTTCGAAGCTGCTGTCGGTAATCGCCTTGGTCGCCATGTCATGTCTCTCCTTTGTCGATCAGCATCTAATGCACCACCGGGCTATTCTCAACGGCTGATACGCCCAATTTGTCCTCCGCCTTGGGAAAGCCTGGCTTGTGCGCCGCCAGCAGTGCGGCGGGCAGCACAATCAGCTTCGGCCCGGCGGTATAGAGCAATGCCGCCTCGACCCGCCGCCCTGGCAGGATCACCGCCAGCGCAGCGCCATAGGCCGCCATCTGCCGCACATGCGCGATCGGCACATCCGCCACCGAGTCCGGCACCGCCCGCCCGGTCTTGAAATCGACCACCTGCACCAATTCTGTTCCCACGCACAGCCGGTCGACCGTCCCCGAAATCACCGCCTCACCCACAACCGCCGCGATCGGCGCTTCGGCCAGCGCATCGGGCGAGAACAGCCCGGCAAAGACCGGGTCTTCGATCACCGCCAGCGCATGATCGATCACATCCCTGCGCGTCGCTGCATCGTCCACCCCTGCAATCCGCGCCAGCCAGCGATCCGCCGCCCCGCGCCGTTCTTCCGGCGGCAGGTCGGGCAGCCGCTCAAACAATGCGTGCAGCCATTTGCCCCGCTCCGCCCCCGCGCGCATCGCGGCGCTGGGCGGCGGGTCCGGCACATCATCCTCTACCTGTGCCGACGGCGCGAGCGGACGCGGCGGACGCGCCTCTTCCGGCGCAGCCTCGCGCAACCAGCCCGGCATTGCCGTCTCGACCACCGGCATGGTCTCGCGCGTCTCCGTCCGGCGCGCCGCCAGCACCGCCTTGCCCCGCCATATCCGCGCCGCGCCCCACAGCGCATCCTCCAGCCAGTCGCAGCCAAGCCCCCCCATCGCCCGCTCGACCGCATTGTGCCAGCTCGCCTCGACCGTCACGCCCTTCGCGCGCGGCGGCAGCGATCCCGCCACCAGCAGCCGCTCCTCGGCCCGCGTCATCGCCACATAGAGCAGCCGCCAATGCTCCTCGCGATCGGCGCGCTTCGCCGCCTCCGCCGCCTCGCCGATCACCCCGAACCGCTCGGCCTTGCGCGGTGCGACGATCGGCAGTTTCGCGCCTTCCGCCTGCACCCATTCGAGCGAGTCCATCCGGTTGCCCGCGTCCGGGTCCTGCGCCGCGTCGGCCAGGATCACGATCGGCGCCTGCAATCCCTTCGCGCCATGCACGGTCAACAGCCGCACCGAATCGCCCTGCGCCGCCGCGTCGCGCACGATCTCGACATCGCCCCGGTCGAACCAGTCGACGAAGCGCTGCAACGAAGGCTGCGCGTCGTTCTCGAACCCGAGCGCGGCGTTCAGCAATTCCTCGATCGGATCACGCGCCTCGGTGCCGAGCCGTTCGATCAGCTTGCGCCGCCCGTCGAGCGGTCCCGACAACAGCCCTTCCAGAAAGCGATAGGGTGTCGTGAAGTCCGCCTGCCCCAGTATCGCCCGCAGCGCCTCCATCCCCGGCGCGTCATGGACGGTATCGCGCAAATGCCCCCACAGCGCCCCGCCCCGCGGCCGCGCCCGTTCGAGCAACTGCGCCTGCGTCCATCCGATCAGCGGCGACACCAGCAGATTGGCGAGGTTGAGATCATCCTGCGGCTGCACCGCGAAGCGCAAAGCCGCCAGCAGGTCGCGCACGCCCAGCGGTGCGTTCAGCCGCAACCGGTCGATCCCCGCCACCGCCACCCCGGCCTCATAGAGCCGCGCGACGATCAGCCGCGCCAGGTCGCTCCGCCGCCGCACCAGGATCATGATGTCGCCAGCATGGACCGGCCGGCCCTTGCTCGCCAGTATCAGCCCGTCGTCGATCCACGCCTTGATCTGCGTCGCGATCCGCTGCGCCAGCGTCCGCTCCTGATCGGCGAGCCAGTCCTCCTCGCCCTCGCTGTCATCGCCGCCCTGCGTCGCCGCCACGATCGGCTTCCACAAGTGCACCGCGCCGGGAAAGCGGTTTTCGCTGATGTGCAGCCCCGCCGCCTGCGCCAGCCCCATCGCGCCATGCGTGACCGTGGCGATCGTCGCGTCGACCACCTCCAGCACCGCCGGCGTCGAGCGAAAGCTATGATCGAGCGACAGATTGTGAAAGGGGTGCGCGGCCTCCTCGGCACGCCGCTTGAAGGCGATGCGGGCAAGCTCGAATTCGGCCGGGCTGGTCCCCTGAAAGCCGAAGATCGCCTGCTTGAAGTCGCCGACCGTGAAGATCGTCCGCATACGCACGTCAGGCTCCGCCTCGACCGTGAAGAACTCCGAGGCAACGGCGGCAACGATCTGCCACTGCTGGATATTCGTGTCCTGCGCCTCGTCGACCAGGATATGGTCGGTGCGCTGGTCGAGCTTGAAGCGGATCCACTCCGCCATGCCATTTTCATTCAGCAGCGCCACCGTCCGCGCGATCAAATCGTCGAAATCGACTCCGCCGACCGCCTGCTTGGCCTGCGCATAGGCCTGCGCATAGGCCCGGCCCGCGCCAAGCGCCTGCGCGAGCATATCCGCATAGCCGACCCGCAGGCGCAACGCCGCCAGCGCCTGGCAATGTTCGGCAATCCGCGCGGCGATCTCCGCATAGTCCGGCTCCGCTGACAGCAGCTTCGCGCTGAATTTTCGCAATTCCCCCTTGGCTGTGCAGAAAACCGACACCAGTCCGTCCAACGTCGCCCCCCGCGCCGCCGCATCGGCCCCGCGCCAGTCGGCGATCGTGTCGGCATCCTTCAGCCCCGTCGCCGTCCCCCAGGCCGCGCAGGCCGCCGCGATCCGCGCCAGCCCCGCCATGTCGAACGCCGCGTCGCTACAGTGCGCGGCGATCTCCGCCTCCACGTCGCCGGTCGGCAGGTCCAGTTGTGCGAACAGCCAGCCCCGCACATCCGCGTCCAGCATCATCATGACATCATGCCGCCGCGCGCAGCGCATCAGGAACGCTTCGGTCGCGCCCTCGCCCATGCGCAGGCTCATCGCCTGCAGCGCCACGATCAGCGCTTCGTCCTTCTCGTCCTCGGCGCGCACCACCATCGCCGCCAGCGCCTCGCGCGCCAGCACCTGCTGCTCGCGCGCTTCCAGCGGGCGAAAGCCGGGGATCAGACCGGCCTCGACCGGAAAGGCCGACAGCAATTGCTGGCAGAAACTGTGGATCGTCTGGATGCGCAGGCCGCCGCCGGTCGCCTCCAGCACCTCGGCGAACAGGCGCCGCGCCCGGTCCTGCGCCTCCGGCCCATGATCCTCGCCCAGCGCGATCAGATCCGCCGCCAGCGCAGGGCCGTCGATCTGAACCCATGCCGCCAGACGATTGTGGATGCGCTCGGCCATCTCCGCCGCACCGGCCTTGGTGAAGGTCAGGCACAGGATATTCTCGGGCCGCACCCCGCTCAGCAACAGGCGATAGACCCGTGCCGTCAACACATGCGTCTTGCCCGTGCCCGCCGACGCCGACAGCCACACATGCCCATCGGGCGCCGCCGCCAGCGCCTGCGCGCCCGCCAGCGGTTGCAGGGCGCTATTCCCCGCCATCATTGTCTCCGGCATCGGCGGCGGCCTCCCGGCCATACCATTCCTCCAGCCGCATCAACTGGTCATAATCGCCATAGCTCGGGATCTCGGGATTGAGCTTCGCGATAAACGGCGCCATCCCGGTCAGCCAGGTTCCCGCCGCCTTCTCGAAATCATCATAGGCCTTGGCCGTGAAATCGGCGGTCACGACCTTGTCGCGCTTGCCCTCGTCATCGACCGGACTTTCGCGATAACCGAAGCTGTCGCCCTTCTTGCCCAGCGACCAATATTCGAACGCTCCGGCCAGCGTGCCGCCACCCAGTGTCTCGAAACCGCCACCCTCGGCGATCAGCCCCAGCAGCCCCAATTGCAACGCAAAGCCCGCCGCCACCATCTTCCCGCTCGGCGGCTTGCCGGTCTTGTAGTCGATGATCGCCAGCTTGCCGTCGGCCATCCGGTCGATCCTGTCGGCGGTGCCGTTCAGCGTCACGCCCGCCAGCATCGCTTCGCCCTTTTCCTCAACCAGCGCGATCGTGCGCCCGGCCAGCCTGTCCTTCGCCACCTCGGCCGCGATCCAGCGCACCGCTTCCAGCAGCCGCGGCTGCCACAGCGCCCGCATCAGCGGATGCGCGTCGGCCCCGGCCAGCAAGTCCCGCGCCCGCGCTTCCAGCCTGTCGGGATTGCACCCATCCTCGATCGCCCAGCGCTGCAATATCCGGTGCACCTCGGTCCCGCGCCACGCCGCGCTGGGATCGGCATCGACCGGGTCGAGCGCCGACAGCTTCAATATCTTGCGCGCGTAAAAGGCGTAGGGATCGGCCTTCAGCCGATCGACATCGGTCACGGCGATCTTCGTAGGCCGTGCATCCAGGGACGGCACCGGCGCCGGCCGCCCCGCCGGGCGATGCGCGTCCGGCGCGTCGATTCGCCGCGCCATCTCCAGATATCGCCGCGCATCCTCCTCACGCCGCACCCATTGCGGTCCCGACATCGCCTTGAGCCGCAGCCAGAATCGCGAGGCGATGGCCGGCGCACCCGCATCGCGCCGCGCCCGCGTAATCAGCACTTCCGGCGCGCCCAGCCCGCTGGCGAAGTCATGCGCCGCAAGGCCGATCCGCCGCTCTAGCCCCGGCAATCCCAGCTCCTGCCGGATACGCGGCGCAAGCCAGGGGTCGGGCGCGGGGAGCGCCGGCCATGTCCCCTCGTTCAGGCCGGACAGGATCATCAGGTCCGCCTGCTGCAGGCGTGCTTCCAGCGAACCCCATATCGCGACGCGCGGATGTCCGCCCTGCGGCGGTCGCACCGCGACATTGGCCAGCATCCGTTCGAGCAAAGCGGGCATCGCCTGCGCGTCGGCCCGGCGCGGACCCTCGGGCGCAGCGGCCTCCAGTTCACCGACCAGCGCCGCCGCCGCATGGCCCTGATGCCCCGCCCAGGCGGCATCGCCGCTCAGCTCGCCCGCCGCCGCGCGCAGTGCCGCCAGCAGCATGGGCAAGCCTTCACCTATCGCAAAAGCGCGTTCCAGCGGTTCCAGCAAGGCGCGCGCCTCCGGCCACCACGCCCGCACCTCGGCGCGCAACCGCTTGCTTCGATCCTCGCCGTCCTGCGCCGCCACCAGCCTGTCGATGCCGTCCAGCCCGGCGGGCGGGCGCGGCCCCCGGATCAGCATGTCCAGCCGGCGCACATGTTCCAGCCAGCCCAGCCGCCGCTCGCCGCGCATCACCAGCGGATGCTTCAGCAGTGTCAGCAACGCGACCGGTGCAAAGCGCTGCGCCGCTGCTTCCGCAAGCGCGATAAGCAACGTCCCCGGCGGCAATTGCGAGAGCGGCTGCCCCGCGCTGTCGTCCGCCTCGATTCCCCAGCGGCGCAGATGCGCCGCCACCCGCGTCGCCAGCGCGCGGTCGGGCGTGACCAGCGCCGCTGTCCGCCCGGGCGTCTCCAGCGCCTCGCGCAGCGCCAATGCGATCGCCTGCGCCTCCTCGCCCGGCGTCGCCGCCTCCAGCGCACGCACCCCGGCGAGCGAGCGATCCGCCGTTTCCAGGTCGCGCCATTTCGAGGTGAAGGCGGGCACGAGCATCGCATTGGAGATATTGCGGCTTCGCGCCGCCCGTGCGTCATGCCCGCCGCCCCAGCGCCATAGCGCCACCTCGTCGCGCGCGATGCCCATGCGGTCGAGCAGCAGCTTCAACAGGAATTGCGGATGGGTCTCATGCGCCCGCTTTCTCTTCCCCGTGACCGGATCGGGGTCGAACGGGCCGATCGCGTCCCACTCCTCTCCGCGCATCGCCTGGTCGACTTCGGCGAGCACCACCTGGCCGCGCGGCATCCGCGCGACGCGATACAGCACCTGCGCCACCGCCGGCGCGACCGTCGCGATGCCCGCCGCGATCACGAAGCCGGGCGGCGGCGCGTCAGCCCAGCGTGCCGCAACATGCGCCAGCAGCCGGTTGCGCCGCTCGGTCATGTCGATCATGCCCCGCCGCGCCAGTTCCTCGGGCCATTGCGCGAACAGGATCTTGAACAGATCGAGCGACTTGTCCCAATGCGTCGACAGGTCGCCGACATCGACGCGCCTGAGCGCCGCTGGATCGACCTGTTCAATCAATAGCTGGTCCAGCGTCCCGCCCAGCGCCTGCCCCAGCCGCATCGCCTCCCCCGCATCGACCGGCTGCCCGGCGGCGGCGCGCGCATCCTGCACCATCCGCGACAAGAGCATCTGCCGCAGCATCGGCGGCACGGCCGGGGGAATGTCTGCGCCCGCACCAATCGGGTCGAGTGCCCCGCCGAGCCGTTCGTCCAGTTCGGGATCGCCGATCGGCACCAGACGCGGCAGCAGCAGGCCGCCCTCGGATCGCCGCACGAACGCCTCGCTGATCGCCCGCGCCGCGCGGTTGTTCGGCACCAATATGATGCCCCGCGCCAGCGCCATCGGCCCGAACCGGTCGATGTCGCCATGCTGCGCGATGATCCCCGCCGCCAGCGCATCCGCGAACGCCCGGTGCGCGGGGATGGTGTAGACGGCGGGCCGTTTCCGCTCGCCCCCCGCCCGCTCAACCATGAGCGAGCATGTCTTCCACCACCGGAATGGCTTGCGGCGTGCCGACATCGAACCAGAGGCCCTGGTGCGACGCGCCGAACAGGCGCCCGGCCGCCATCGCCCTATTCCAGAAGATGTTGGTCGAAAAGGCGTCGCCCGGCGGATCGACCAGCAGGCGCGGGGACAATATCTGGATGCCCGTGAACACGAAGGGCGCGACATGGCCGGGCTTGCGCCGCTTCAGCCGCCCCGCCGCGTCCATGTGGAAATCGCCCGGTCCCGAATGACAGGTCGCGCGCGCATGCGGCACCACCAGCAGCAGCGCGTCCATGCTGTCGTCATCCCACAGGTCGCTCAGTACCGCGATGCTGTCGCGCGGCCCGTCGATCCACAGATTGTCGCTATTGGCGCACAGAAAGGGCGCATCGCCCAGCAAGGGTGCTGCTTTCATCAGGCCGCCGCCGGTCTCCAGCAGCGCCGCGCGCTCGTCCGACAGCACTATCTGCATCGGCCCCTTGCGCGTCTTGACATGCGCCTCCACCGTATCGGCCAGATAATGGACGTTCACTATTACCCGCTCGATCCCGCCTGCTTCCAGCCGATCGAGCGCATGATCCATCAGCGCCTTGCCCGCGACCTTCACCAGCGGCTTGGGCCGGGTCGCGGTCAGCGGCCGCATCCGCTTGCCAAGCCCGGCGGCCATCAGCATCGCTGTTACGATCTTCACGCTCACAGGAGCGCCTTCGCGCGCACGTCGGCCGGAATATTCTCGACAAACCACGCCGTCACCGGTTCCAGCGCCGGATGAGCCAGATCGCGGTCCAGCAGCCCCCACATGCGCGGCAGGAAATCCAGATAGCGCGGTTTCCCGTCGCGCTGCCACAATCGCGTAAATATGCCGATGATCTTGGCGTTCCGCTGCGCGCCCAGCACATGATAGGCCGCGTCGAACCCCGGTCCCGGTTCGGCAAGCGCCTTGTACTGCGCCAGCATCGCCGTCTCGACGTCCGGCGACACGTCACGCCGCGCATCCTGCAACAGCGATACCAGATCATAGGCTGGATGCCCGATCAGCGCGTCCTGAAAATCGAGCAGCCCCAATCCGTGCGACCGTTCATGACCGGCAAGCAGCATGATATTCTCGGCATGATAGTCGCGTAGCACCGTCACCTTCGGCGCATCGTCGCGCTCGACGAGCGGCAGCACCGCGTCCCAGGCGTCGAAATAACCCGTTACGTCGACCTCCAGCCCCGCCGCCGGACAATACCATTGCGTCAACAGGCCCGCTTCGCGGATATAGGCCGCGCGATCATAAGGTGGCAGGTCGCCTGCCGGTCGTGTGTGCAGATCGGCCAGCAACGCCACCGCCCGCGCATAGACCGGCATCTCCTCATGCGGCGCGGCGTCCAGATATTCGCGCACGCGAATGTCGCCGAAATCTTCCAGCAGCACCAGCCCTTCGTCCAGATCGCGCGCCAGTATCGACGGCGCGGCGAACCCCTGTGCGATCAGATGATCCGCCACCGCCAGAAAGGGACGCGGGTCTTCATGCGGCGGTGGCGCATCCATCAGCACCGCCTGGCGCTTGTCCTCGACCACCCGGAAATAGCGGCGGAACGATGCGTCACCCGCCAGCGGCAATATCCGCGCCGCGCCCCATCCCGCCTTGGCAAGGAAGCCGGACGCGGCGGCGGGCGGGGTCATTTCGGAAGCCATCTGTCCCTCCAAGCCGCCGGCACCTGCGCTGTCAAGCGTCGCGCGCCGTCTTCGCCCACCGCGATCGATAAGATCAGCGCATGGTCCCACAGCCGGTCGCCCAGCCGTTCGGGCCATTCGACAATCAGCAGGCTGTCCTCCAGATAGTCGTCCAGCCCCAGCTCTTCCGTCTGGTCTTGGCCGGGCGTCACATCGTCGATCCGGTAGAGATCGACATGCGCCACCGGCATCCGCACCAGCGGCGGCGCATAGGGCTGCACGATCGCGAAACTGGGGGACGGCGCATCTTCGTCCAGCCCCAGTTGCGCCAGCACTCCGCGCGCCAGCGTCGTCTTGCCCGCGCCCAGCCCGCCCTTCAATGCGATCACGTCGCCCGGCCGCACCCGCTCCGCCAGCCACGCGCCCAGCTCCAGCATCCCCGCTTCATTGGCAATCGACAGGGTATCGCCGTCAAACATGGCGTGTTCCCTCCCGATTTCCAAATGACATGCCGTAATTTCTAAACATTCGCATGGCGCGGCAGATCGATCGTCATCACCGTCCCCTGCCCCGCTTCGGACAGCATCGTCAGCGACCCGCCATGCGCCTCGACCAACTGACGGGCCAGGGGTAGCCCCAGTCCCAGCGCCTCGCCGCGCCCAGCCTGTTCCGCGCGGCTGAACCGGCTGAACGCGCGCGCCTGCTGCCGCGGGTCCATACCGGGACCATTGTCGGACACGATCAGTCGCACTGTCCGTTGCTGTCCGTCGCCATACAGCAGCACACGGCCGCCCTCGGGCGAATAGCGCACGGCATTGTCGAGCAACCGGTCCAGTGCCTGCGCCAGCCGCCGTGCGTCCCCGGTCACCTGTCCCAGCGACGGGCGCAGGTCGACCGCCAGATCAATGCCTTTTTCCTTCGCCGCCTCGCCGATCCTGTGCGCCGCCTCGCGCGCCAGCAGGTTGATATCCAGCGGCTTGCGGTCCAGTGGCAATGCCCCGGCCTCGCCCTGCGTCAGGTCCAGCACATTTTCGATCAACAGCGAGAGCCGCCCGGTGGACTGCATGATCGCATCGACATAATCCTTCGCCTGTTCGGGCAGTTCCCCGGCATAGCCCGCCTGCATCATCTCGGCGAAGCCGGCGATCGACGTCAGCGGCGTGCGCAATTCATAGCTCATGTTGGACAGGAAGCCGGTCTTCAGCTTGTCGGTCTCGATCAGCGCCTCGTTGCGGTCGCGCAGCACCTGCTCCATCCGCCGGCTGTCGGTCACGTCCAGCATGGTGAACAGCGCATTGCCGTCGGGCAGCGGGATCGCCGCGAAGTCGAAGCTGCGCCCGTCGGCGAACTGCACCCGCCCGTTGCGCTGCTTGCGCTCCAGCGTCGCCGCGCGCACCAGTTCGCGCACCAGGCTCGCCTGCTGCGGCTTGGCCAGGATCGCCGCGACCTTCTGCATCAATTCGTCGATGCGCGGATGCGCGGCCAGCGTCGCTTCGTCCACGGCCCAGATCTTGCGAAAGCGGCTGTTCCACAGGTGCAGCCGGCCGTCCGACGAAAAGACGCCCACCGCCTCGAACAAATTGTCGAACGTGGCCGTCCGTACCCGCAAGAGCGTGTCGCGCGCGCTCGACAATTGCACCTGCTCGGTGCGATCCTCGAAGATCAGCAGCAGCCCCCCATCGGGTAGCGGCTGAGCGAATACCCGCAGATGCGTGCCATCGGCCAGCAGCCAATTCTCCTCCTGTGCATGGGCGGAAAGGAACCAGTCGCGCCGCTCCGCGCGCCAGGCCGGAAAGTCGCGATGTTCGGGAATACGCCCCGCCTCGTGCATCCGATCCAGCACCCGCTCGAATTCCGGCGCATCGGCCAGATGTTCGGGCTGCAAGGCAAAGAGGGAGGTAAAGGGCTGGTTCCAGAATTGGAGTGCGCGGTCCGCGCCGAATTGCGCGACGCCGGCCGACAGCCGGTCGAGCAGGTCGCGCTGCGCCCCCGCCAGCCGCCGATGCTCCGCTCTCGCCTGTTCCAGCTCATGCTGGTCGATCGCGAAACCGGCAATCCCCGCCGCGCCCAGCGGCACATCGACCACGCGGATCATCCGGCGCGCGCCGTCGATCGTGGCGGGGACCAGCCGGGTCAGCGGTTTGCCGCTCTCCGCCGCCTGCGCCGCCGCCGCCATCGGGCTTTTGCCCTCTACCATCTCGACCAATTCTATCCCGTCGGCGATTACCTGGCCCGCCGATTGCGCATCGACCGCCTCGACATAGGCGCTGTTGACCAGCGCCAGCCGCAGGTCGGGCGTCCGGTGCCACATCGGCAGCGGCGCGGCCTCGATCAACCCCGAAAGCGATTCGAGCGCCGCGCGCAATTGCGCCTGTTCGTCGTGCAGTTGCGCTATTTCCGCCTGACTTTCGGTCGCGTCGAATATCCACAGGATGACGCCACCTGCCGCCGCCATGCTCGGCCCTGCCGGCGCGCCCCTGACCAGCAACGTGCGCGCCGATCCGGCCGCGCGCACCGGGCGGGTGAAACTTTTACCCGCGCGCTGCGCCGACGCGATGTCGATCGCCAATATCCCGGCATCCTCGGGCCGCAATCCGCCATCTTCGGCCGTCAATTCCGACACGAAGCCGGGCGCCTTGTCGCGGCCCAGCCAGTTGGCCAGCCGCTCGGGCGCGTCGATCCTGCCATCGGGGCGGATCAGCACGGGCAGCGCGGGCGCGGACTGCATCAGGCTCGCGAGCCGGTCGGCCTGCGCCTGGGCATGCGCGCCCTCGCGCCGTTTCGACAGGCCGGTGAACAGCGCCCATACGCCCGCGACCAGCCACAGCGCCATGACGCCGCCGATCAGGGCCATGCCGCCAGATGACAGCACCATCACCCGCGCTTTCCCATTGCCCTGTCGCGACCCTGCATGGCTCCCCGCCTAGCCCAAAGCCGCGCGCGCGCAAAGCATCCTTCGCCCGATCCGTTCAGAGATGCACGAAGTCGCGATCATAGCTGCGCATATGCGCGCCGCCGTCGACATGGAGTATCTGCCCCGTGGTCGCGCGCGCCTGCGCCAGATACAGGACCGCATCGGCGATCTGCTCGGGCAGGGCCAGCCGTTCCAGCGGCATGACGCCCGCCAGTTCCGCCATCCGCGCGTCGCTATACGCTTCGCTGCGGATCGTCAGCCCCGGCGCGACGCCGTTCACGCGAATGCGCGGCGCAAGCGTGCGCGCGCTAAGCTGCGTCAGCCCCGCCAGCGCCATCTTGGACAGCGTGTAACTGAGCTGGTCGCCATGCGGATGGTCGATCCGCTGGTCCAATATGTTGATGATGCAGCGGTCCCCCGCCCCCACCGGCACGGTCGCGAACGCCTTGGTCAGCAATGTCGGCGCGGCGCAGTTGACGGCATGGTGGCGCGCCAGATCGTCCGCCGTCACATCCTCCAGCCGGTCCTGCCCGAATATCGCCGCGCTGTTGACCAGCAGGTCCGGCCCGCGCCCGAAATGCGCGGCGACATGGCCGATCAGTTCCTCCGCCGCGTCCAGGTCGGTGAAGTCGGCGACGAAGCCGTGCCACTCGGTCCCCTGCTCCTCCATCGCCAGCGCCAGCGCGCTGTCCAGCCGCGTATCGTGGCTGCCATGGATCGCCAGCGCATAGCCCGCCCGCGCCAGCGCCGTCGCGATCACCGCTCCCAGCCGCCGATGCCCGCCGGTGACCAGCGCCAGCCTGCGCTGCGACAGCGGCCGCGCGGGTGCCCTGCCTGCCGCTTCATCCGGACTGCCCAGCGGGCGCCCCAGCCTTATCGGGGGCAAAATTTCGTCGCTCATATGCCCATAAGGTTGAGCACTTCCTTGCGGCTCTTCTCGTCGTCGCGAAATACACCCATCATCCGGCTGGTCTTCATGACGACGCCCGGCGTTCGCACGCCGCGCCCGGTCATGCAGCCATGCGTCGCTCCGATCACCACGGCGACGCCCAGCGGCTTCAGATGCTCCCAGATGCAGTCGGCAACCTGCGCGGTCAGCCGCTCCTGCACCTGCAACCGTCGCGCATAGGCATGCAGCACACGCGCCAGTTTGGAAATGCCCACCACATAATTGCCCGGCAGATAAGCGATATGCGCCCGCCCGATGATCGGCGCCATATGATGCTCGCAATGCGACTGAAACGGAATGTCCTTCAACAGCACGATCTCGTCATAGCCGCCCACTTCGTGAAAGATCCGGCTTAGATGATAGGCCGGGTCCTCGGCATAGCCCTCGCAATATTCCTTCCACGCACGCGCCACGCGTGCGGGCGTGTCGCGCAGCCCTTCGCGATCGGGGTCGTCGCCGGTCCACTGGATAAGCGTACGGATCGCCGCCGCCACCTCGTCGGGCACCGCCGCCTTGGCCGGCGGCCTAACAGGATCGCCATCGTCGTGACTATGGGCCACATGCTGCTCCTTATCGGGTTTCGACTCGGCGATATGGACATTTGCCCGGCCGATTGCCAGTCGCTATGCAGTCCGCAATGGACGATTTGGCAAATCTGCTTGCAAAGGCGAAGGCGTGGGCGCCCGGCCCGCTGGCGCTTGCGACCGTTCTCGACACCTGGGGGTCGGCGCCCCGCCCGCGCGGCGCGCATATGCTGGTGCACCGCGATGGCCGGTTCGAGGGGTCGGTGTCGGGCGGCTGTGTCGAAAACACCATCCTCGCCAGCGCGGAGGCGGTTATCGGCACGGGCCAGTCCCAGGTGCACCGTTTCGGCGTCACCGACGAAAACGCCTGGCAGGCGGGCCTTCCCTGCGGCGGACAGATTGTCGTGCTGGTCCAGCCTGTCGGCGCGCAGGGCTTCCCCCCCTCTTTGTTCGACCGGATCGCCGCAGGCCGGGCGCGCGGGGCGGAGGTCCTGGTTCATACCGACGTCGCGACCGGGCTGAGCCGCGCGGGCGAGGGTCCCGGCTTCGTCAACCGCTACCGCCCGCCTCGCCGCCTGCTCATCACCGGCGCCGTCCAGATCGCGCAGGCGCTTGCCGGTCTCGCCCGCGAAATGGGCGTCGCGACCACCGTGATCGACCCGCGCGGTCGTTTTCTCACGCAAGAGCGCTTTCCCGGCGTCATCCTGGACGATCGCTGGCCCGACGATGCCGTCGCCGCCGCCCGGCCGGACGCCGCCACCGCCGTCGTGGCGCTCAGTCATGATGCCAAGCTGGACGACCCCGCGCTGATCGCCGCGCTTGCCGCGCCCACCGGCTATGTCGCCGCGCTGGGATCGCGCAGGAGCCACGCCGCCCGGCGCGATCGCCTGCTTGCCGCCGGGGTTGCGAGCGCCGCTCTCGACCGGATCGACGGCCCGGCGGGCATCGACATCGGCGCGATCGGCTCCGCCGAGATCGCGCTGTCGATCGCGGCCGGCATGGTTGCCGCGCTCAACGCCGCGCAACGCGCACAGGCGTCCCGTGCGGCCTGAGCGCGTCGCAGCCGTCCTGCTCGCTGCCGGCCAGTCCACTCGCTTCGGCGAGGCGGACAAGATGATGGCCGACTATCGCGGCAAGCCGCTCGCCGTCCACGCGCTCGAATCCCTTGCATCGCTGCCCTTCGCCCATCTGATCGCCGTGGTCCGGCCCCATGCCGACGCGCCGGTGCTGCACCGCAAGCTCGACCGGCGCAATTATGACCTGCTGGTCAACGCGCGGCCGGAGGACGGCCTGTCAGGCAGCATCGCGCTCGCCGCCGCCCGTGCGACCGACCTTAAATGCCAGGGCATCCTCATCTGCCTCGCCGACATGCCCGACGTGCCGCAGACCCACCTGATGGCGCTCTGCCTCGCCGCGGTCGATATCCGCTCGGTCGTCGCCAGCACCGACGGGCTGATCTCGACCCCGCCCGCCTTCATAGGCCGCAAGCATTTCCCCGAACTGATCGCGCTGAAAGGCGATGTCGGCGCGCGCGCGATGCTCAGCCACGCCCTCCAGATCGAAACCAGCGTCCGCGCGCTGCACGATGTCGACACGCCGGACGATCTAAGGCGCTAGTCTTCCCTCAAAGAGGAGAATTCCTCACCCCGCGTCGCCCCGTAAAAAATTTTCACCTTCCGTTTACGTTAACTGCTGCTACGGCATGGCGCATGAGGGCCGAACGGACATGGCCCTGGCATTTCACTAAGGGAACACGCCCCTTGCACTTGCCGCCGTCAGGTGCACATTGCGCTATCGCATGCGAATGAAAGGCTCTTCGAGGAGCCGGCAGGCCTTTGAGAGGACAGCGGATGGAAGCCTATATCTACGACGCGGTGCGCACCCCGCGCGGGCGCGGCAAGAGCGACGGCGCGCTCCATGAGATCACGCCCATCCAGCTCGCGACGCAGGTGCTTGCCGCCCTGCGCGACCGCACCGGCATCGACACCGCCGATGTCGATGACGTGATCCTGGGCTGCGTCACGCCGGTCGGCGAACAGGGCGCGGACATCGCCCGCGTCGCTGTCCTCAACGCCGATTATGCGCAGACCACCGCAGGCGTCCAGGTCAACCGTTTCTGCGCCTCCGGCCTCGAAGCGGTGAACATGGCGGCGGCCAAGGTCATTAGCGGCGAGGCCGATTTCGCGATCGGCGGCGGCGTCGAATCGATGAGCCGCATCCCGATGATGTCGGACGGCGGCGCATGGGCGACCGATCCCGCCGTCGCCTACCACACCTATTTCGCGCCGCAGGGCATCGGCGCGGACCTGATCGCCACCAAATTCGGCTTCTCCCGTACGGACGTGGACGCCTATGCGGTGGAGAGCCAGAAGCGCGCCGCCCGCGCCTGGTCCGAAGGGCGCTTCGCCCGGTCGATCGTGCCAGTGAGGGATGTGATCGGTCAGGTCGTGCTCGACCATGACGAACATATGCGCCCCGAAGCCGACATGCAGGCGCTCGGCGCATTGAAGCCCAGCTTCGCCGCGATGGGCGAGGACATGCCCGGTTTCGATGCGGTCGCCCTGCTCAAATATCCCGAGATCGAGCGCGTCGATCATGTCCATCATGCCGGCAACAGTTCGGGCATCTGCGACGGTTCGGCGGGCGTCCTGGTCGGCAGCAAGGCGATGGGGGAAAAATACGGCCTGAAACCCCGCGCCCGCATCCGCGCGATGGCGTCGATCGGCTCGGAACCGATGATCATGCTCACCGGTCCCGAGTTTGTCGCCCAAAAGCTGCTGCGCAAGGCCGGCATGGACAAGACCGATATCGACCTGTGGGAACTCAACGAAGCCTTCGCCAGCGTGGTGCTGCGCTACATGCAGGCGATCGGTCTCGATCACAGCCAGGTCAACGTCAATGGCGGCGCGATCGCGATGGGCCACCCGCTCGGCGCGACCGGCGCGATGGTGCTCGGCACCGCGCTCGACGAACTGGAACGCGGCGGCAAGGGTATCGCGCTCGTCAACCTGTGCATCGGCGCGGGCATGGGCACCGGCACCATCATCGAGCGGATGTGACAGCACCGAACCGCACCCCCGTTCACCCTGAGCATGTCGAAGGGTCGTTCTTCTTTTCTTCGAGAAGAACAGGGCTTCGAAAGGTTCGGCCCGAACGGATCGATAGGATATTCCCCTCTGGGAGAGACTGACATGACCACCATCACTTTCGCTTCCGATGCCGACGGCATCGCCACCCTCACCATCGACGTCCCCGGCCAGTCGATGAACGTCATCGGTCCCGACTTTCTCGCCGACCTGTCGGCGGCGATCGACCGCATCGCGGCGGACGGCGCGATCAAGGGCGCGATACTCTGCTCGGGCAAGGCCAGCGGCTTCATGGGCGGCATGGACCTCAAGAATATGGCGGCGATGCTCGGCCTGGGCGAACCGCAAAAGGATATGGCCGCGCTGTTCGACAAGGTGTTCGTGCTCAACGCCCTGTTCCGCCGGCTCGAAACCTGCGGCAAGCCGGTCGCCTGCGCGATCGAGGGGACCTGCGTCGGCGGCGGTTTCGAACTGGCGCTCGCTTGCCATTATCGCGTTGTCTCGGACAATCCCAAAATCCAGCTCGGCCTGCCGGAGATCATGGTCGGTCTCTTCCCCGGCGGCGGCGGCAGCCAGCGCCTGCCGCGCATCGTCGGCGCGCAGACCGCGCTGCTCTACATGCTTCAGGGCAAGCTGTTCCGCCCCGCCGAAGCGGCCGCGCTGAAGGTCGTCGATGCTGTCGTCCCCGCCGGAACCACAATCGACGCCGCCAGGACTTGGCTAAAGGGCAACCCCGGCGCCGTCCAGCCCTGGGACCAGAAGGGCTTCAAGGTTCCCGGCGGCTCCGGCTCGATGCACCCCGGCTTCGTCCAGACGATGATGGCCGCCACCGCCATGACGGCGAAGCAGACGCAGCGGAACCTGAACGGCCCGATCGCGCTGCTGTCGGCCGTTTATGAAGGGACGCAATTGCCGATGGATCGCGCGATCCGGGTCGAAAGCAAATATTTCGCCAAGGTCGTCGCCGATCCGCAGGCCGCCAACATGGTCCGCACCCTGTTCGTCAACAAGCAGGCGGCCGAACGGGGCGCGCGTCGCCCGGCGGGCGAAGCCAAGGCCCCGACCGTCAAACTCGCCATGCTGGGCGCGGGCATGATGGGCGCGGGCGTCGCGGCGGTGTCCGCGCAGGCCGGGATCGACGTGGTGCTGCTCGACCGCGACATCGCCTATGCCGAAAAGGGCAAGAGCCATGTCCGCGACGTGCTGACCAAACGCCTTGGCAAGGGCATGACGCCCGAAAAGCTGGAGGCGACGCTGGCGCGCATCACCCCCACGACCGACTTCGCCGCCCTTGCCGGCAGCGACTTCGTGATCGAGGCGGTGTTCGAGGATAGCGCGATCAAGGCGGAGACGACGAGGAAGGTCGAGGCGGTGCTGGGCGCTGACGTCATTTTCGGCTCCAACACCTCGACGCTGCCGATCACCAATCTCGCCCGCGCCTGGTCGAAGCCGGAAAATTTCATCGGCGTCCATTTCTTCTCGCCGGTGGAAAAAATGCCGCTGGTCGAAATCATCGTCGGCGAAAAGACCGGTCCCGCCGCGATCGCCAAGGCGCTGGATTATGTCGCGCAGATTAAAAAGACACCGATCGTCGTCAATGACTCACGCGGCTTCTATACCTCGCGCTGCTTCGGCACGTATGTGACCGAGGGCGCGGAGCTGCTGGCCGAAGGCGTCGCGCCCGCGCTGATCGAGAATGTCGGCAAGCAGCTCGGCATGCCGGTCGGCCCGCTCGCCGTTTCCGACGAAGTGTCGATCGAGCTTGGCTACAAGGTGATGACCGCCGCGCGAAAGGAACTGGGCGACGCCTATGTCCATCGCCCGTCCGACGATGTGATGACCCGGATGGTCGATCTGGGCCGTCTGGGCCGCAAGAATGGCAAGGGCTATTATGACTATCCCGAGGGCGGGAAGAAAGCGCTCTGGTCCGGTCTTGGCGACCTGTTCGCCCGCACCGCGGTGCAGCCCGACGCGCAGGAGGTGCGGACACGCCTTCTTTACCGCCAGCTTGTCGAATGCGCGCGCTGTTTCGAGGAAGGGGTGCTGGAAACGCCCGAGGATGGCGATATCGGCGCGATTTTCGGCTGGGGCTTCGCGCCCTACACCGGGGGTCCGTTCAGCCATATGGACGCGGTCGGCATCGCCACCGTCGTCGCGACGCTGGATCGTCTGACCGCCGCCCATGGCGACCGCTTCGCCCCCACCGCGCAACTGCGCACCATGGCGGCCTCGGGTCGGCGCTTCTATGCCTGATCCAACAGGGCCGGCGCCGAAACCAACGTCAGCTTATCACCTTCATCGTCCGTTTATGGTGCCCCTGGCCGGAATCGAACCAGCACTCCTTTCGGAATCCGATTTTGAGTCGGACGCGTCTACCAATTTCACCACAGGGGCATCGCCGATCAACGGCAAGGCGCTCGCTTAGCGAAGCGCGCTGCGCGAAGCAACCATGCGCGCCGCCATGAAGCGAAATTTGCGGCTTATCTTGCCGAACCCGCTCGCCCACCGTTGCAGCGCCGCGCCGAACCGCTATACGGAAGCCTGTCGTGCAGGCATGTTATTCATTCAAGCGGTGAGGGTATGACCTTTTGACCGAACCATCCGCTACGTTCATTCTGTTCGGTGCGACCGGCGATCTCGCCCATCGCATGATCTTCCCCTCCCTCTATAACCTGCTGAGCGACGGCCTGCTGCCGCCCGATTTCCTGATCGTGGCGTCGGGGCGCACCGCTACAGACGACAAGGGTTTCCGCAGCGAAATCGACAAGGCGCTCAAGCAATTCCTGCCGGACGACCGTTATGATGCCAAAGACGCGAAAAGGCTGCTCGACATCCTGATCTATTGCCCGGTCGAGGCCGGCAATACCGACCAGTTCAGGGCGCTGGGGGAGCGGGTAAAGGATCGCATGGATCGGGGCATCTCGGTCTATCTCTCCACGCCGCCCTCGCTGTTCGCGCCTACCGCACAGGGCATTGCCAAGGCCGGTCTCGTCGGTCCGAAAACCCGGATCGCGATGGAAAAGCCGATCGGCAAGG
This sequence comes from uncultured Sphingobium sp., assembly GCA_964250175.1. Taxonomy (GTDB): domain Bacteria; phylum Pseudomonadota; class Alphaproteobacteria; order Sphingomonadales; family Sphingomonadaceae; genus Sphingobium. The sequence continues at coordinate 10,083 of CAXUEQ010000030.1, read as the reverse complement.
ATCTCGCCTCTTCCAAGGACGTGAACAACGCCATCGGTGCGCTGTTCCCCGAAGAGTCGATCTTCCGCGTCGATCATTATCTCGGCAAGGAAACCGTCCAGAATCTGATGGCGCTGCGTTTCGGCAACATGTTGTTCGAGCCGCTCTGGAATGCCGCCGCGATCGATCATGTGCAGATCACCGTCGGGGAGACGGTCGGACTTGAAGGCCGCGTATCCTATTATGACGGCGTGGGCGCGCTGCGCGACATGGTGCAGAACCATATGCTGCAAATCCTTTCGATCATCGCCATGGAGCCACCCGCCCGCCTCGATTCCACCGCCGTTCGCGATGAAAAGGTGAAAGTCCTGCGTTCGCTGCGGCCGATGGACGGCGACAGCGTGAAGCAATGCAGCGTCCGCGGTCAATATACGCCGGGCGCCGTGCAGGGCCAGATCGTGACCGGCTATGCCGACGAACTGGGCAAGCCCTCGGACACGGAAACCTTCGTTGCGCTCAAAGCCTATATCGACAATTGGCGCTGGACCGGTGTTCCCTTCTACCTGCGGACGGGCAAGCGCATGCCGGCGCGGCAGTCGGAAATCCTGATCCGGTTCAAACCGGTTTCGCACAGCATCTTCGCGAAAAAAGGCCATGGCTCGGGCCTTGATCCCAATACAATGATTATCCGGCTACAGCCCGAAGAGAATATCCGTGTCCTCATCATGGCCAAGGAACCCGGCCTTGATCGCGGTGGCGTGAAGCTGCAGGAAGTCGGCCTTGATGTCTCGCTGATCCAGGCTTTCGCAGGACAACGCCGTCGCATCGCCTATGAGCGGTTGCTGCTCGACCTGCTCGAAGGCGATCCTACGCTGTTCGTGCGTCGCGATGAGGTCGAGGCGCAATGGGACTGGATCGATTCGATTATTGGCGGATGGCAGGATGCCGGCATGAAGGCCGTGCCCTATGCGTCCGGCAACTGGGGTCCCTCCTCCGCCATCGCCCTGATCGAGCGCGATGGAGCGAGCTGGCATGACTGAGCTTCATAGGGTTCTGGCGGCCGTAACCGAACGGATCGTCAAGCGTAGCGCGCCACGGCGGCAGAAATATCTCGACCTCATCCGGCGTGGCCGCGACGCAGGCACCAATCGCGGCCATCTGAGCTGCGGCAATCTCGCGCATGGCTTTGCCGCGTCCGCCGACGACAAGGCGGCAATACGCGCGGGCGCGGCGATGAACATCGGCATTATCACCAGCTATAACGACATGCTGTCGGCGCATCAGCCCTATGGCCGCTATCCCGAAGCGATCAAGATCGCGGCGCGGGAAGTGGGCGCGACCGCGCAGGTCGCCGGTGGCGTGCCGGCGATGTGCGACGGCGTGACTCAAGGGCAGGCGGGGATGGATCTCTCGCTGTTCAGCCGCGACACGATCGCGCTCGGCACGGCGATCGCGCTGTCGCACGCGATGTTCGAAGGCACGTTGCTCTTGGGCATTTGCGACAAGATCGTGCCTGGCCTCATCATGGGCGCGCTGCGCTACGGGCATTTGCCGACGATCCTGATCCCCGCCGGGCCGATGCCTTCGGGCCTCGCCAACAAGGAGAAGGTCCGGGTCCGCCAGCTTTATGCCGAGGGCAAGGTCGGCAAGGACGAACTGCTCGAAGCCGAGGCGGCCAGTTATCATGGCGCAGGCACCTGCACTTTCTACGGCACGGCCAATAGCAACCAGATGATGATGGAAGTCATGGGCCTGCATATGCCGGGCGCGGCCTTCGTCAATCCCGGCACGAAGCTGCGCACGGCGCTGACCCGCGCCGCGACGCATCAGGTCGCGCGCATCGGCTGGGACGGCGACGATTATCGCCCGCTTGGCCTCTGCGTCGATGAAAAAGCGATCGTCAACGCGATCGTCGGCCTGCTCGCTACCGGCGGATCGACCAACCACGCCATCCACCTGCCCGCAATGGCCCGCGCAGCGGGGATCAGCATCGACTGGAGCGACTTTGCCGCGCTGTCCGACGTGGTGCCGTTGCTGGCCCGGATCTATCCCAACGGGTCGGGCGACGTGAACCATTTCCACGCCGCCGGTGGCATGGCGTGGATCATCACCCAGTTGCTCGACGCCGGGCTGCTCCATCGCGACATCCTGACCGTGGCAGGCACCGACCTGACCGACTATGGCCGGGAAGTCGAACTGGAGGAGGATGCGCTCGTATGGAAGCCGGTCCCGGCGCAAACGCGCGACGCGACGATGCTGCGCCCGGTCACCGATCCGTTCAGCGCCGATGGCGGCATGCGGCTGCTTGCCGGCAATCTTGGCCGCTGCATTATCAAGACCAGCGCGGTCGATCCCTCCCGCTGGACGATCGATGCCCCCGCCCGCATCTTCCACACCCAGGACGATGTGCTGCGCGCGTTCAAGGCGGGCGAACTGGAACGCGATGTGATCGTGGTGGTGCGGTTCCAGGGACCGCGCGCCAACGGCATGCCCGAGCTGCATAAACTGACGCCCGCGCTGGGCGTGTTGCAGGATCGCGGGTTCAAGGTGGCGCTGCTGACTGACGGGCGCATGTCGGGCGCGAGCGGCAAGGTTCCTGCGGCAATCCATCTTTCGCCCGAAGCGCTGGGCGGTGGACCTATCGGTAAGTTACGCGATGGTGATGTGGTGCGCATATGTGCGGTCACAGGGGAAGTGAGTGCGCTCGTGAACGAAGCGGATTGGGCGGCCAGGACGATGCCCGACACGCCACCGCCACCCTATGACACCGGGCGCGAACTGTTCGCCCTGTTCCGTAACCACAGCGATATGGCTGAGGCGGGCGCTTCGCCCCTGCTTGCGGCGATGGAAGCGGAAATCTGACGATGGCGGACATCATCGCGGCCGATATCGGCGGAACCAATGCCCGGTTCGCCCGCGCGTCTCTCGACGCATCTGGAGTGCCAAGCTTGGGCGCCGTGCGCAAATATAAGGTCGCGGACTTTCCCAGCCTGCAAAGTTGCTGGGCGGCGTTTGCGCGAGACGAAGGGGGCGCTTTGCCGCGCGCGGCATCGATAGCCTTTGCAACCGCGATCGGCGGTGACGTCATAAAGTTGACCAACAGTAGCTGGATCATTCGCCCTCATCGGCTAGGTGACGAATTGGGACTCGATCAGCTTCGTCTGGTCAATGATTTCGAGGCGGTTGGACATGCCGTTTCCAAGCTCCCGCAGGAAAATTTCCAATTGCTGTTTGGGCCTGACAAACCGTTTCCGCATGACGGAGCGGTAACGATACTTGGCCCCGGTACCGGTCTCGGCGTCGGCATGATCGCCTATGATGACGGCGTGCCGCACATCATGGCTACCGAGGGCGGTCATATCGACTATGCGCCGCTCGATGCGATAGAAAGTCGTGTGGCCGACTATTTGCGCGACAAATTCCTGCGCGTATCCACTGAAAGGATCATATCGGGACCGGGCCTCAACAATCTTTACAAGGCGCTCGCCACGATCGGTCACGAGCGCATCGAATTGATGAGCGATGCGGATTTGTGGAAATCAGCGATCGCTGGCACGGACAGTTTCGCACGGACCGCGCTCGATCGGTTTTGCCTGATCTACGGCTCGGTTGCGGGCGATCTGGCGCTGGCGCAGGGACCCCACAGCGTCGTGCTGGCGGGTGGGCTGACCCAGCGCATTAAAGACGTGTTGCTCGATAGCGGCTTTCACAATCGTTTTACGGCCAAGGGACGATTCCAGAGCCTGATGGCGCAAGTTCCCGTTCGTCTGGCCATGCATGACGAAATTGGTTTATTCGGCGCTGCGGCCGCCTTTAAGGAAACAAGCAAGTGAGCATGACCGTTGACGGCGTAATGACGCTGGCTCCCGTAATTCCCGTGCTGGTGATCGACCGGGTCGAAGACGCGATCGCCATTGCCGAAGCGTTGGTGAAGGGCGGCCTGCCTGCGCTGGAGGTGACGCTGCGCACACCCGTGGCACTGGAGGCCATGCGCGAAATGGCGAAGGTCCCCGGTGCAATCGTCGGCGCCGGTACTGTGCTCAATCCGCGCCAGCTCGATGCGGCGCTGGAAGCGGGGGCGCAGTTCATCGTCAGCCCCGGCCTGACTCCGTCGCTGGGTAAGGCGGCAGTGGCCAGCGGAACGGCTTTCCTGCCTGGTATAGCCAATGCAGGCGACATCATGGCGGGCATGGATCTAGGCCTGTCGCGCTTCAAATTTTTCCCGGCCGAAACATCGGGTGGGTTGCCCGCGCTCAAGGCATTGGCAGGCCCGTTTGGCGAAGCGCGCTTTTGCCCGACCGGCGGCATCAGGTTCGAGACCGCCGGTAACTGGCTGGCCGAACCGTTCGTCACATGCGTGGGTGGCAGTTGGCTGGTGCCCAAGGGACCGGTTGACGCGCACCGGATCGAGGAACTGGCGCGCGCGGCGGCGACGCTGCGGGGTTAAAGTCCTGCTTTTGCCGACCCGGTAATATCGGTAGAGGCGACCAAAATCGCCTTCGTGCGTTTTCTTGGTCGCAATGAAAGATAGGATCAAAGCCGCGATCGCCGCATTGCTGGTGCAGAGCCTTATCATCTATGCGCTGATTGTCGGACTTGGCGTTCCCATAGTCCCGGTCGCCAGCGAGACGCTCACGCTGATCGCGCTATTGCCCGATAAGCCACGGCCGCCCTTTAGGAAAACCATAGCGCCAAAGGCTCGATCCAGAAAGCCGGAAGCGGTTGCCGCGCCCCCCAATATACGATCGACGGCAACGCAGCTTGTCGCTCCACCGCCGATTTTGCCTGTCACACCGCCCCTATTGATCGCCGCGACCGTCGCCGGCACCGGCAGTCAGTCTACCCAGGGCGCGGCAAATATCGTCGGATCGGGCACCGGCGCGGGCGGAGACGGCAATGGCACGGGAGGCGGCGGTCGTGGCAATGGCAGCGACAACGAGACGCCACCGCGCTGGCTCAAGGGAAGATTGAAGGACAGCGATTATCCCCGAAATGCCGGCGACACCGGAGCGCAGGGCCGGGTCGAAGTGCGATTCACCGTCGAGATCAACGGACGGGTCGACCAGTGCGTCATTCGGCGATCAAGCGGTAATATGGATTTGGACGCAACCACCTGCCGCCTTATCGAGCGACGCTATCGCTACCGGCCCGCGAGAGACGCCGCGGGTAATACAGTAAGGGCCTTCGTCATAGAAGAGCATAACTGGGCAATCGAATCCGCGCCGGACAGTTAAATTTCGACCTGACTGCCCAGTTCAACAACACGATTGGTCGGCAGGCGGAAAAACTCCATCGCGCTTTCCGCATTTCGCAGCATCCACGCAAACAGCTTCTCGCGCCAGATCGGCATGCCTGGCCGCGCCGAGGGCAGCAGCGTTTGCCGGGCAAGAAAGAAACTAGTCTCCATCATGCGGAATTCCTGCCCGCACTGAGTGATGGTCTTAAGCGCTGCCGGCACGTCCGGTTCTTGCATAAAGCCATATTTAAGGACCAAACGAAAGAAACCGCGGCCCAAATCCTCCAGACGGCACCGACCGTCATCATCGACGATCGGCACGTCCATGATCTTGACTGTCAACAGGATCACTCGCTCATGAATCACCTTGTTGTGCTTAAGATTATGTAACAACGCATGCGGTACCCCGTCCGGCGATGAGGTCATGAAGACTGCCGTGCCGCCGACACGCACGGCGCTGTTCGCCGCTGATGCGATAAATACCGGAATCGGCATTGCCGATTCTCGCATACGCTCCATCATCAATTGACGTCCGCGCGACCAGGTTGTGAGAAGTGTGAAGATGATGAAACCTACCAACAGCGGAAACCAGCCTCCATGCGGCACCTTGGTCAGATTGGCTGCCAGATACGCACCATCAACGATGTAAAAGATACTAAGCAGCGCAAAAGCGCCCGCCCAATGCCATTTCCAAAGCCGGATGACGAGAACAGTCAACAGCACATTGTCAATGAACATCGCGCCGGTGACGGCGATGCCATAGGCAGCGGTCAGGTTGGATGAGGTGCGGAAAACAAGCACCAGCAGGATCACCATGACCATCAGGCCCCAGTTGATCAGCGGAATATATATCTGACCGGCGGTCGATGCGCTGGTGTGCGCGATGCGAAGGCGCGGCATAAATCCCAACTGGATCGCCTGCTGGGTTACCGAAAAGGCGCCCGAAATCACTGCTTGCGACGCGATGATCGCGGCCAGTGTGGCAAGTCCGACCAGCGGCAACTGTAACCAGGGCGGCGCCAGATTGTAGAAGGGACTATGCAATGCCGCCGAACCCTCGCGGAACAGCAATGCTCCTTGCCCCATATAATTCAACATCAATGCGGGCAGAACGAAGGCGAGCCAGGACACTCGGATCGGGTTGCGGCCGAAATGCCCCATGTCCGCATATAAGGCTTCCGCGCCCGTCACCGCTAAAACGACAGAGCCGAGCGCCAGAAAGGCGGGCATAGGGTCGGTCACGAAAAACATCAGTGCCCAATAGGGATTGAAAGCGCGCAGAATTCCGGGTGTCTGCCAGATACTGATAATTCCCAGAGTCGCGATGACCATGAAATACAAGAGCATGATCGGACCGAACAGGGTCGCAACCCGATTGGTACCAGCGCTTTGTATCCAGAACAGGCCCAGCAAGATGATGATAGCGACGGGCAGGATAACGGAAGACAGTGCCGGATTATAAACGGCAAGACCCTCGACCGCAGAGAGTACGGATACCGCCGGCGTAATCATGGAGTCGCCATAGAAAAGTGCGGTGGCAAATACGCCGAGCAGAATGATGCCCGAAGACCAGCGGCGCGTTTTGGTCTGGCCGTTGATCAGCGCGAGCAGTGCCAGGCTGCCACCCTCGCCCTTATTGTCGGCGCGCATGATAATGGTGACATATTTGAGCGTGACCACCAGCATCATCGACCAGAACATCAGGCTGATGACGCCAAGGATATGATCCGCATCGAGCGTCAGATGGTGATGGCCAGCGAAGGTTTCGCGGAAAGCATAAAGCGGGCTGGTGCCGATGTCGCCAAACACGATGCCGATCGCGCCGACCGCCAGCTTTATCACACCGTCCTTACCATGACTGGCGCTTTGCCCGTCCCCAGGCAATGTTTCCTGCACCGCATCGGGCGCGGCGGCGGTCGGGCTGTCAGCCATATTTATGCACGGAAAATGTCATGAAATGTTGTCGGCCCTTGCCGCCGGAAGTGCGCAATCGCGCGCCGACACTGGCCCGCGCCCTATCATGCTGATCGGAGGGGCGCAATAACGGCGATCAAGGCTCATGGCTGGGCCAATGCTCGATCGATGGCGGCAAGATCATTCTGGAGTTGCGTGTGTAACTCGCTGCCTTCGGGTAGCTTGGCCGCGAGTGGCGCCCATATCTTGCGCGCAGGGTCAAGCTGGCCGGAGCGCGCCAGCGCTAGACCGTAAAAATAGGGCGCTGCCGGGGCGTCGGGGTCGAGCATCATTGCCCGGCGATAGGAATATTCGGCGGAGGGTGAGAGGATATTGTCGCCATGAGCCACCAACGCGTTACCGAGGCCGACCCAGAGATTGGCGTCATTAGGACTGGCTTTCAGTCCGGAGACGAGGATGTTTGCAGCATCAGCGGTCTGGCCGCGACGGCCCATCGCATCGGACATGATGAGCCATTGCCCCGCCTTGCCGAAACGCTCGCCGATCGCGCGGCGCTGTTCGGCGATCTGTTCATTGAAGGGAGCGGTCTGTTCGACGACCTTGCGCGGCGCGCCGGCAAGACCGGGATTACCTTGCCAGGCATAGCCAGCTACGCCCAAAAGCAGCGCTGCGCCGACCAGTTCCCAAGTGGGCCGGGGTAAGCGGCCGATCAGCAGGATTGCGGCAGCCGCGATCAAGGCGAGGCCGATGGCGAGGAACCAGCCGATCATTGCGCTTTTCTCCGAATGCGGCCGCGCATCAACCAGAGTCCAAGGCCTATCAGGATCAGCGGTGCGGCCCAGAGGGGCCAAAGGATCGGCGCGGCGGTGGGTTCGTAGCTGATCCAGTCGCCATAGCGGTCGACCAACCATTTGCGGATCGCTTCGGGATCTTCGCCTTTGGCGATGCGCTGGCGGATTTCGGAGCGCATGTCGCCGGCCATGCTGGCGTTGCTGTCGGCGATCGACTGGCTTTGGCAGGTGAGACAGCGGATGGTGAACATCAGGTCGCGGGCGCGGGTTTCGAGGACGGGATTGGCGAGTTGGCGGTCGGCATAGGGGGCGGGCGGGAGAGCGGATTGGGCGTGGAGAGGGGGAAAATAGACTATTAGCCCACCTATGAAAGCAAGGATGGAAAACCGGGTCATTGGCTTTCCTCCAATTTTTTCAATAGGTTAGGCATGTCGTCGGCACGGATGTCGCCGATATGCTGATAGCGGATGACGCCATGGCCATCGATCACGAAGGTTTCCGGGACGCCCGACGAACCGAGCGCGATCTGGACGGCGGAGCGCGCGTCGAGACCGATGCGGCTGTAGGGGTTGCCGTAGCGGGCGAGAAAGCCGTCGACGTCCGGGCGGGCGTCGCGGATCGCGATCGCGTCAATCTCCACCCCCGCCTGTTTGAGGGCCATCAACTGCGGCGCTTCGGCGGCGCAGGGGATGCACCAACTGGCGAAGATATTGAGGAGGCGCGGCTTGCCCGACGCCATGTCAGCGCTGGCGAGCGCGGGCCGGTCGCCGGCGCCGGCGGGAAGCGCAAAGCGCGGCAGCGGCTTGCCGACCAGACGCGAGGGGTGGAGGCGATCGTCGGGCCGCAACAGGCCGCTGGCGAACAGCGCGAAGAAACCCGCGAACAGCAGCAAGGGGAGAAAGACGAGGCGCTTTTTCACGCCGCAACCTCTGATGGATCGCGTCGGGCGCGGCGGCGGCGCAGTTTCTGCACCCAGCCGCGTCGTTCATGCCCGAGCAGCGCGAGCGCGCCGCCCAGCGCGATCAGGAAGCCGCCGAACCAGATGAGCGTGACGAACGGCTTCCACCAGATACGCAATTGCCACCGGGAATTCTTGCCGTCATCGGCCTCCGCCTCCTGCCCCAGCACGATATAGAGTTGCCCGTCCCAGCGGGTGAGGATGGCGGACTCGGTCGTGCTGGTGGGCGGGGTCGAGAAGAAGCGCGACTGGGGGTTGAGAACCGCCGGCGCACTCCCGAAAACGCCGGCGCGCGACGCGCTGATCGTCCCCTGCATCGCGGTCCAGTTGTCGCCGGCCAGCGGTTCGATAGCATCGAAATGCAGCGTCCAGCCGGCGGCCCGGATCGTGTCGCCGACCCGCGCGGCGACGAGTTTCTCCACCGTGAAGGCCGAGTCCGACGCCATGCCGGCCATCGACACGGCGCAACCGAGATGGGCGATCACCATGCCATAGGTGAAGAGCGGCGTGCGGCGCAGATTGCGTTTCCACAAGGGCGCGAGGCTGCCGACAGCGACGGCGGCGGCGACCACGAGACCCAGGAAGGGCAGAAGGCCGATGCGGCCCCAGGCGCATATCGCTGCGATCGACAAGACGAGCAGGCCGACGATCGCGGGCAGCATCAGGCGGCCGGAGACAGCGCGAAAGCTGTCCTTGCGCCAGCGGGTCAGCGGTCCGGCGGCCATGAAGATGACGAGGACCAGCGCCACCGGCCCGGCGATCCGGTCGAAATAGGGCGGGCCGACCGAAACCTTGTGCCCGAAGGCCTCGGTCAGCAGCGGGTAGAGCGTGCCGATCAGGACAAGGCCCAATATGACGGTAAGCAGCAGATTGTTGACGACCAGCATCGTTTCGCGGCTGACCAGCTCAAACTGCGCGCCTTCGCGCACGGTGCCGATACGCAGGCCGAACAGCGCCAGAGCGCCGCCGATATAGAGCGCCAGCAAGCCCAGGATGAAGGTGCCGCGCGTGGGATCGACCGCGAAGGCATGGATGCTGGTCAGGACGCCCGAGCGCACGAGGAAGGTGCCGACCATCGACATCGAGAAGGCGACGACCGCGAGCATGATCGTCCAGGCGCGGAGCGCGTCACGGGTGGCGAGCACGGTGACGCTGTGAAGCAGGGCGGTGGCGGCGAGCCAGGGCATCAGCGAGGCGTTCTCGAC
>CAXUEQ010000029.1:0-31377 GCA_964250175.1 uncultured Sphingobium sp. | reverse complement strand
AAGCAATCCGGCCCACACCGGATCGGGCAGACGCGCACGGCCCATTGCCGCCGCACATATCGCCGGGCGATCGGCGGCGAAGAAACGGATCAGCGTCGGCGATGCGAGACGGCCGCCCAGTTCCACCACCGTGGCGATCCGCTGGGTCTCGCTTACCTGCCTGCGCAACCGCTCCAGCCGGTCCAGCAGCGCGGCGCGGTCGCGAGGATGCAGCGGCGCACGGCCGGGCCGGTCATTCTGCGCCAGCAGGTCGACACATTGCCGCCACAGCGTGACGGTGCCCGTCCCACTCGCCGGACTCCCGTCTCTTTGTGCCGCAAGCACGGTCTGCATAAGGTCGTTGAAGCGCACGCGGATCCCCGGAGCGCCTTATGGCCGGCACCCTGTCGCCAGCAGGATTACGCAGGACGGAGACAAAGGAAAAGGGGGAGTAACCACGTCAAATCGCATCGTCGCATAGTGGGACAATTGCATTGTCCTGAAACATTATTATTATGCAGCGATCAAACGGGATAGGAAATTATCACTCAATGGCCGGTGCGAACATCGATGACATCGATATGCAGATCCTTGCGGAGTTGCAGGACGATGGGCGTATGACCAATGTCGAGCTGGCCGGTAAGGTAGGCCTGACCGCCCCGCCCTGCCTGCGCCGCGTCCGCGCGCTGGAGGATCATGGCACGATAAAATCCTATCATGCCGTAGTCGATCCGGCGACACTGGGCTTTACCATCACCGTCTTCGCGATGGTCAGCCTGAAAAGTCAGGCCGAAGCCGATCTGAAGGCGTTCGAGGATCATGTCGCCGCGCTGCCCGAAGTGCGCGAATGCCATATGTTGAACGGAGAAATCGACTTCATCCTGAAGGTGGTGGCGAAGGACCTGCAAAGCTTTCAGCAATTTCTGACGTCGAAGCTGACCCCCGCGCCTAACGTGGTGAGCGTGAAGACGTCGCTGACGATCCGCACGTCGAAGAACGCGCCGGGGGTGCCGTTGCGCCGCTAACCGGTAGCGCGCGCCTGTAATGGCTGACTCATTTTTCGGGCATTGACAGGCGGCCAGGCATTTTGTTTAGGAGGCGGCGGGGGCTGCGATCCCCCCTTCAGGCCATCGCCCAAGAATCGCGTCTTTAAGAAGGACGCGTCATGCCCGCTCGATATCTGCTTGTCGCTTTCGCCCTCTTCGCCCTGCCGGAACCGGCCTGCGCCCAGACATCGGGTCAGGAGGGGTTCACACTGGGCGGCAGCACACGACTACGCTATGAAGCGATCGACGGGCAGGCGCGCGCGGGATTCGACAGCCGCGATACGCTCACCAGTATACGCACGCAGTTGCTCGGCGAATATCGGACGGACAATCTCCGCATCGGCGCGGAGCTTTACGACAGCCGGGCTTATGGTGCCGATGCCGGGACGCCGCTGTCGACCAACGACGTCAACGCGCTGGAACTGGTGCAGGCCTATGTCGCCGCCGATTTCAAAGGGGCGTTCGGATCGGGAACGAAGCTGTCGCTGATGGCCGGACGCTTCACGCTGAATCTGGGATCCCGGCGGCTGGTCGCGGCGGATGATTATCGCAATACCACCAACGGCTCTACCGGCTTCCGCGCCGACATCGCAATGAAGGCGGGCCTTTCGGCGACTTTCATCTACACATTGCCGCAGGTGCGATTGCCTGATGATCCCGCATCACTGCGCAGGAACGCGGTAAGGTTCGACAGGGAAAGCTTCGACCTCGTGCTGTGGGGCGGGCTGGTGAGCAAGGCCAGGGCGATCGGTCCGGCGACGGCGGAGCTGTCCTATTTCCATCTGGGCGAGCGGGACGCGCCGGGACGGCCGACGCGGGACCGATCGCTCGATACATTTGGCACGCGCATTATCGCGGAGCCGCGGGCCGGCCATTTCGATTATGAGCTGGAAGCTTTCTATCAGTCCGGAACGATCAGCGGGAGCCTTTTGCCGACGGCCCTGCGGCAGAAAGTCAGCGCGACATTCTTCCACGCGGACGCCGGCTACAGCTTTGCGACGGCATGGAAGCCCCGGCTCTCCGTCGAGTTCGACCGTGCGAGCGGCGACAAGAGCGGCGGGCGATACGGGCGGTTCGACACGCTGTTCGGTATGCGCCGCGCCGACCTGGCGCCCGCCGGGCTGTATAATGCGATCGGCCGCGCCAACATCGCCACGCCCGGCATAAGATTAGAGGCGACGCCGAGCAAAAGGCTGGACGGGTTCGCATCCTATCGCGCCATGTGGCTGGCGTCGGACGAGGACAGTTTTTCCACGACCGGCGTGCGCGATCCGTCGCGCCGCGCAGGCGATTTCGCGGGGCATCAGGTCGAAGGGCGTCTCCGTTACTGGCTGGTGCCGTCGCGCCTGCGGTTCGAGGTCGATACGCTTCTGCTGGCAAAAGGACGCTTCCTGCGCGACGCCCCCAATGCGACGGCGAAGCGGACCACCCGCTATAGTTCGGTCAATCTGACGGCGAGTTTTTGAGGGTCGCTACCCCCTGTTTTTCGAAAGCCGGTTAAAGCCCGGCATGACGGGGGAAAGGCGGAGTGCCGATCGGGGCCGGGAATGGGACGCGGGATGGGTCCCCGCCTGCGCGGGGATGACGAGGGCATGGGGCCACAGGATTGACCCTGCTTACGACACCCCGATCGTCGGCACCGTCTTGGGCGGGATCATGCTCGCGCTTTTCTTCGCCTGCTGATCGACCCAGACCGACCAGAAGCCAGATACCGCGCTCCAGTCGCCCGACGCCTGCGCCAGCGCCGCCTTGCCGCCGGGCAGATCGCCCGAGCGGGCGAGCGCGACGCCCAGCCGGCTGTTGACGCGCGCGGCGTCGACGCCGCCCTTGGACAGCGCAAGCTGATAATAAGGGACCGCCTGCGCATATTGGCTGAGCGAGAAATAGAGATCGCCGGTCTTCAACGCGGCGTCGCCGCTGGAGGCGGTCGCCGCCTTCGCCTTTTGCGCATTGAGCGTGGCGACATCCTTGTTCGCCTTTGCCAGGATCGATTTGAGCAAAGCGCTGGTTACAGGTTCCGTCGCGGTCAGATCGCCGTTGGACCGGCCTGCTTCGATGATTGCCTTGGCTTCCGCCTCATAGCCGTTCCTGGCCGCAAGTGTTGCATAGGCCTGATAGTCGCGCTCGCTCGCCAGCGCGCCATTGGCGGCCTGAAGGCGATAGAAATCGAGCTGGACCTGCGCGGGGATGTTCGGCGCGGCCAGAGAGTTGGTCAGGCCCGATCGCCAGTTGCCCGTGGTCGGATATTGCGCCAGCTTCTGCTGGTTGTAGCGGGCGACGTCGCTCCAGTTGCCAAGATTGTAGGACAGGGCGATCGCCCGGTCATACCAGGCTTCCGGCACCGGCTGGCCCGACGCGCGCTGCTGCGTCATCGCCTGCTCGACCAGCGCCATGCCCTCGCGTGTCTTCTTCTTTTTTTTCAGCGTGGCGTCGGCCAGCAGCACGGTGGTTTCTGTGGGCGCATAGCCCAGTTGCCGCGCATAATTGACCTGCGCGATCGCGTCGTCGAACTCACCCAGATAATAAGAGTAATAGCCGGCCAAATATCGCAAATAGGGCAGTTGCGAGGAGGGTGCGCCGCCGCTCTCCAATATATCGGTCAACGCCCGGCGCTGCGCCTGCGGATCGCTGCGGCGGGAGGCCAGTTCCAGACGCAGGCCGCCCGCGATATATTTTTCGGTCGGGTTGGTCGCGGTCAGACCGGCAATGGCGGCATTGGCCGCGTTCACGTCGCCGATGTCCAGCGCCGCACGGGTCGTTCGTGCGCCGACGCGAAAGCCATCGGCGACAGCGATTTCCGTCGGACTGTCCTTTGGCTTCGCCTGCGCAATCCCGGAGAAACCGGGTGCCCCCGAAAGACCAAGCGCCAGCGCGAAGCCAAGCGTCAGGCGATTGCCGATCGCCAAATATCCCAAGCTGCGCATCCTACTTCCCCTTCGGGCCTTAACCCAGCCCGTCATTGCATCTTCAATGTGGGAGAGGACGGGAGCCATTGCGGGTCCCGCCCTTCCCTCGTCAGGCCTGCTTCGACAGCCAGAGCAGCCAGAAGCCGGCAATATCCTTGCGCGCGCCGGGCGTCGTCACGCTTTCGAACGCCGCCTTGGCCCCGGCCTTGTCCCCGCTCCGGGCGAGCGCGATACCCAGGCGGGTATTGACCTCGTTCGCGTCGACGCCGCCCTTTTGCAGCGCCAGCTTATACAGGGGCACCGCCTTGGCATAGTCGCCATATCCGACATAGGCGTCGGCGGTGTTGGACGCGATCTTACCGGTGGCCGCTTTCGCGGCGGCGGTTTCGGTCGCCGGCAGCGACGCCTTGTCCTTGGCGATGCCCGCCGACGCCTGCGCATAATAATCGGCCAGATCGGTGGCTTTCAGCTTGCCGCTGGCCCGCCCTTCATCGATCGCGCCCTTCACTTCGCCCAGCAGGCCGACCTTCGACGTGGCATCGACATATTCCGAATATTGATAGGCGCTGTCCATGCCGCCGGTCAGGCGGGCCAGCCGCAACAGATCGAGATTCTCGCCCTTGCTCAACGTCTTGTGCGTATCCTGATAGGCGCGGATCAGCGTGTTCCAGTTCTTGCCCGACGGATCGGCGTTCAGGTTCATCGTCTGCCATTCCGCCGCATCGGGAGAGCCGGCGACATAGGCCATGGTGAAACCGCGATTATACCAGGCGGCGGGAACGGCGGCGCCGGTCGCCTTTTCGCTTTCGATCGCTTTCTTGAGATAGGGCAGGCCCTGCAACGCCACCGGCTTGGCGGCGGGCGCCAACTGGCCATTCGCGTTGGACGAAAGCGATATGGCTTTCTGGAAATAGGCTTCGGCCGCCATCAGCGGTGCGGCGCTGCCCGGATAGCCAAGCTCGACCGCCTTCCCGAGATGCGCGGTCGCGGGATCATAGTCCTTGGCGTCCAGCGCGAACTGGCCGGCGAAAAATTCGAATTTCGGCACTTCGGCCGCCGGGGCGCCGCCGCTCGTCAGCATCGCTTCGATACCCTGCCGCTGCATCGCCTTGTCATTGGTGCCGATGCCCGCGTTGAGGCGGAAATTCGCCGCCAGATATTTGTCGCTCGGCGTCGAGGCGGCCGCATCGGTGGCGGGCAGCGCGGCGATCAGCGCGGGCCAGTCCTTGGCGGTATTGGCCTTTTGCGCGGCCTGCGCCGCGGCCTGGAACGGCTTGCTGTAATTCGCCTTGGGCGCTTCCTCCTTCTTCGCGGCAAGGGCCGGGGTCGCGACGGCCGCAAGGCCGCCAAGACCCAGCACAAGCCCCAGCGCCAGACGCGAAGCTGCCAGATGGAAAACAGAACGCATATATACTCTCCTCTGCGGGCATAACCGCCCTTGTGCCTGGCCGGGGGTGCTAGGCGGCGGCGCGTGAACAACAATTGAACATCGATATAGATGCGGAAATCCGCCCTGTCATCGGCTATGCTTAACGGATATGCAAATCCTGATGCCCCCGTCCCTCACCCGTGCGCGCGCAGGCGCGAGGGGTGACATCCGCTCTATGGTTCGCTAGTGCCAAATGCACGCGGACATATAACTGACATCAAATAAAAGAGAATCGCCTTGACCGACGAGACCCTGCTCGCCGACCCTTCGGATATCCACCCGATCAGCATCGTCGACGAGATGAAGACGAGCTATCTCGATTACGCGATGAGCGTGATCGTCAGCCGTGCGCTGCCCGACGTGCGCGACGGACTGAAGCCCGTGCATCGCCGCATCCTCTATGCCGCGCATGAGGCCGGCTATGTCGCCGGGCGCCCCTATCGCAAGTGCAGCCGCATCGTCGGCGACGTCATGGGTAAATATCACCCGCATGGCGACAGCGCGATCTACATGGCCCTCGCCCGCCTGGCGCAGGACTGGTCGATGCGCGTCATGCTGATCGACGGCCAGGGCAATTTCGGGTCGATGGACCCCGACATGCCCGCCGCGATGCGCTATACCGAAGCGCGCCTCGCCAAGGTCGCGAACAGCCTGCTCGACGATCTCGACAAGGACACGGTCGACTTCACGCCCAATTACGACGCGTCGGAAAGCGAGCCGCAGGTCCTGCCTGCGCGCTTCCCCAACCTGCTCGTCAACGGCGCGGGCGGCATCGCCGTCGGCATGGCGACCAACATCCCGCCACACAATCTGGGCGAAGTCATCGACGCCTGCCTCGCCTATATGGACAATGGCGCGATCAGCGTCGACGAACTGATCCAGATCGTCCCCGGTCCCGACTTCCCGACCGGCGCGCTGATCATGGGCCAGGGCGGCGCGCGCAACGCCTATCACACCGGACGCGGGTCGATCATCATGCGCTCGCGTCATGTGATCGAGGAAGGACGCAACGATCGCCAGTCGATCGTGCTGACCGAAATCCCCTACCAGACCGGCAAGAACAACCTGGTCGAAAAGATCGCCGAAGCCGCGAAGGACAAGCGGATCGAGGGGATCAGCGACATTCGCGACGAATCGAGCCGCCTGGGCGTGCGCATCGTCATCGAGCTGAAGCGCGACGCGACTGCCGAGGTGGTGCTCAACCAGTTGTGGCGTCATACCCCGGCGCAGTCGAGCTTTCCGGCGAACATGCTGGCGATCCGGGGTGGCCGCCCGGAAACGCTGAACCTGCGCGACATCATTTCGGCCTTCGTGACCTTCCGCGAGGAAGTCATCACCCGCCGCACCAAGTTCGAGCTGAACAAGGCCCGCGAACGCGCGCATCTGTTGCTCGGCCTCGTCATAGCCGTCACCAATCTGGACGAGGTCGTCCGCATCATTCGCGGTTCGGGCAGCCCGGCCGAGGCGCGCGCCGCCCTGCTCGCGCGCGAATGGCCCGCCGAACAGGTCGCGCCCTATATCCGCCTGGTCGAGGCGATCGACACCGAGATCAGCGGCGACAGTTATATCCTGTCCGAGCTTCAGGTCCGCGCCATCCTCGATCTGCGCCTGCATCGCCTGACCGCGATCGGCCGCGACGAGATCGGCAACGAACTGGCGGGCCTGGCGGAAAATATCGCCGAATATCTCTCGATCCTGGCCGACCGCGTAAAGCTCTACGCCGTGATGCGCGACGAATTCACCGCCGTGCGCGACGAATTCGCGACCCCCCGTCGCTCGACCATCACCGCCGCCGCCGACGGGATCGACGACGAGGATCTGATCGAGCGCGAGGAGATGGTCGTCACCGTCACCCATCAGGGCTATATCAAGCGCACCCCGCTCGAAACCTTCCGGGCGCAGGCGCGCGGCGGCAAGGGCCGCAGCGGCATGGCGACCAAGGAGGAGGATGCCGTCACCAACCTGTTCGTGACGAGCACGCATACGCCGGTGCTGTTCTTCTCGACGCTGGGCAAGGTCTATCGCCTCAAGGTCTGGAAACTGCCCGAGGGTGGCCCGGCGACCCGTGGCCGGCCGATGATCAACCTGTTGCCGCTGGCCCAGGGCGAGACCATATCGACCGTGTTGCCGCTGCCGGAGGATGAGGAGGAATGGGCCAGGCTGCACATCCTGTTCGCCACCGCCAAGGGGTCGGTGCGCCGCAATTCGATGGACGCCTTCACCAGCGTGCGCACCGCCGGCAAGATCGCGATGAAATTCGATGAGGAGTCGGACGACCGGCTGATCGGCGTCGCGCTGCTGACCGAGAGCGACGATGTGCTGCTCGCCACGCGTCAGGGCCGCGCCATCCGCTTTTCCGCCACCGACGTGCGCGAATTCCAGAGCCGCGATTCGACCGGCGTGCGCGGCGTGTCCCTCAAGGATGACGACGCGGTGATCTCGCTCTCCATCCTGGGCGGCGTCGACGCCACCACCGAACAGCGCGACGATTATCTGCGCGTCGCGCCGTGGAAGGAAAATGACACCGTCGCCGCCCTGCTTGGCCCCGAGGATATTGCGCGCTTTGCTGCGGCCGAACAGTTCATCCTGACCGTCTGCGCCAACGGCTATGGCAAATTATCGTCGGCCTATGATTATCGCCGCACCAATCGCGGCGGCCAGGGCATCACCAATATCGACAATATCGCCCGCAACGGCCCGGTCGTCGCCAGCTTCGCGGTGGTCAAGGACGACCATCTGATGCTGGTCACCGACCAGGCGAAGCTGATCCGCACGGGCCTGTCGTCGATGCGCGTGATCGGCCGCAATTCCGCCGGCGTCCGCCTGTTCAACGTGGCGAATAACGAGCATGTGGTGAGCGCGGCGCGGATTGAGGATAGCGATGATGCCGACGAGGTCGAGGTGACGGCGGAGGGGTAAGGCGACGCCCCGCCCCTGTCGTTACCCTGGAGTTGATCCCAGCCTGCGCGCCACCATCGGCCACAAGATGTTCACCCCCAGCCCCACCATCACCAGCAGCGCCGCGCCCAGCTTCCATAGCGGCATCGGCTCGCCCAGCAGCAGCACCGAAGCGCCCATGCCGAACACCGGCACCAGCAGCGCCATCGGCGTAACCGTCGCGGCCGGATGCTTGTTCAGCAGCCAGCCCCAGGCTGCAAAGCCGAACAGCGCATTGCCTACCGATTGCCACAGCACTGCGCCCCATGTCATCGCATCAGCGCGCATCACCCCCGCCACGATCGCCGCTGGTCCCTCCATCAGCAACGACCCGAGCAACAGCGGCGGAACCGAAAACAGGCTGGCCCAGACGACATAGGCCAGCATGTTGGTCGCGCCGCTGACCTTCGCGACCTGATTGCCGATCGCCCAACTGACCGCCGCGATCAGCGTCAGGATCAGTCCGAACGGCGTCGTCATGCCATCGGTATGCAACAGGATGACGGCGATGCCCGCCGTCGCCAGCAGCAGCGCGACCACCTGGAACGCGCGCACCCGTTCGCCGCTGAAGTGGATCGCCAGTCCGATCGTGAAGAAGACCTGGCTCTGCACCACCAAAGAGGCCAGCCCCGGCGAGATATGCCCATGCATGGCGATATAAAGCAGCCCGAACTGCCCGAAGCCGATGAAAAAGCCATAAGCCGCCAGCGACCGCCACGACACCGCCGGCCGCCTGACGAACAAAGCGGCGGGCAGAAAGGCGAAGGCAAAACGCAACGTCGCGAACAGCAGCGGCGGCAAATGATCGAGCGCGACCCGGATCACCACGAAATTCGTCCCCCACACCGCGACGACCGCCAGGGCGAGCAGGGCGTGGGCAAGCGGAAGACTCGCGGGGGAAGGTGAGGTGGGCGAAGCATTGGCGGGCGCGCTGGACATGCGGGGGGGCTTAGTGCGCCCACGGCATCGGGTCTAGGGCTGCCTTGAGAGGAATCTGACCTGCCTCCCCGTCATCATTCCGGTTTCGCAAAAAGGGCAAGACGGCTAAGGCGCACCCATGCCCGATCTATTCGCTTATAAAATCCTTACCCGCGACCAGTTTGCCCTGTTCAAAAGCGAAGGCAGTTTTCACGGCGCGCCGGTCGACCTGGCCGATGGCTATATCCATCTGTCGACCCGGCAACAGGCCGCTGAAACCGCCGCCAGGCATTTTGCCGGGCAGGACGAGCTTGTGCTCGCGATGATCGACCTCGCCGGCTTCGGCGACCAGTTGAAATGGGAGGAGTCGCGCGGTGGCCAGCTCTTCCCGCATCTTTACGGCCCGCTGCCCTGGAGCGCGATGACGATGCGTGTCGTGCTGCGTCTCGACAGCGAGGGCAGGCATCTGTTCCCGGCCGGATTCTGACGGGCTGTCCTACAGGAGCGCGCTTTTGTAAAATCGAGAGCCTAAAACAATAATATTACCCTTCATGGTATCATAAATGCTCTATGTGCGGGAAAAGTGCGAAGCTAAGGAAAAACATGCCATCCTATCAGGTCCATATCATCGGCGGCGGACTGGCGGGATCGGAGGCCGCCTGGCAATTGGCGCGGGCCGGTATCAGGGTCCGCCTGTCCGAAATGCGCGGCTCGGGCGAGATGACCCCGGCGCACCAGACCGACGGCCTGGCCGAGATGGTCTGCTCGAACAGCTTCCGTTCGGATGACGCGGAAAAAAATGCCGTCGGCCTGCTGCATCAGGAAATGCGTGATCTTGGCTCGCTCATCATGGGCGAGGCCGGCAAGGCGAAGGTGCCTGCCGGGTCCGCGCTTGCGGTCGATCGCGATGTCTTTTCCGGCGGCGTCACCCGCGCGCTGGCGGCGCATCCCAATGTGGAGATCGTGCGCGAGCGGATCGACACGCTGCCGGCCGAGGGGCTGACCATTGTCGCCACCGGCCCGCTCACCGCCCTGCCGCTGGCGGGCAGCATCGGCGCGGCCACGGGCATGGATGCGCTCGCCTTCTTCGACGCGATCGCGCCGATCATCCATCGCGACAGCGTGAATATGGACATATGCTGGATGGCGAGCCGCTGGGACAAGGGCACGGTCGATCCCGACTATCCCGAATGGGACGGGCGCGACTATATCAACTGCCCGATGGACAAACCGCAATATGAGGCCTTCGTTCAGGGCCTGCTCGATGGTCCCAAGACCGAATTCAAGGAGTGGGAGGCGAGCACCCCCTATTTCGAGGGCTGTATGCCGATCGAGGTGATGGCGTCGCGCGGGATCGAAACGCTGCGCTTCGGGCCGATGAAGCCCAAGGGGCTGGACGATCCGCGCACCGGGCGCTGGCCCTATGCCGTGGTCCAGTTGCGGCAGGACAATGCGCTCGGCACCTTGTGGAACATGGTCGGTTTCCAGACCAAGCTTAAACATGCCGCGCAGGTCGAACTGTTCCGCACCATACCGGGTCTCGAAAAGGCCGAATTCGCGCGGCTGGGGGGGCTGCATCGCAACACATTCATCCGCTCGCCCGAACTGCTCGACCCGACGCTGCGCCTGCGCAGCGCGCCGCATATCCGCTTCGCCGGGCAGATCACCGGGTGCGAGGGCTATGTCGAAAGCAGCGCGGTGGGGCTGATGGCGGCGCGCTTCGCGCTGGCCGAACTGACCGGCCGCCCGCTCCCCCCGCCGCCGGCCACGACCGCGCTCGGCGCGCTGCTGGGGCACATCACCGGCGGCGCGGACGCGGCCAGCTATCAGCCGATGAACGTCAATTTCGGCCTGTTCCCGCCGATGAACGACGCGAAGAAGAAACAGCGCAAGGAAGCCATGACGTCACGCGCGCGCACGGACCTGCGCCGCTGGTTGGACGAACAGGCCTTGCAGCCCGCCTAGCATTTGCACCTGGCCTTGGGCTTGTCGGGCGGCGCGGTGGTCGCGAATTCGGGCGGGGTCAGCCTGCCGTCCTTGTTCCCGTCCGCCGCACCGAACCGGTCCGCGGTGGCGACGGCCCACTCCTCGAACGAGAGCAGGTTGTTGCCGTCCTTGTCCAGTTTCCGGAACGCCTTGGTCCGGCTCGACATCATCTCCTCGCGGCTGATGATCCCGTCGCGATTGCGATCATAGCGTCCGAACCGCCGCTGTTCCCGGCTCTGCGGCGAGGCATTGGCGGGCATCGGCGGCGCCGCGCCAAAGGCATTGGCGTCGCCCTCCGGCAGGCTGTCATCGACCGGCGCGGAGACGATGGCCTGCGCGGGCTTGCCCTCAGGCTCGCCCGCCGCACGGCTCTGCCACCAGAACAGCCCCGCCGCGACGAACAGCAGCGCCGCCAGCCCACCCGCAACAAATCGTCCCACCACCATGATCTCCCCCGTTCGTCCTCAGCCTATCGCCCGATCAACCCGATCCGCAAGGCCCGCGCGTATAGACCCGGCGTCATTCCGCCAGGCGCGGCGCGGCCATGCCGGGCATCCGCCCGCGCCAGCCCCGCCGCGATGCGCAGCGGCGCGATCATGCGGACGCGCGATGGCGGGTCGATATAAGTCTGCGCCAATGCCAAGGCTTGCCGGACCAAAGCGGGATCGGCGCTATGTCCCGACAGATCCCACAACGCCCAGAGCGCGCCCGCGCGATCGAACCCGTCCGCATTCGCCAGCGCCTGAAACAGACCGCCACCCCGGCCCAGGGCATAGACTTCCAAAGCCGCGTCATCGATCGGCTGTTCGAGCAATGCCTCCCACCCGTCAATCATCCGCAGCAGACCGCCCTGCCCCTCCGGTGGCAGCAACGCGCGGATCGCATCGGCCAGCGGATCGCCGCGCCCCTTGACGTCACTCTCGTCGGTCAGCACCTCATGCCACCAGGTCAGCCGCATCTGCCCGATCATCGGTTCGCGCGTGGTCCGCACGATATCGGCCAGCCGTGCGTCATAGGCCCAGACCAGCCGCTGCCGTGCGGCGTCCTTCCCGGCATAGCCGCACAGCAACCGGGCCAGCGGCGTAATTTCGCTCTGTTCATCCATCGGCGCAAACCTGTCCTTAACCACTGGTGGTGCATGGCGACGAATGGTTCGCCCGTATTTGGGCGCGGGGACATGCGTGGGTGGCGTTCTGTATGGCAAATGAGCGGGACAAATCAAAGGCATTGCATAGGCCAAGGCCATTGCGTGGACCGGCTGGCATCCTCTGCCGGCTGCTTCGCGATCGCGCGGGCAATACGCTGGCGCTGGTCGCCGCGGGCCTGATCCCCTTGCTCGGCCTGATCGGCGGCGGCGTTGATATGAGCCGCATCTATCTGACAAAGACGCGGATGCAGCAGGCGTGCGACGCCGGCGCCCTTGCGGGCCGCCGCACGATGAGCACCGGCGCCTGGTCGGCCAACAGCAATGCCGCCAATACCGCGGCAGTTGCCATGTACAATGCCAATTTCCAGGCGAACAGCTATGGCAGCACAAGCACCGCGCCGACCTTTAGCGAAAGCAGCGGCACCGTCACAGGCACCGCGTCCGCCACGCTGCCGATGACGATCATGAAAGTGTTCAGTCAGGGCGACAAGGCGATCACCGTCACCTGCTCGACCAAGATGGAGATTCCAAACACGGACGTGATGTTCGTGCTCGATACGACCGGATCGATGGCGGACTGCGCCAATGGCTCGACCTGCAACAGCAATAGCAATTCGAAGATCGCGGGGCTGAAAGAGGCAGTTAAATGTTTTTACGAAGCGCTCGCCAAAGTGGATACCAGTTGCACCGGCACACCCAGTGGCAGTAATAATCCCAATGTTCAGCTACGCTTTGGTTTCATGCCCTATGCGACCAATGTCAATGTCGGCAAACTGCTACCTACAAGCTACATCGCCGACAATTGGAAATATCAGAGCCGGGTTTGGACGAGCACAGGTAGCTGGAGCAGTTGGCAAACCTACACGACATATAATAGATCTTGTTCGGGCCGAGTGCCAGCCAATACCACTACGACTCAATATCAGGGTATCGAGACATCCGGCTGGTTCGGTACTAGCTGTACTGTCCAATATCGTCGCAATGGCACTTGGACATACAAGCAATTACCCTTCAACGTTAGTAGCGTGAAAAGTACCGGTTCGATGCAAGCACCGATTGGCGAAGGCGGGGCGAACCGAACCGTAAATTGGGATGGGTGTATCGAAGAGCGCCAGACCGTCAAACAAGCGAGCTATGATCCTATCGATAGCACCCCAAGCACCCCCGGCGCGGTTGCCGCAGGCGCAAAGGATCTCGATATCGACTCTGCTCCAACCGGTGACGTCACGACCCAATGGGGACCAGCTTTACCCGGTCTGATTTTTACGCGTCAGGTTCCGCCGGACCCTAACCCTGACTGGTCTGAATTGGATGGTTCAGAGGTCACAACGATTGCCGACTATTATAATGACGTTCCCTACTACTGCCCAGTTCAAGCGAAGAAACTGCAAATTTGGTCTGGTGCCACTGCTTTCGAGACTTATGTCGACTCACTTACGGCAAGCGGCAACACTTATCATGACATTGGGCTGCTATGGGGCGCACGCTTCATATCCCCGACCGGAATATTTGCCAGTGAGAACGCTTTTACTACCGCCAATGGTTCGATCCCCGGCGGCGGCACGATTCAGCGGCACATAATCTTCATGACGGATGGCGACACCAATGCCATAAATACCGATTATGCCGCCTATGGTTTCGCGGCCCTAGATCGGCGAACCACCAGCACTACGCCAGCGGCGAACAGCAACATTAACAATAGTCTGAACGATCAGGTGAACGCCCGTTATGCAGCTCTATGCACGGCAATTACGAACAGGGGCATCACGCTGTGGGTCATATCCTATGGCACCGACGTCACAAGCGCGACGAAGACCCGTCTACAGAATTGCGCGTCTCCTGGCGGACATTTCTTCAACGCCACCAGCACATCGGCACTGATCTCCAATTTTCAGGCGATTGCCAGCAACATCTCTAAGTTGCGGCTAACGCAATGATCCGCCTGCACACCTTGCTGCACCGCGACCAGCGCGGCATGTCGGTCGTCGAGTTCGGCCTGATCGCACCCGTGTTCCTGACGCTGCTGATGGGCGTTCTCGACATGGGACATACGCTTTATATGCAAAGCGTGTTGCAGGGTGCGATGCAGAAGGTGGGACGCGACGCGACGTTGGAGAACCAGTCGACATCGGATCTGGAAGCACAGGTCCGTTCCAAAGTGCAGTCGCTTCAATCCCAGGCAACCGTCACGCTTATCCCGCGCTATTTCAAAAATTACGTCACTGCGGCGCAGGCTACGGCGGAGACGTTTACCGATACGAACGGCAATGGCCGGTGCGACGCGGGCGAGCCTTATACCGATGCCAATTTCAACAATTTATGGGATCCGGACGGCGGCAACAGCACGCAGGGCGGCGCGAAGGATACCGTAGTATTGACGGCGACGGCAACCTATCCGCGCCTGTTCCCGATCTACCGTTTCATCGGCATATCCAACACCGTGACCATGCAGGCGACAACCGTGCTGGTAAACCAGCCCTATGGCGATCAGGCGCAATATGGCACCAATCCGCCGACGAGGAATTGCCCATGAGCCTGTTCCCGACACTGCGCCGTCTGCGCGGCGACACGAGCGGCATGGCGCTGGTCGAGTTCGCGCTGTGCCTGCCCTTCGTCACGACCGTGGCAATGACGGGCGCGGAGCTGACCAATTTTACCAACACCAAGATGCGAATGAGCCAGTTAGCGCTGCAGGTTGCGGATAACGCATCGCGTATCGGCACCGGAACTGTGAACGCGACAACGACGATCAGCGAGGCGCAGATCAACGATCTGCTGACCGGCGCGGGCTATCAGTCGGGCAAGCTCAACGTATTCCCGAACGGCCGGGTGATCGTGTCCAGCTTAGAGACCGACCCCAATAACACAGGGAAATATCGGATTCGCTGGCAGCGGTGCCGGGGGTCGCGGGTGTTCACGTCCAGCTATGCCGCTCAGGGTGCGACCAACCTGACCGGCATTACGCTGAACGGGCAGCTCGTCAAATCGCCGAGCGATACTGCGGTGATGATCGTGGAGATCGCCTATACCTATCAGCCGCTTATCTCCGCAGCCTTCGTGCCGCGCACGAGCCTGAACGAAACCGCCGCGATGACGGTGCGCGACAATCGCGACATGACCGGACCGACCGGCGGCGTCGGCATTTACAATAATGAAGCCGTCACCGCCTCCACCTGCGGAATTTACAATAATGGGTAGCCACGTCGGACGGCACAGCTACCCATTCAAGCCTTATTTATAGCAGACCTTCTTGACCGTAGCGACGACGCGGGGGGCATCGATCAGCGCGATCTTTTCAAGGTTGGCGGCATAGGGGAGCGGCACATCCTCGTTGGCAACGCGCAGAAGCGGGGCGTCGAGATCGTCGAAGCCCTGCTCCATGACGACGGCGGCAATCTCGCTCGCGATCGAGCAGGTCGGCCAGCCTTCCTCCACCACGACGATGCGGTTGGTCTTCTTCAGGCTCGCCAGCACCGTCGCGGTGTCGAGCGGGCGCAGCGTGCGCAGGTCGATCACTTCGGCATCGATGCCCTCTCCCGCCAGCGTTTCGGCCGCTTCAAGCGCAAGGCCGACGCCGATCGAGTAGCTGACCAGCGTCACATCCTTGCCTTCGCGCATGATCCGCGCCTTGCCGATCGGCAGAACATAATCGTCGAGCTTCGGCACTTCGAACGTGCGGCCATAGAGCAGTTCATTTTCCAGGAACACGACCGGGTCCTGGCTGCGGATCGCCGCTTTCAACAGGCCTTTTGCATCGGCCGCATCATAGGGCGAAATGACGATCAGACCGGGAACGCTGGCATACCAGGGGGCATAATTCTGGCTGTGCTGTGCGCCGACGCGGCTGGCCGCGCCATTGGGACCGCGAAAGACGATCGGGCAGCGCATCTGTCCGCCGGACATATAGTTGGTCTTGGCCGCCGAGTTGATGATGTGGTCGATCGCCTGCATCGCGAAGTTGAACGTCATGAATTCGATGACCGGACGCAACCCGCCCATCGCCGCGCCGGTGCCGACGCCGGCAAAGCCATATTCGGTGATCGGCGTGTCGATGACGCGTTTGGGGCCGAATTCTTCCAGCAGGCCCTGCGTGACCTTATAAGCGCCCTGATATTCGGCGACTTCCTCACCCATCACAAAGACGCGGCCATCCGCGCGCATTTCCTCGGCCATCGCATCGCGCAGCGCTTCGCGAACGGTCGTCTTGACCAGTTCTGTGCCTTCGGGAATCGCCGGGTCCTGCACACCATCGCGCTTGGCGGCGTCGAACAGCTTGCGGGTGCCGGTTTCGACCTTTTCCTGGGCCGGACCGGCTTTGTCTTCGTTCTTATCCTCATCGACGACTTCGGCGGGTGCTTCTTCGGCCTCCCCGCCCTCGCCCGCCATCGTGGCGATGACCGTGCCGACCTTCACGCCTTCGCTACCTTCAGCCACCATGATCTTGCCGATCTTGCCTTCGTCGACAGCTTCGAACTCCATCGTCGCCTTGTCGGTCTCAATCTCGGCTAGGATGTCACCGGACTTTACTTCGTCGCCTTCCTTGACCAGCCATTTGGCCAGGGTGCCTTCTTCCATCGTGGGCGAAAGCGCCGGCATCTTGATTTCGATACCCATCAATATTGCTCCACCAGCACGTCGGTATAGAGTTCGCCAGCCTCCGGTTCGGGCGAGGTTTCCGCGAAGTCGGCCGCCTGCGCGACGATCTTGCGGATATCCTGATCCATCGTCTTGATCTCATCCTCGCTGACGCCAGCCTGCGTAAGATAGGCTTTAACGCCCTCGATCGGATCGGACTTGTCGCGCATCGCCTGCACTTCGTCACGCGAACGATATTTCGCGGGGTCGGACATGGAGTGACCGCGATAGCGATAGGTCTTCATCTCCAGCAGGATCGGTCCCTTGCCTGCCTTGACCCAGGCAAGGGCCTCCTCGGTCGCGCCGCGCACGGCGAGAACGTCCATGCCGTTGACCTGGATGCCGGGAATACGAAAGCTTTCGCCGCGACGATAGAGTTGATCCTCCGCCGACGAACGGTTGACCGATGTTCCCATGGCATATTGATTGTTCTCGATCACGAAGATGATCGGCAGCTTCCACAACTCGGCCATGTTGAAGCTTTCATAGACCTGGCCCTGATTCGACGCGCCGTCGCCGAAATAGGCGACGCACACACCGCCATCATCATTATATTTATGCGCAAAGCCAAGCCCGGCACCCAACGACACCTGCGCGCCGACGATCCCATGACCGCCGTAAAATTTGTGGCTGACGCTGAACATGTGCATCGAGCCGCCCTTGCCCTTGGAAATGCCGGCAGCCCGACCAGTCAGTTCGGCCATGATGAGGTTGGGATCAATGCCATAAGCGAGCATATGGCCATGGTCGCGATAACCGGTGATGACGCTGTCCTTGCCGGGCTGAAGCGCCGACTGGATGCCGACGGCGACCGCTTCCTGACCGATATAGAGGTGACAGAAACCCCCGATCAGACCGAGACCATAAAGCTGACCCGCTTTCTCCTCGAAGCGACGGATCAATACCATCTGGCGGTAGAATTCGAGCAGTTCTTCCTTGCTCGCCTTGTAATCCTGCGGAGGCGCTGGGCGTTCCCGATTATGGTCTGCGGGAGCAGGTGCAGCCGCTTTCGCCGGGGTCGCTACTGTCTTTGCAGATCGCGGCGTAGTTGATTTGGCCAAAGGAGATTTCCTTGTGAGCGTTCCGGGGAGGGAGGCCGGATATAGGGCCAGACGCCGGACAAATGCAATGTCCGGGCGTTAATCGCCTGATGGAAATAGGCCGTTTGATGCCGCTCGTTCAGTTTAGCGGGACGATCACCTCGTCAGGATGCACCACGCCAAGCTCCCGGCGGATCAATTCATCGCTGAGATCAGGGTCGGCGCGGCGTGGATCAAGCAGATCGACGCGATTCTTCAATCTGTCGCGCTGCGCCTTCACGATCGCCAGTTCGACGCGGCTGTCGTGTAGTTTACGCGTATAGTCACCCCAAGCGAGGATACCGCTTGATCCCACGACCGCATAACCGGCGAACAGCAGCAGCAGCAGGATCGCGAAGGCCGGGCCCAGCGCCGAAAACAATAATGCCCGTAACTTTACAATATGCGCCATAGACCCTTGAATCACAGGCAAATCGCCGTTGCAACCGCTTTTTGGTTAATATGCGGTCAACCGTTCGTTCAAGTCAGCGGAAGATCGAACGGCCCGCGAATATGGCGATGTCGCCCAGTTCTTCCTCGATGCGAATGAGCTGGTTATATTTGGCAAGCCGGTCGGAGCGCGCGAGAGAACCAGTCTTGATCTGACCACAATTAGTCGCGACCGCGAGATCGGCAATCGTGTAATCCTCCGTCTCACCCGAGCGGTGCGACATGACCGCAGTATAGCCCGCGCGCTGCGCCAGCGACACGGCGGCAAGCGTTTCGGTCAACGTGCCGATCTGATTGACCTTGACCAGCAAGGAATTGGCAAGGCCCTTGTCGACCCCCATCGCCAAGCGTTTGGGGTTGGTGACGAACAGATCGTCGCCGACGAGCTGAACTTTGTCGCCGATCTTGTCTGTCAGCGCCTTCCAGCCTTCGAAATCATCCTCGCTCATGCCGTCTTCGATCGACTTGATCGGATAGTCGTTGCTCAGCGCCGCGAGATAATCCGCCATCTCAACCGGGCTGAGCGACAGGCCCTCGCCGGAAATCTCGTATCGGCCGTTTTTGAAAAATTCGGTCGCTGCGCAGTCCAGCGCGAGAACGACATCGTCACCCGGCTTGTAGCCCGCCTTTTCGATCGACGACATGATGAAGTCGAGCGCGTCGCGGGTCGAGGCGAGATTGGGCGCGAAGCCACCTTCGTCGCCGACTGCCGTGGCCAGCCCTTTATCCGCCAAACCCTTTTTGAGCGTGTGAAAGATTTCCGACCCGATTCGAACGGCATCCGCCAGATTTTCCGCGCCCACGGGCATAACCATGAATTCCTGAAAATCGATCGGATTGTCGGCATGTTCGCCGCCGTTGATGATGTTCATCATCGGCACCGGCAGGACATGTGCCGAAACCCCGCCGACATAGCGATAAAGCGGCAGACCGCGCGCGTCTGCGGCGGCCTTGGCGACGGCGAGGCTGACGCCCAGGATCGCATTGGCGCCAAGGCGCGCCTTGTTCTCCGTACCGTCAAGCGCGATCAGGGCCGCATCGACCTCGCCCTGATCTTCCGCATCCAGGCCGGTAATCTGCTCGGCAATTTCCGTATTGACGGACTCGATGGCCTGGAGGACGCCTTTGCCAAGATATTTGCTTTTGTCGCCATCGCGCTTCTCCACCGCTTCATATGCGCCGGTGGATGCCCCAGAGGGTACGGCAGCCCGCCCAAAGCTGCCATCTTCGAGCATGACATCGACTTCCACGGTTGGATTGCCCCGGCTGTCGAGTATCTGACGGGCGTGGATGTCTAATATGGCTGTCATGCGGATGGCTCCTGAATATGCGCCTGAATTTGGCGCCCGCTTAGCCAGCCGTGCCTGGGATGGCAATCCGGCGGCTTGCATGGCTCGCAAATATCCGTAACGCATTCGATATGATAGCGGGGCCGGAACTGTTATCCGGGCCTAAGCATTGGATGGTGCAAAACCCTTATCCCAGGGTATGATCGACCGTGAGGAGACTAAATATGGCCGATGAGATCGCTGTGACCACTATTCCCGCCAAGCCTGTAAAGCGGAATTATACGCGCAAGGCAAAGGATGCCGCGTCGGACCTGGCCTCCACGGCGGTAGCCGAAGTCGAGGTCATAAAGGAAAAGGTCAAGCGCAAGGCAGCAACGGCCAAGGAAGCAGCCGTAAAGGCAGTCAACGATGTCGATTGGAAAGCCCATGGCGACCAGTTGAAGGATCAGGCATCCAAGACCGCTCTGTCAGCCGCGGAGGTTGCAAAAGACAAGAGCAGCACCGCGATAAAGGGCCTGTCCAAGCTGATTTCTGAAACGGCGGGTACAGTCGATGCAAAATTAGGCCCGCAATATGGCGATTATGCACGCTATGCCGCCGAAGCGGTATCAGGAGCGGCCAAGTCGCTAGACGAAAGGGATGTGGATCAATTGCTTACCGAAGCACGCGATTTTGTGCGTAAAAGCCCAGCGGTGGCAATCGGCGCGGCAGCTATCGCAGGCTATGTGCTTATGCGGCTCGCCAAGGGATCGTCCGACAAAGCGTGAGTAACCAATCTGAACCGCTGGACATTGATCCAGCCAATGACGAACCCATCGGCGAGACTTTTTCGCGGCTGATCGCCAGCGGGAAGGATTTTGCACAGGCCGAATTGGACAAGCAAAAAGCGCGCGCGATCTTGGTAGGATCCGGCGCGCGTGATGCGGCAATATTCTTTGGCGTAGCGGCAATTTTGTTATTTGCCGCGCTTGCCGCCTTGCTTGTCGGCCTGATCCTTATCCTGGCGCCGTGGTTGACCGCAGCAGGTGCCACGGCAGCGGTCATAGGAGGCGTGATTTTGATAGCCGTGCTTCTGACGCTGGTGGGTCGCGCAAAGATTTCGCGGATGACAAAGGCGCTACGCCAATGACCCAAGAAGAAAGATACCGGGACGCTAATCGCCGCGCGGAAGCAAGCCGGGCTGCATTTTTCGCTAGTGTCGATCTTCTAAAGGGTCGTGTGAAGCCTGCGCGACTGAAGGCTGATGCTATGGCCAAGGCCAAGACCATGGCGAATGACACCAAGGAGCACACATTAAATACCGTACGTGCTCATCCCTTCGCAATATCGGCTACTATCGTCGCGGCTACAGCCTTCCTCCTTCGTAAGCCGGTGGCGCGCCTTGTTCAAAAATATGCGACGCCCGCGCCAGCACCCGCCACCCAGTCTGCAAAAAATAAACTGGGGAAACAAACGCGGCATCTTCGCACTGCACTCTCGCTCGCCTGGCGCACCGCGCCCCATTATCTACCCAAATTACTGCGGAGAATGTCATGACCGACGATAAATCAAAAAAGCCCGCAGCTCGCCGTGCTGCGCCGAAGCGCAGTGACAAGACATCCACTCTAAAGCCGCTCGCAAAAAAAATATCGGTAGCCCGCGCCTCAATCAGCGAACAGGCCGACAAGGCAAACGCGATATATTCCGACACGCGCGATAAGGCGTTGAAGACGGCGACACGCGCCAATGAACTGATCCAGAACAACCCGCTAGCCGCAGCGAGCGCAGCGGTTGCCGCGGGTGCGCTGATCGCAGTTCTGCTTCCGCGCGGGCGCGCGCTGTTAAACGCCGCCCCCGCTGTAATAGCCGCTATCGGCAATAGGGCCAGCGAAGCGGCAGGCGCTGCTGGTGAGGTCATTTCCGCAGGCGCGGAAACCGCTTATGCCAAGGCGGGGGACGTTGCCGGTGACGTCAGGAAAGCAGTCAGCGAAGCCGACCTACGAGGACGCGCCACCGATCTGGCCGCAGCGGCAGCAGCATTGGCGCAAGACGCCGCACACGCGCTTGGCAGCGGTTTTGACAGCGTGAAGTCCAGCGTTACCAAGGCTGGTGCTGCCGTAGAAGAATCGGACGTAGCGGCAAAGACGGGCGATCTTGCAGAAACGGCGGTGGCTTTCGTGAAAGATGCCGTGTCCGGTGCAGCGGCCAGATTGCGCAAATAGCAACCGTAGTGCGCTTGAATTGGGCCGGTGGGCTGTTATGCGCCGAGAGGAAGGCAGCATATAAGGAAGCGCGATGAGCAAGATGCATCTGGTCATGGGCGGCCGGGTCAAGGATCCGCAAGGCCTAGAGTTTGATGACCTGTCCAAGATCGATCTTGTGGGCGTGTTTGCTGATTTCGCTTCGGCGGAAAAGGCGTGGCGGGCAGCGGCGCAGCGGACGGTGGACGATG
Source organism: uncultured Sphingobium sp. (assembly GCA_964250175.1). GTDB lineage: Bacteria > Pseudomonadota > Alphaproteobacteria > Sphingomonadales > Sphingomonadaceae > Sphingobium. The sequence goes on along the minus strand of CAXUEQ010000029.1, from coordinate 9,145 downwards.
CCGAGATGAAATATGTCGTGGTGCACCTGCACCGGCTACTGGAACCCGGCGTCGAGTAGGATCAGTGTGGCGACGCCGCTGTTTTGCGGAAACGCAGGCGCAGCAAGGGGCGGGTGAGGAATAACCCGACGATGAACCCGCCTATGTGCGCGCCTATTGCGATGCGGCCAAGGCCGGACTGGCCATCGGCGGTGGCGAGGCCGATCATCAGTTGTAGAATTATCCAACAGGTCGCCAGCCAGGCGATGCGGACGATATTCGGCGAAAACGGACCCCAGGCGCGGACCTTTTGCTGGCTGTAGAGCAAGGCATAGGTGCCGAGCAGCGCGGAGATCGCACCGCTGGCCCCGACCATCGGATTGATCCCGGCGGGCGTGAAGACGAATTCGGTGGCCGCGGCGGCATAGGCTCCGATCAGATAGAGCGCGGCGGTGAGCGCGGGTCCGAGGACATGTTCAACATGCCGGCCGCAGAACATCAGCATGAACAGGTTGAAGGCGATGTGCATCCAGCCGCCATGGATGAAGGTCGCGGTCAGCGGTGTTATCCATACCGGCAGCAAGCCGACCGGCCCGCCGCCGACCCCTTGCTCGATGCCGGCATAGAGCAAGGGGTTGGTGACGCGTGCGGGGATGAAACCGCCTACCACAGCGGCATAATCGGTCTTGCCGAACGCCCATATGACCAGAAAAAGCGCCAGGGTGACGGCTGCCAGACAGTCGGTCATGCGGCCCCGAGGGATTTTCACGGCTGCTTGCCCATAGTCAGGCCACCCAGATCAAACGAACGCGATCCGGTCAACCAGATAGAATTTCTCGCCCGACGGCACGGTCACTTCGACCTCATCGCCCTTTTGGCGACCGATCAACGCGCGGCCCAGCGGGCTGTTATAGGAGATCATGCCCGACTTGGCATCGGCCTCGGTCTGGCCGACAAGCTGATAGGTGACAGGCTTGTCATCCTCGTCCAGCAAGGTGACGGTCGCACCGAACACGATCTTGTCGCCCGAAAGCGTGGTCGGATCGATGATCTGCGCGCGTGACAGCTTGTCCTCAAGATCGGCGATCGTCGCCTCGACCTGACCCTGACGCTCTTTGGCGGCATGATATTCGGCATTTTCCGAGAGATCGCCATGGGCGCGCGCTTCCTCGATGGCGTCCACGATCAGCGGCCGTTCGGCCTTCAGGTCGCGAAGCTGCGTCATCAGCTTGTCATGGCCAATCTGCAGCATCGGCATCTTTTCAACGGTCGCCATCTGCGAAGTCCCCAATTCTAATCTCTAAGAATCCAACATTCCCTTTGACGGCCCGCCGGTTTGCCGGACCGCCCCGCAGCGTGATTCTGAAATTTTGGGATCAGGCATGCGACCCGGAATAATAGGACTGCAAGGCCCGCACTTCAAGGGGACGGTCGCGCAATGCCTCAATCGCGCCCACCGCCGCCACGCTTGCCGCCGCCGTCGTGAAGATCGGAATGCGGCCCTTCAAGGCGCCCGCACGGATCGATTGGCTGTCCTTGAGCGATTGCCAGCCCTCGGTCGTGTTGAAGATGAGCGCGATGCCGCCGTCGCTGATCCGGTCGGCGATATGCGGGCGGCCCTGTGCGACCTTGTTCACCAACTCTACGACCAGCCCGTTTTCTTCCAGGAACCGCGCGGTGCCGGTAGTGGCAACGAGCGTGAAGCCAAGGCCGGCAATCTTGCGCGCGGCCGCCAGGATGACCGGCTTGTCGCTGTCCTTGACCGAGATGAACACGGCCCCACCGGTCGGCAGCACGACCCCTGCCCCCATCTGCGCCTTGGCAAATGCGGTCGAAAAATCGCTATCGATCCCCATGACTTCGCCAGTGGACTTCATTTCCGGCGACAGGACGGGATCGATACCGGGGAAGCGCCCGAACGGGAAGACCGCTTCCTTGACCGCGATATGATCGACCGCGTGGCGGTCGATCCTGGGCAATGCGGCCAGCTTTTCCCCCGCCATCACCCGCGCGGCGATCTTGGCGATGGGGGTGCCGATCGCCTTGGCAACGAAAGGCACGGTGCGGCTGGCGCGCGGATTGACCTCGATCAGGTAGACGAGGTCGTCTTTCACCGCGAACTGGATATTCATCAGGCCGCGCACGGACAGGGCGTGAGCGAGGATTTCGGTCTGCCGGTCGATGTCCGCGATGATCTCCGCGCTCAGGCTGTAGGGCGGCAGCGAACAGGCGCTGTCGCCCGAATGGACGCCCGCTTCCTCGATATGCTGGAGCACACCCGCGACCACCACATCATCGCCATCGCACAGCGCATCGACATCGACCTCGATCGCGTCGCGCAGATACTGGTCGATCAGGACCGGGGAGTCGCCCGATACCTGGACAGCGGTGGTGATATATTCCTCCAGTTGTGCCTGACCGTCGACGATTTCCATCGCGCGGCCGCCCAGCACATAGGAGGGCCGCATGAGGACGGGATAGCCGATGCGGCTGGCGACGGCGATCGCCTCTTCCCGGCTGCGGGCAATGCCATTGTCAGGCTGTTTGAGGCCAAGCTTGTTGATGAGCGCGGCGAAGCGTTCGCGGTCCTCGGCCAGGTCGATCGCGTCGGGCGACGTACCAAGGATCGGTATACCGGCATCCTCCAGCGCCTGGGCGAGCTTGAGCGGGGTCTGACCGCCGAACTGGACAATGACGCCGGCGAGCGTGCCGCTGGACATTTCGACGTGCAGGATTTCCAGCACATCCTCCGCGGTCAGCGGCTCGAAATAGAGGCGGTCCGAGGTATCATAATCGGTGCTGACCGTTTCCGGGTTGCAGTTGATCATGATCGTTTCATAGCCCGCCTCTTCCAGCGCGAAGCAGGCGTGGCAGCAGCAATAATCGAATTCGATCCCCTGCCCGATCCGGTTCGGCCCGCCGCCCAGGATCACGACCTTTTTCCGGTCGGACGGCATGGCTTCATTTTCCGGCTCGCCGAAGCTGGGGGCTTCATAGGTCGAATACATATAGGGCGTACGCGCCTCGAACTCCGCGGCGCAGGTGTCGATGCGCTTGAAGACAGGGCGGACGCCCAGCTTGTGCCGCAGCGCGCGCACCTCCTCTTCGGTCACGCCGCCGGTCATGGCGACGATCGTGTCGTGGATCAGGCCCGAACCGCGCGCGATGGCGTGGCGCATGCCGGGGCGCAGGTTCGCCGACTGAAGCGCGAGCCAGGCGAGACGCTTGTCGGAGAAACCCATCGATTTCAGCGCGCGCATCCCGTCGGCTTCCTGCGGCAGGCCGTTTTCGAGAATGGCCTGTTCGGCGGCGACGATCTCTTCGATCCGCTCAAGGAACCACGGGTCATATTTGGTGATGGCGTGAATTTCGGCGACGCTGAGACCTTCGCGCAAGGCCTGCGCCGCGACCAGCAAGCGATCGGGCGTCGGCAAAGCCAGCGCGGCGATGATGTCGTCCTTGGGCGCGCCGACCAGATGATCGACCTGGTTGAAGCCCGACAAGCCGGTTTCCAGGCCGCGCAGCGCCTTTTGCATCGATTCGTGGATCGAACGGCCGATCGCCATGACTTCGCCGACCGACTTCATCGCGGTGCCGAGCAAAGGCTCCGCGCCCTTGAATTTTTCGAAGGCGAAGCGCGGAATCTTGGTCACGACATAGTCGATGCTCGGCTCGAAGCTGGCCGGGGTCGCGCCGGTGATGTCGTTGTCGATCTCGTCCAGCGTGTAACCGACCGCCAGCTTGGCCGCGACCTTGGCGATCGGAAAGCCGGTCGCCTTCGACGCCAGCGCGGAGGAGCGGGAGACACGCGGGTTCATCTCGATGACGACCAGGCGGCCATCCTTGGGATTGACCGCGAACTGCACGTTCGAACCGCCTGTTTCTACGCCGATTTCGCGCAATACCGCGATCGATGCGTTGCGCATGATCTGATATTCCTTGTCGGTCAGCGTCAGCGCGGGGGCGACGGTGATCGAATCGCCGGTATGCACGCCCATCGGATCGACATTCTCGATCGAGCAGATGATGATGCAGTTGTCCGCCCGGTCGCGGACCACCTCCATCTCATATTCCTTCCAGCCGAGCAGCGATTCCTCGATCAGCACTTCGGTCGTCGGTGACGCGTCGAGGCCGCCGGTGACGATCCTGACGAATTCATCCCTGTTATAGGCGATACCGCCGCCGGTGCCGCCCATGGTGAAGCTGGGGCGGATGATCGAGGGGAGGCCGGTAAATTCCAGCGCCGCCAGCGCTTCCTCGATCGTGTGGGCGATGCGCGAGCGCGCGCTCTCCAGCCCGATGCGGTCCATCGCGTCGCGGAACTTTATGCGGTCTTCGGCCTTGTCGATCGCTTCGGCGTCGGCGCCGATCATCTGGACACCATATTTGGCCAGCGTGCCGTCGTTGAACAGCGCCAGTGCGGTATTGAGCGCGGTCTGCCCACCCATCGTCGGCAGGATCGCGTCAGGGCGCTCCTTCGCGATGATCTTCGCCACGATCTCTGGCGTGATCGGCTCGACATAGGTGGCGTCGGCCATGTCCGGGTCGGTCATGATCGTGGCGGGGTTGGAGTTGACCAGGATGATCCGGTAGCCCTCCTCCTTCAGCGCCTTGCACGCCTGTGTGCCCGAATAATCGAACTCGCACGCCTGCCCGATGATGATCGGGCCGGCGCCGACGATGAGGATGGAGGAGATGTCGGTGCGTTTGGGCATTGTGGTCAGGCCGCCTTGGCTATGCTATATGGAAGATCGTAGGGAGAAACGTTGCAATGGATAGGCCGAACACTCCCCGCCCCACGGCGGATGAGACGGAGACAGTGAGCATTTCCACTTCGCCGAATGACGACTGGGTGCATGAGCTGATCGCCATGACGCGGCCCGGCATTGAGATTAATTTTCCCGTGAGAGGACTGCGCGATCGTGTCATCCCGTTCCAATTCGATGATTTTGATTGATACCAATGTCTTTAGCGAACTCACCAAGCCAAGACCTGATAATCGCGTTGTGGATTGGTTATTCGCCCGTAGAAACCAGACTCTTCTCTCAACAATCGTAGTAGCCGAATTGACCATCGGTATCCGTACGACGCGCGGCAAGACACATCGCACCATGCTTGCTTCCTGGCTCGACCGGTTGATCGCCCGACACCAAGATCGCATAGCGACCTTCGATCTGGCCTCCGCTGCTAAATGAGGCGAATTTGGCGCGGACATTTTGATCGGCGGGCAGCGTGTAGGCTCACGTGATTTCGACTCGCTGATCGCCGCCCAGGCACTTACGCTCGGTGTACCCCTCGCAACCCGTAACGGACGCCATTTCGAAGGCATCGGCCTCGAAATCATAGACCCATGGACCGACTAAGCGGCCTCCATATCTGGGTTTCCGAATAGTCGAACTCGCACGCCTGACCGATGATGATCGGGCCTGCGCCGACGATGAGGATGGAGGATATGTCGGTGCATTTGGGCATTATCTGGCCTCTGGCTCGGAAGATACATTGCCAAGGAAACCGAACTGAAGTTCCGGCATCCGTTTCATCCCGGCAAGCACACAATCAAATTTTTCATTGTCAGACTTCGAAGGAGCAGAAGTCGGCTTCATCATGTGCATGATGACTTGACGATCGGTCTCCGCTTCAAATTTCACGACTTCAGATGCGTTGCAGTCGGACACCAGCTTATCAACACGCGCTTGATTCTTAACGACCCCAGCATGTGAAGCGGACTGCAAAAAAATGAGCGCCAGAAGGATCAATGCGCCGCCCCCGTCTCGGCATTGCAGCCCCAGCCGTCATATTCGACACCATATAGGATCTCGATCTGGAGGCATTTGCGCGTCAGGGCGCGGATCGATTCCTCGTCCACGGCCTGTTCGATTTCGAGGAAAAGGAACTGGTCGCCCTCTTCATCCTCTTCGCGGTCCAGTTCGACGAAGCCGAACTGACTGGCGGTTTCCGACAGGCGGTCCAGGTCCTTTTCGGAACCGCGGAAACTGACGTCGACGGCGCGGGGGATGCGGTGCTGGTCGCCATTGGCGGCGAGGTTGGCGAGCACCTCGCTGTCGGCTTCCCATTCCTCTTCGAGGCGCGCGAGGTCGACCTGGGGGAGTTTGATGCTCATGTCTTCAGGCCTCCGACGAATTTCTCGAACAGGTAGAAGCTGTCCTGCGGGCCGGGCGAGGCCTCCGGATGATATTGCACGCTGAACGCCGGTTTGTCGGTCAGTTCCAGCCCGGCATTGCTGCCGTCGAACAGCGAGACATGGGTCGCGCGGACATGGGCGGGGAGCGTGGCGGCGTCGACCGCGAAACCGTGGTTCATACTGGTGATTTCCACCTGCCCGTCGCTCAGCCGCTTGACCGGATGGTTCGCGCCGCGATGGCCCTGGTGCATCTTGAGCGTCTTTGCGCCCACCGCCAGCCCGAGCAACTGATGGCCGAGGCAGATGCCGAAGATCGGCACATTGTCGGTCAGCAGCGCGGCGATGACCGGCACGGCATAGGCGCCGGTCGCGGCGGGATCGCCGGGGCCGTTGGAGAGGAAGACGCCGTCGGGCTTCTGCGCGACGACCTGTTCATAGGTCGCATCGGCGGGCAGCACGGTGACGCGCGCGCCGGCCCGGACAAGGTTGCGGAAGATGTTATTCTTCGCGCCATAGTCGATGGCAACGACATGGGGTTTGTCGGCCGTGGGTTCGCCCAGCTTGTAGCCCGCGCCGAGCGACCAGATGCCGTCGATCCAGTGGCGGTTTTCCTTACCCGCGACCTCGATGGCGAGATCCATGCCCTCAAGCCCCGGCCAGGCGGCGGCCTTGTCCACCAGCGCCTGAAGGTCGAACCGCCCTTCGGGATCGTGCGCGATCACCGCGTTAGGCGCGCCGGCGATGCGGATCAGCCGGGTGAGAGCGCGGGTATCGACGCCGGAGATGCCGATGCGGCCGTTGCGCGTCATCCAGTCATCGAACCGCTCGACATTGCGGAAATTGCTGGGCGCGGTGACGTCCTGCCGCACGATACAGCCCAGTGCGAACGGGCTGTCCGCCTCGACATCGTCATGATTGGTGCCGACATTGCCGATATGCGGGAAGGTGAAGGTGACGATCTGACCCGCATAGCTGGGGTCGGTCATGACCTCCTGATAGCCGGTCATCGCGGTGTTGAAGCAGAGTTCGCCGACCGCATCGCCGATAGCGCCGAAACCGCGGCCGAAGACGATCGTGCCGTCGGCCAAGGCCAATACCCCCGTCGCTCCTTTGGGCACTATGAGGGTTTTGGCGTCAGCCATGCCGTTGGTTCCTTCGGGACGTGTGCATGAGGCCCGCCGACAGCGGGTTAAACGGCCGGTCACCTATGCCCCATGGGCCGCCGGGTCAACGCCTGTTAAAAAAGTCATTTGCCGTTATATCTGACTCTTTCCGCAGAACAGGATTTTTTCGCCCGATGATTCGCGACACGATCAAAGCCGCCCAGATCAGTTCCATGAAGGGGGGCGACAAGGAGACACTGGCCGCCGTCCGCCTGATCCTGGCCAAGCTGAAGGACAAGGATATCGAGCTGCGCACGGCAAGCCAGGTGCCGGATGACGATGCGATCGTCGTCGACGTGCTGCAGAAGATGGCCAAGCAGCGCCGCGAATCGATCACCATGTTCGAGAGCGGCGGGCGCGCCGAGCTGGCGGCCAAGGAGCAGGCCGAGCTGGAGGTGATCGAGAGCTTCCTGCCCGCGCGACTGAGCGAGGAGGAAACGCAGGCGGCGATCCTGGCGATCAAAGCGGAGGTCGGCGCGGCGGGACCCAAGGATATGGGCAAGGTGATGGCGGTGCTGAAGGAACGGCACGGCACGGTGATCGACATGAGCAAGGCGAGCGGGCTGGTGAAGGCGGCTTTGAGCTAAAACTCCCCTTCCGCTTGCGGCAGGGGTCGGGGGAGGGCATGTTCGCGATCTGGATGGACAAAGCCTACACCCGCCCCACAGCCCGAGCGCGCGACCTGCGCCAAAACGCCACCGACGCCGAACGCGCGCTGTGGCAGGTCATCAGCGCCCGGAAAATTTTGAACATCCGCTTCAACCGACAAGTGCCCGTTGGCCCTTTCATCTGCGATTTCGTCGCGCGTTCGATCGGGCTTGTGATCGAAGTAGATGGCGGCCAGCACAGCGACGAAGCCGATATGGCCCGAACCCGATATTTAGAGGCGCAGGGCTTTCGCGTGATCCGTTTCTGGCACAAGGATGTGTTGAACACCCTCGATAGCGTGACCGCCGAGATCGCGCGTATCATTGCGGACATGCCCTCCCCCGACCCCTCCCGCAAGCGGGAAGGGAGCCATATGCGCGTGCTGCAGAAATGAGCCTTACCCCGCAATGGCTGGACGAGTTGCGCGCGCGGACGTCCTTGTCCACGCTGATCGGCAAGACTGTAAAGGTGCAGAAGGCAGGACGCGAATATAAGGCCTGCTGTCCTTTTCATAACGAGAAGACGCCCAGCTTCACGATCAACGACGAGAAGGGCTTCTATCACTGCTTCGGCTGCGGGGCGCATGGTGACGCGATCCGGTGGATGACCGACCAGCGGGGCCTGCCCTTTATCGATGCGGTGAAGGAACTGGCGCTGGCGGCCGGCATGGACGTGCCGGCGTCCGACCCGCGTGCTGCGCAGAAAGCGGAGCAGGCCAGGGGGCTGCACGATGCGATGCAGGGCGCACACGAGTGGTTCGTCGATCAACTGGGCGGCGTCGAGGGGAGCGAGGCGCGCGATTACCTCAAGAAACGCGGGATCAGCGAGACGACACGGAAGGCGTTCGGCTTTGGCTATTCGCCCGATTCGCGAGGAAAGTTAAAAGCTGCGCTGAGCGCGTTCGGCGACGCGATGCTGATCGAGGCGGGGCTGCTGATCGATCCTGACGCGAGCGAAGCGGAAGGCGGCAAACCCAGGCGCGACAGCTATGATCGTTTTCGCGGACGGCTGATGATCCCGATCCGCGACCAGCGCGGGCGGGTGATCGCGTTCGGCGGGCGGATATTGGGTGCGGGCGAACCGAAATATCTGAACTCGCCCGACACGCCTTTGTTCGACAAGGGGCGCACGCTCTATAATATCGACCGCGCGTCCCCGGCCGCGCGCCAGAGCGGGCGGGTGATCGTGGTCGAAGGCTATATGGACGTGATCG
>CAXUEQ010000028.1:22790-31478 GCA_964250175.1 uncultured Sphingobium sp. | reverse complement strand
AATTGCCGAGGCTGTCGAGATGGTGCCCGCGCCCCTCCAGCAGATAGGTCAGCGTTTCCATTCCGGCATGGGGATGGGTCGGCGCGCCTTTCGCTTCGCCGGGGCCAAGCAGCACCGGACCCATATGGTCGAGCATGATGAACGGGCCGATCGCCTCCAGCCCCCGCGCCGGCACCGGCCGGCGGACGACGAAACCCTCGCCCTCCAGCATTTTCGGGGCGGGCGTTACGTCGACGATGGTTCGGCGCGGGGCTGTCATGCGTGGGGCCTTACTGCTTGATCGTGAATTGCAGCGCGACCGAGCGGCCGCGTTCGGCAAAGGCGATCACCGATCCGGGCGAAGCGGTAACGCCGCTGCGGAAGCTGGCGGTCTGCTTGTCGGTCAGGTTCTTGCCGATCGCCGCGATTTCCCAGCGCCCGTCGGCCGGGCCGAAGCCGATGCGCAGATCGGCCTTGGCGTAGCCCTTTTGGATGTAGAGCGAATCATTGCCGGCCTGCTGGTTATAGTCGCTGACGAAATACACGCTCGGATCGACCCGGACGGTATAATCGCCCGCGGGCACGGTCAGCGACGCGCCGACATTGCCGCTGAATTCCGGCGCGAACGGCCGCCGCTTGCCGGACAGGTCCTGCGAACAGACTAGACCGTTGGCCAGCGTCTGCAGCACCGTGCAACCGCCATTGGGATAGTTGCGAAACCGCGAGTCGAGATAGGCGACGTCGGCGGAGAAGCTCAGGTTCGGGCTGACCCGCAATGTCGATCCGAACTCGATGCCCTGCGAGCGCGCGGAGGCGGCATTGGTGGTGACCGCGATCACTGAGCCTGAGGGGAGGAACACGATCGTCGCCTCCTGCAGGTCGCGATAGTCGCTGCGGAACGCCGCCAGCGTGAAATCCAGCGCGCGATCGAACAGCGATCCCTTCACGCCGACCTCATAGGCCTTCACGGTTTCCGGCCCGTAGCTTTCTATGACGTTGGTGCCGCCGAAGCCACCCGCCTTGAAACCGGTCGAGAAGGTCGCATAGGCCATGATATCCGGAGCGACGTCATATTGCACGCCGACCGAAGGCATCAGCTTCTTGTCGCGCCGGCTGGGATCGGGGAAATTTGTCAGGTCGCCGCCGATCACATTGCCGGCCAGGAATTGCTGCGTGACCAGCGGCGCGGGGATCAACTCCGCACCCGGACTCGACACCACGCCACCGGCATGGCTGCCGAGCACGAAACTGCGATCGGCATTCTTGGTGACGACGGTATAGCGCAAGCCGGCATTGATCCGCAGATGCTCGACCGGACGCAGCGTCGCGGCGGCGAAGGCGGATTTCGTATTCTCTTTCTGGAACAGCACCGCATAGCCCGCGATCTGCGTCGCCGCCGTATAACCGGCGGGGTTGGCGAAAGGCGGCAGGAACGATCCGAACGGCGCGAAGCGGAAATCGGCATAGCTGTCGGTCTGGAGCCGGGATCGCTGATAATAGACGCCCGCCAGCAGGTCGAGCGCATCACCGATCTTGCTCTCCACGCGCAGCTCCTGGCTGAACTGGTGGAACAGGTCGTTCGCCGGGACCATCAGCGAGCCGAGATTATTGGGACCGAGCGGCCCGACCGGGATCAAATCCTGCAACACATGGCTTTTGTGATCATAATAGCCGGTGACCGACTTGAGCTTGGCGGCGCCCAGATCGAGCGTATTGGTCCACCCCAGCTCGTAGAAATCGAGATTGGCATAGCCGGGGATGATGTTCGATTTACGGTTCAGCCTGTCGTCCACCTTGCCGCCGCCGAGCGCCAGCGCCTCGTTGCAGCCAAGGTTGCTGGCGGCCGGATAGGCAGGGTCGGTCGGGCAGTTGAGCAGCTCGCCATTATAGGCCATGCTGTTGCGTGAGGTCGATCCTTCGGCCCGCAAGTCGGAGCGGAAGTTGCTGGTCGGCTCCCAGCGCAGCGAGAAGCGGCCGGTATATTCGCGCAAGGTTCCGCGCTTCGCGGCGGCGGCATTGTCGACGAAATCGTCCATCCCGTTGGCGCGCCCGGCAAGGCGGACCGACAGCGTGTCGGTGATCGGTCCCGTCACCCCGGCTTCGATCAGATATTCATTGTTGGTGCCATAGAGCGCGGTCGCATTCGCGCCAAAGGTCGTGGACGGCTTGCGCGTGGCGATGTTGAGCGCGCCGGCGATCGCGTTGGCGCCGAAGAAGGTGATCTGCGGGCCTTTGAGCACCTCGACCCGGTCGACGTCGAAGATCGCGGCGCGGATACCGCGCGAACGGGCGCGATACAGGCCATCGACAAAGGTCGCGACGGATTGTTCGAGACCGGGATTCTGGCCCGACCCGACGCCACGGATCGAAAGCACATCGGACGATTGGCCCGACGTGATCTTGACGTTCGGCAGTCGCGCCGTGAGGTCGGCGAGCGACCGCAGATCCTGACGTTCCAGTTTCGCGCCGCTCACCACCGAGACCGACACCGGCACGTCTTTCAACCGCTGCTCGCGCCCTTGCGCGGTCACGATGATGTCGCCGCTCGACGAGTCGGCGGCTGTCGCGACCGGGGCTGCAGCCTGGGTGGAGGGGGCAGCGGACTGGTCCGTCGATTGCGCCAGCGCCTGGGGCGCCGCCATAAGGGCGAGGACCGATGTGGCCAGAAGATAGGCGCTACGTTGGGGTGAATGTTGGAAAATCGGCACGGTAATCGTCTCCTCACGGCAAGGCATCTGCTGTGCCTCCTGCTTCGATGTCGCCCAACTCGCATGGCGCGCGCTCATCTCATGGCCAAATATGATTATTAGTCACAAAAGGTCAATATAAATATTTGCATCTCGTGAAATTAGCGTTATGCAATATGCATTATATGATTTGTGCTCATTTAAAAAATGCCTAGGAGATAAAAGCGGATGTCAGACAATCAAGCCGTTGAACGGGTCGATGCCGTATGCGTCGTTGGCGCTGGACCGCATGGCCTGATTGCCGCCCGCGCGCTGAAGAAAAGCGGCGTCCCGTTCGTCATTCTGGAAAAGAATGACGATGTGGGCGGCCTGTGGGACATCACCAATCCCGGCACGCCGATGTATGAATCCTGCCATTTCGTCTCGTCGAAGAACGGGTCGAGCTATTTCGACTTTCCGATGCCCGAATCCTATCCCGACTATCCCAGCCGCCTGCAAATCCTCGCCCATATCGGCCGGTTCGCCGATACCTATGGCCTGCGCGACCATGTCGAGTTCAACAGCAAGGTCGTCCATGCCGAACCCGACGGCGAGCGCTGGATCGTCAAGACCGAATCGGGGCGCGTGCGCTCCTTCGAAGGACTGATCGTCTGCCCCGGCTGCACCTGGCACCCGCGCATGCCCGACTTCAAGGGGTCATTCGACGGCGAGGTCATGCACTCGGTCAATTACAAGAATGCCCAGCAACTTGCCGGCAAGAGCGTATTGATCGTCGGCATGGGCAATTCCGGCGCGGACATCGCCTGCGACGCAGTGCGCACCGCTTCGAAAGTGTTTGTAAGCATGCGCCGGGGCTATAATTTCGTGCCCAAGCATCTGTTCGGCGTGCCGACGCTCGACCTGCTCAACGATCCGACACTCGCGCCAGAGGCATTGCGCGATATCGACTTTCCCGCCGCGGTTCAGTTACATGTCGGCGATGTTACCCGCCTCGGTTTCCCCAAGCCCGATCATGAAGTGGGCGAGACCCATCCGGTGATGAACACGCAGGTGCTCTATCATGCCGCGCACGGCCGTATCGTCGCGAAGGGCGATGTCGAACGGTTGGATGGCGACAGTGTGCGCTTCATCGACGGCTCATCCGAGCAGATCGACATCATCATCACCGCGACGGGCTATAATTATCGCGTGCCATTCATCGACGAGGCCGCGTTCGGCTGGGAAGGCGGGCATCCCCACCTGTATCTGACCGCCTTCTCGCGTCAGCATCCGACCCTGTTCGTGATCGGCCTGATCGAGGCGAACGGCGCGCCGTGGAAGATCGATGACCAACTCTCGCTCATCATCGCCGAATATCTCGCCGATCGCCGGGAGGGGCGCCCCCGCGCCGCGGCGTTGCGCGAACGGGTGACGACCGAGCAGATCAATCTTCAGGCCGGACACAGTTTTGTCCCCTCGGCCCGGACGGTCAACTATGTCAACGTGCCTGACTATGAGGCCAATGTCGTCCGCATCGCCGACGAGTTGGGCTTCAGCCGCTTGCGCCCCGGCTTCTACGATGCGGTGGCGACATCCGGTGCGGCGCAGGAAGCGGCATGAGCGCAGAACAGGCCGTTCCCGACGCATCGGCGATTGCCTGGCCGCTACGGGCCGCGCTGATGCTTGCGCTGGTCGCGCCGACACTGAACATGGGCGTGCTGCCGCCGGCGCTGCCCATGATCGCCAATTATCTGGGCGGCGGTGTTGCTGGTGAAATTACGGCGCAGCGCGCGCAGTCGCTGCCGTTCCTTGGCCTGGTGATCGGCGGTTTGCTGGCGGGCGGGCTGATCGCGCGCTTTGGCCTGCGCCGCTGCCTGATCGTCGCCGCCATCGGCTTCGCGGCGGCCGGGCTGGGGGGTGCCAGCGCGCAGTCCGCCACGCCCCTGTTGATCAGTTGTTTTTTTGCGGGGCTGACGGCCTCGATACTAAGCTGCGGGCTGACGACCGCGACCGGTGCGGTCATGGCTGGCGACGCGCGTATCAAGACGCTGGGTTTTCAGACCGCATTGTCGGACGTTTCGGCCATCGGCGGCGGCATAGTGGCCGCCATCCTTGCGCAATTCTACGGCTGGCGGGCGCCATTTGCGATCTATGTCGGGTTCGGCCTGATCGCGCTGTTGCTGATCGCCGGGTCCAGGACGCCTGTCGTCCCGCATGACAACAGCACCAACGGCCTTGCCGCGGCCGCGCGCAAGGCCGGCCCGGTCTATCTGGCGGGCGGCTTCATCTTCTTGATGATGGGGACGCAGCCGACACTGATGCCGTTTCACCTTGCCGCGCACGGCTTGACCACGCCGGGCAGCCGGGCCGTTGTCCTGGTCGCCGCGCCGGCCGCCGCGATGCTTTCGTCGATCGCCTATGCGCTGATCCGCGGCCGCATCGCCGACCACTGGATGCTGGTCATCGCAACGATCACGTCCGCGCTGGGCTTTGCCGGAATGGCGTTGTGGACCGGCGGCACGCTCCCGATCACGGCTGCATCCATATCCGTGGGTATCGGTGCGGGACTGGCCTTCCCCATGGTCATTCGCGCGGCATTCCGGCGCGTCGAACCAACGCTGCACGGCTATTCGATCGGACTGCTCAACACCGGCGTGTTCAGTGGCGTGTTCATCAGCCCCTTCCTGTTCGGTCCCCTGCAACGGGCGGCCGGCACTCCGGCGATGTTCGGGGTTTGCGCCGCGGTCTGGCTCGTGCTCGGCGCGGTCGCCGCGATGCGTCAACGCCAGTCCTCGACCGTCATCGACGATAGGGTCGCCAGCATATCCTGAAACGCGATCCGCACGCCTATCCGGCGGCGGGCAAGGTCAGCGCAGCAGGTTCTCCAGCAACTGCCCGACATTGGATATGCCGTAGCGCTCATAAGCGCGGCGGCGATAGGTGAGCACGCTGGTTTCCCGGATTCCCAGGTCGAGTGCCGTCGCTTCGGCGGTCATTCCCGCCAGCGACCTGGCGCAGACCTGCCGTTCGCGCCCCGTCAGTTCCGGGCAGGTGCGGCTCAGGCGCAGTTCCAGTCGCTCGGTCAGGGACAGCCCGGCCTCGTCGCCCAGCAACTCGCCATGCCGCTTCAGGACAGGCAGGGCCATTTCCGCCAGTGTGCCCAGCTCTTCCATTTTCGCCGGGCGATGATCGCGCGTGCGATAGAAAGACAGCACATATTGCCGCATGCCGCAGGTGCGGACGAAGGCGATCTTTTCCGTCAGGCCTGGCCGATCGAAGCATTCGCGCCGGTAGATCGGATCCATGATATCGCTCGCATGGACCGACGCATGCATGACTTCACCGGCGCCCCCGACATGACGAATGATCGGCAGAAGCGGATCGAGGCGGTGAAAAAGCCCGGCGTAAAGCGATGCGCGCGCCTTGGCTGAGCCTCTGTGGCCCGAAGATGTCAGTTGCACGGGCGGACCATCGGCATCGATCCAGAAGCCGAACATTTCGTCGACGCCGGACAGGCTGTCGGCCGCCCGCAGAATGACATCGCCAAGCGCGCCCGTTCCGACGGCGCCGATCAGCGCCTCATAGGTGTTTGCCCGCCACAAGGCGGCGCTGGCAGCCATCATATCCCACTCCGGGCCGGATCATCGCCCGGACGATCCTAGCGCGGATCACCGGTTTTGAGAACGGCGGAATCATCCTTCCGCAGGCTGCCGCGCGCTTGGCCGATCGCTTCGCGGATAATGTCCGCATCGCCGATATGATTGGCCAGCAACAGGATGAGCTTGCTGCTGGCGACTGCGCTCTGCCGATCGCTCAGGCCGTCATGCATTGCCACGAGCTGATCGTAGAGATCGTCCGGCTGGGCGATATTGCGGGCGAGTGTCAAACCTGGCATCAATGCTTCCCCAATGCCCGCACTATCGCCGCCCGCACAGCATCGTCGGTCGGATGCCGCCAGCGTGCCGCGACATATTGGTCCGGCCGGATCAAATAGGCCGATCCGCGTTGAAGGTCGTAGCGCCCGACCAACAGCCCTTCCGGATCACCCAGATTTTCCACTGTTATATGCGCTACGCCGTCCGGCGCTTCCAGTCCCGCTTCCCAGCTCAACAGGCAAAAGCGCCCTTCGGCCAGATGCTCCAGCAACCAGCCGTCCTCCACCGGTGCGTCGAGCGCGACCGCTCCGGGACGCACGCCGGCCCATGTCGCATCGGCTTCGTCCGCCGTGTTGAGCGGACTTTCGGCATAGCTCACCGCTGTCGACAATCGCCCGGAATTGACGAACGGCCGCGCAAATTCATGGCGCTCCGCCAATTCCAGGACGGCGTCGCGCAACGCACGGCATGCTCCGGTCCTCGGCGACATGAAATCCGTCGATCGGGTGGAATTCAGGATATTCTCATCGGCGGTCACGATCGCTTCATGATCATAGCTGTCCACAAGCGAGGGGTCAGCCGATCCGTTCAATATCGCGTCGAGCTTCCAGCCGAGATTATCGGCATCGGCCACGCCCCCATTGCAGCCGCGCGCGCCAAAGGGCGACACAAGATGCGCGCTGTCGCCCGCGAACAGGATACGGCCATGGACGAAATGCGCCATGCGCCGGCATTGGAAAGTGTAGACGCTATACCATTCGGGCGAGAATTCGACATCATCGCCCAACATGCCGCGGACATAAGGCTCGACATTTTCGGGGAGGACACAGGCCTGGCGGTCGATATTCGGTCCCAGTTGAAAGTCCAGCCGCCATATGTCGTCCGGCTGCTTGTGCAGCAATGCCGACTGGCCCCCGTTGAACGGAGGGTCGAACCAGAACCACCGTTCGGCCGGGCGATTTTCCTTTACCTTGATGTCCGCGATGAGAAAATTATCCTCAAAGACGCGTCCGTCGAAATCCAGCCCCAGCATGTCCCGCAGCGGCGATCGCGACCCGTCGCACGCGACCACCCAGGGCGACTCCAGGCTGTAGGCATCCGCGCCCGCACGAACATCCAGTGTGACCGAGTCAGTGTGCCGGTCGACGCCAATCACCTCATGGCCCCAGCGGATCTCGACATTGGGAAGCCGGGCGACTGCTTCATGCAATATGTCTTCGGCATGATATTGTTGCAGGTTGATAAATCCCGGCATCTTCTGATGCTTTACGGGCAGCATGTCGAAATTGTAGATCGGCTCGGCGGCATCGCCCCAGAATACCTTGCCGACATTCCACACCACCCCGCGCTCGACCATGCGTTCGCCCACGCCCAGGCGATCCCATATGTCGAGCGTCCGTTTGGCAAAGCAGATCGCCTTCGACCCCGCCGCCACGAAATCCAGCTTGTTGAGCAGGATCACGCGGTGGCCGCGCCGGCCAAGGTCAAGCGCGAGCGTCAGGCCGACCGGGCCTCCGCCGACGATGACGACGGCTGGTGCCTCCGAATCCGTCGCCGGCAGCGATGTGGTGCCCACCTGGCGCCACACCGGGATGCCGGCTGGAATATTGGCCGGAATATTGGGCGGAATATCGGGCTGTCCGATCTGGGATGCCATGGTTCGCCCTCAATCCTGGAGCTGTGCCCAGACCTCACGGTCACGCTCTGCCGTCCAGATGCGCGGCCAGTCGATACCTTCGAATTCGTCCCACAGACGCTGAACGTCGAACGGCAGGCAATGTTCGA
This sequence comes from uncultured Sphingobium sp., assembly GCA_964250175.1. Taxonomy (GTDB): domain Bacteria; phylum Pseudomonadota; class Alphaproteobacteria; order Sphingomonadales; family Sphingomonadaceae; genus Sphingobium. The sequence continues at coordinate 23,173 of CAXUEQ010000028.1, read as the reverse complement.
AAATGGGCCAGCGGCCGAATTGCGGCTCCAGCGCGGCATGGGTCGCCTCGAACGCTTCCCTCAAGGTGCCTCCGCGTTTATGAACCGCGCCGACATTGTCGATCATGGATTTCAGGAAGCCGCGCGTCTGCTCGATGGCGGCGTCGGTCGCTTCCGTGCCATGCGCGATGACGCCACGGCCGCCCACCAGATGCTGCGACCGGAAGGCCTTGACCTTGTCGAGTGTGGCGCTGGACCAATCGAAATGATGCGCGTCGCCGGTATAAAGAGCGGCTTCCGCCTCGACCAGATCGCCCGCGAACAGGGTTTCGGTCTGGGGGTGCCAGGCGACAATATCGCCGGCGGTATGGCCGCGCCCGCAAAAATGCAGTTCCACCACGCCG
>CAXUEQ010000028.1:0-22780 GCA_964250175.1 uncultured Sphingobium sp. | reverse complement strand
CCACCCAACGGGATATCCAGTCGATCCGTAAATGTCTGTGTCGGCCAGGTAAGGCCGGGAATTTCCTCGGGCTGCTTGAACAGGCGGGGCATGCGGCCATATTCGCTGTCCCAATCCTGCTTGCCCCGTTCCTCGATCAGCGTCCGGGTCGTTTCGCTCGTGATGATATGCTCGGCGTCAAATGCGCTGGCGCCCAGCACCCGCACGGCATGATAATGGGTGAGAACCAGATATTTGATCGGCTTGTCGGTCCGCTCGCGCAATTTGGCAAGCCAGTCGCGCGCGGCGGCGGGGGTCGCCCGCGCCTCGAAGCAGACCAGGAAATCTTCGCCTTCGATCGCGCCGACATTGGGGTCGCCTTCGGCGGTTAGAGCATAGACGCCATCGGCGATGACTTCGAAGGTTTCCGTCTTTTCTGCAAGGTCGGTGGAGGAGGCGAAGGGTTTTGCCATGGTCATTATCCTTGAAACGTCGACGCTGCCGTCGATCGAGGGGAGGGGCATCCAAGATTCAGATGTGCGGCCTGTCGGTCGGGAGATGCGGCTGCATCGGGGTGAGGGCGATCGGGATCACGACAGTGCCGGCAAAATCTGGGCCGGCAAAATCTGGGCGATACACTGGCCAAAACCGATCGGAACCGCATCGCCCGCGCGCGCCGTGGCGCTCAGCGTCAGTTCGTCGCCATTTTCCAGGAAACGCCGTTCCTCTCCCGTAGGGAGAATGACCGGTTTCTTGCCGCCTTCGCTCAGTTCCAGCATGCTGCCGCGCTGGTCTGACCCCGGTCCCGACAATGTGCCGGTGCCAAGCAGGTCGCCAGATTGCAGGTTGCAGCCGTTCGACGTGTGATGGGCGACGATCTGCGCAGCCGTCCAGTACATATTGCTCGCGGATGCCTGACCGAGACGGAAGGGGGCAAGATTGCGCTGCCGCATCAACTCGCTGGAGATATGCACTTCGATGTCGATCGCGAAGGCGCCGCCCTGCTGATCTTCTGTATCGTTCAGATAGGGCAGGGGTTCGGGATCGCCGTCCGGCCGTCGCGGCTGCGCGATACGGAACGGCGCAAGCGCCTCCGTCGTCACGACCCAGGGCGACACGCTCGTATGAAAATTCTTGGACAGAAACGGACCGAGCGGCTGATATTCCCATGCCTGAATATCGCGCGAGGACCAGTCGTTCAGCAGGCTGATGCCGGCGACATGATCCAGGGCCTCGGCGACGGGAATGGGTTTGCCAAGCGCGTTACCTTCACCGACCCACAAACCCAGTTCGAGTTCATAATCGAGCCTGGCGCTTGGCGCGAATGTCGGCGCTGCGCTGTCCGCATCCTTGCGCTGCCCGACGGGACGCCGGACGGGTTCGCCGGACAGACGCACCGATGATGCGCGGCCATGATAGCCGATCGGCACCCATTTGTAATTTGGCAGCAACGGATTGTCCGGACGGAACAGCGCGCCAACGGCAGCGGCGTGATGAATGCCGACGTAGAAATCGGTATAATCGCCAATCGCCAGGGGCAGATACAGGTCGCACGCGCTGCTGCGGAACAGCGCCGGCTCGACCGCTTCACGCCAGCTTTCGTCACTCAGGATGGTGGAAAGCTTTTGCCGTAACGCGATCCGCCACGCCTTGGGGAGCGCGAAAAGCGCGTTGAGTGTCGTGCTGTCGAGCGCTGGCCGCACGTCCGCCGGCAGATGGTGCGCGAGGGCGGCAAGGTCGACGATATCGTCGCCGATCGCGACGCCGATCCGGCGGTGGAACCCGCGGGGAGAGAAGATTCCCAGCGGAAGATTCTGAATCGGGAATTGCGGATGCCCATTGGCGGACTCCACCCAGGCGCTGAGCCGTGGGTCGTGCGTGGCGTCGGTGCCTGTGGTCATGCCAGTGCCGCCCCTTCCAGCCCGGACCAGACCGAATCATAGTCCAGTTGCATTGAAGGAGACTGCATGGACCAGGGCGTGGTGCGAATGACGTGGCGCGTTTCAAACATGAAGGCGAGGCTCTTTTCGATCTTGCTGGGTTTCAGGTCCGCCGTGGTCGCCTTTTCATAGCTGACACGATCGGGACCATGTCCGTTCATCTGATTGTGCAGCGATGCGCCGCCGGGCGTGAAGCCGCCCGCCTTCGCGTCATATTCACCACATATCAGTCCCATGAATTCGCTCATGACGTTGCGGTGAAACCAGGGTGGCCGGAACGTATCTTCCGCCACCATCCAGCGCGGCGGGAAAATGACGAAATCGCAATTGGCGGTTCCGGGCGTGTCCGATGGCGAGGTGAGAACCGTGAAGATCGATGGATCGGGATGGTCGTACGATACGGTGTTGATCGTGTTGAAACGGCGCAGGTCATAGCGATAGGGCGCGAGATTGCCGTGCCACGCGACGACATCGAACGGGCTGTGGTCCAGGTCCGTGGCCCAGAGTCCACCCTGGAATTTCTGGATCAGGATATGGGGTTCGGCCTTTTCCTCGAACCAGGCGCGCGGGGTCTCGAAATCGCGCGAGTTGGCCAGGCCGTTCGACCCGATGGGTCCGAGTTCGGGCAGCGTGAAGGCCGCGCCGTAATTTTCGCAGACATAACCGCGCGCAGCCCCTTCGGTCAGTTCCACGCGAAAACGGACGCCGCGGGGTATGACCGCAATCTGTTCGGGTTCTACATCGATCACGCCCAATTCGGTCACCAGGCGCAGCGTGCCTTGCTGCGGCACGATCAGCAGTTCACCGTCCGAATTGAAAAAGGCCTTGTTGGACATCGAGATGTTGCAGGCATAAAGATGGATAGCCACGCCATGCGCGGCGCCGACATCGCCATTGCCGCCATAGGTGACCAGCCCATCGATCCAGTCGGTCGGCGCCTCGGGCATTGCCTGGGGGTCCCAGCGGAGGCGATTGGGGGAGGGCGGCGTTTCCTGGAACGGCGCGGTCTGGATCAGGCGATTGCCATCATAGGGTTTGAACGCCCCATGTGCGGCCGAGGGACGCAGGCGATACAGCCAGGAGCGGCGATTGACGTGGCGCGGCGCAGTGAAAGCGGACCCTGAAAATTGTTCGGCATACAGGCCAAACGGGACATGCTGCGGCGAGTTACGGCCAATCGGCAGAGCGCCCGTGACGGCTTCGGTCGCTATGTCATTACCAAAACCGGTGAACATTTCGGTTTCATTGGTGAGCAGATCGCCGGCGGCAAGCAGGACCTTTTGCACAGTCACATCCATTTCCTTTCTCTCCGGCCTTTCGGCCGGCTCAAAAATGCGTAGGCCGCATTGCAGGCCTGCGCTGTCATCGGAACTGATGACAGCTTTATGCCGGGGATATTAGAACCATATTCCGATAATCCCAAAACCAATTGCCTATACGCACGATCGGTCGTATTATACCGGAATGAAAGTGGCCGCTACCAAAACATATGACCGGATACTCGATCATGGGCTGGACATGCTCAGTGTCACGGGCCTGTCCGGCGTGACCTTCGGTGCGCTGGCACAGGCGGTCGGCATGTCGAAGAGCGGATTATTCGCCCATTTCCGGTCGAAGGAAGACATTCAACTGCGCCTGATCGCGCATGCCAACGCGCTTGTGACGGAACAGGTCATAACGCCGGCGATGGCGGAGCCTCCCGGCCTGCCGCGATTGAGCAAGCTCATGCGCAACTGGCTGGGCTGGACGCGCCGTGCCGGACTGAGCGGCGGATGTCCGGTCACTTCGGCGCTGTTCGAGCTTGACGATCTGGAAGGAGAGGTGCGCACGCTGGTCGGCAATGCCGAAGCGCAGTCGCACGCATTGCTGGTCACGCTTGTGGAAGACGCCGTCGCAAACGGCACCTTGCGGCGCGAGAGCGATGTCGATCAGATCGTATGGGAATTGCGCAGCATCTATCTGGGGCATCATGTCGCCAGCCGTTTCATCGGTGACCGACGCGCTGACGCCCGCGCCTGGACCGCATATGAAGCCCTGTTGGACCGTTACCGTTCCTGAAGCGAACGGCGGGCTAAAAGTCTATTTCACATGCGCAATATGTTGCGGCGCCTTCTCAAGCCGCGCATGCGCCGCCGCTTCGAGTTCCGCATTGTCACGCAACAGCGTGAAAACTCTGCTCTCGACCATTGCGACGAACTGCTTGAATAATTCGTCGCGCAAATCCTCGACGCGAACGGCGATCCGTGCGGTGCTACTGGCGGAATCGCCGATGATGATGCAAAGCGCCAACACGCTTTCCGCCGGTACGTAGGAAACGAGCGAGCGTAATGCTTCGCTCATCCGTTCCGCATTAAGCAACGTATCCTGCCAGTCGACCTCCCGCAGGACGCCCCACACCTGAACGTCGAAGAATAATTCGCGAAAGGCGGCGTTATTGTTGGTATAGTCCCAACACACATAAAGCGCTTTGCGCACATCGCGCGTGAAGTCGGCAACGGTACGAATATTCGCAAAATAGCCGTTGGCGGCGCTGCCTAGGATACGATAATGCCGGTCGCACAGCGCATGAAGCACTTCGTCGCGGTTGTTGAAATATTGATATACCGACCCGATTGGGACTTCTGCACGGGTCGCGATGTCATTGACGGTAAGATTGCCTACGCCGCTCTCGATCAGCAATGCCTCGGTCGCATCCAGGATTCGTTCGACGCGCTGCTTGGCACGCAATTGTGTGGGAACTTTACGCATATGAGAGATATAATGCCCTTTGAATTGGCCAAAAGACAATAAGAAATATTCAGACCTTCATAAGTAATATGAACCATAATCATGTTAAGGGAATTATGATCCTTGCGTTGCGCGGGCGGCAATCAGGATATGCTCATCGTTCTGGGTCTTGGCTTACCAAGCTTCGTTTGTCAGCCAGCGCAGCCTGAGTGCGCGCATAGCTGTCCTTCGAGACTCTAAGCATACCGTAGAAGACGACTGCCCCCAGCCCCGGCACGGTCGATAGCACGAAGGCAGCGGCAAGACCGTCGAGCACGGCGGCAGGCACTTGGCCGGGCACCGCTTTGGCCGGGAATGCCACAATCGTCAGCACCCAGCCGGCCAGCGCCGTGCCGATCGCCTGGTCGATCTTGGCGAACAGAGTCCGCGTCGAATAGAGCACGCCCTCCTGCCGGATGCCGTAGCGTAGCTCATTCTCGTCGGCAATGTCGGCCAGCGCCGAATAGATGGTGGTTGTCATGATGCTGTATGGCGCATGTTGCAGGATTGAAAAGGCGATAAGAATCGGCGCCAAATAAGGCGTATTTGCACTCATGATACCAGCCCAGCCGAGCGCCAACGGGATCGCCGGGCCAATGCAATAGACCAATAAAGCGGCCATCCCGGTCCACCTCTTGTCGAAGCGGCGATGTAGCGCCGATACTGCAACCGCACCAAAGACGTATCCCGCCAGGCTGCCGAGCACGAAAAAGCTGATCTGATTATTGGTAAGGCGCCAGAAAAAAGTCGCTGTATAAATCCACAGACCGTTACGCACGCCGCTCATTAGCGACAGGAAAAAGAAACCGATCAACAGCACGACATAGCTGCGGTTGGATAGCGCCCTACCCAGATCGCGCACAAACTCGCGCCCGCCAAATTTGGGCGTGCCGGCTGCACGCACCGGCAAATACGGTATCCGTGACCGCGTGAACCAGCTCGAAATCGCAAGACACAGCAGGATTACCACCGCGATGGTGAAGGTGAAGGAGGGCCATCGCGTCGGATCGAGCGCGCCGTTGGGATGTCCCGCCGTGGCCCGGAAGAATACCGCGAACGACAGCAGCCAGCCCGCCGTGTCACCTATCCACAGGAAGAACATGTTCCAGCTCATGACGTTGGTGCGCTCGATATAGTCGTCTGACAGTTCGCCGCCGAACGCTAGATGCGGTGTGTGGAATATCGTCATCGCCTGCACGAGGAGGACGTTGACCACGCAAAGCCAAACCGCTTCGCCCATATGGCCAAGCGCTGCGGGCGGATTGAATACCGCCCAGAACAAAAGCGCCGCCGGCACGATCGACGCGAACATGAACGGGTGTCGGCGGCCCCAGCGCGAATTGGTACGATCGGACCAGGAACCGACCATCGGGTCGAACAGCGCGTTGACGATCAGGCCGGCGGCCAATGCCAGGCCGACCCACTCGGCCGGCACCCCACGAACCTGATTATAATATAGTAACAGGAAGCCATTGGTAACCGTCAACACGATCGATTCGGCGGAACTGCCAAGCGCGAATGCGGCCTTGAGACGGCGCGTGAGTGGTGGAGCGATCATGCCCTCTGCTCGAAACGGGGACGCATCCGGGCAACCAGCCGGGCATAGGCCGCAGCGCTGGGCTTGGGCGTGCGGCGGAAGGTCGTGCGGTCGACTGCGACCAGCCCGAATTTCGGTTTATAGCCCGAACCCCATTCGAAATTATCGATCAGGCTCCAGTGAATATAGCCGAGCACCGGAATATCCTCGCGCACGCAGCCTTCAAGGGCTTCGAGCGAGGGGCCAAGATGGCGCACACGCAACGCATCGTCGGTTGCGTTGATGCCATGCTCGGTGACCAGAATCGGTGCGCCGCACGCCTTGTGCGCTTCGCGGACCACCGCCGCCAGCACGTCGGGAGACGAATCCCGACTCCATGAATCGACGAACGTGCCCGGCATGATCGGCAGATAGGTGTCGCGACCGGTTGCCAGCCGGTTATATGCTTGCACGCCGATGAAGTCGTCATGCCGCGCAGCCTCGTAGAAGGGCGCGCGCGCCTCTTCATACAAGCGCCGATACAATGTCTCGCCATCGGGTCCCGGCCGCAAGTCCTGAAGCGCGAGCGTAATGCCGACCTTGACGTGTGGTGCAGCCGCCTTGATCGCGTCGCGGCCGCGCGCATGGGCGGCGATACAGACATCGCGGACCTTGAGCGAATCGCCCTGGAAGAATGCGCAGAACCGGTCCGACCCGACCGCATGCGCCGCCTCGCGCCGCACCACCGCCTCGCGCGCCCACGGTTTGAAACCCGCGACGACATAGGAATTCACCTGCGCATTCGGCTCATTGATCGTGCAAGCCCAGTCGATCACGTCGCCAAGCGCGCGCGCCGCCTTGTCACAATAGCGCGCGAACAATTCGGCGATCTCTGGATTTTCCCAGCCGCCCACTGCCGCAATCCAGCGCGGACTGGTGAAGTGATGGAAGGTAACGACCGGTGCTATGCCCGCTTCGCGACATGCGATGCAGATGCGGCGATAATGATCGAGCGCCGCCTGCGAGAAACGCCCACGTTCCGGTTCGATGCGCGCCCATTCGATCGAGAATCGATAAGCGTTCAGCCCCATCGCCTTCACTAGAGCGATATCCTCGCGCCAGCGATCCCAACTGTCGCATGCATCACCGGAGCGGTCAGGAAAACCCGTCGAAGGAATATTCTCCAGCACCCAATAGTCGCTGTTGACGTTATTGCCTTCGATCTGATGGGCAGCGGTAGCGACGCCGAAAAGAAAGCCAGGCTTGCGCGGCGCTGCCAATACCGGCCCAGACGCGGCGAGGGTCGCAACCGCTACACCGCTGGAAATAAAGCTGCGCCTACCGATTTTATTCGTTTCCATGACATCCTCCCTTTTTTATTGAATTCGCAGTCAACAACAATGTTCGTGTTCGTGCAATCGAAAATTCGCATATTTTCGGCTGGCATTGACTGTCCATACAGGCGCATTTAGGAAGCTTTTGCATAATATTTATGGTTAGGCTTGCACTGCATAATCCGACTTGTAGAGGTTTTAAATGACCGGTTTGACGAACGAGGAAACGGCAGCGGTAGCGTTCGTCGCGATGCAACCGATGCTGGCGTATGTTGAGCGATGGTCGATGGTGAACAGTGGAACACGCAATCTCGCCGGGTTGGCGCAAGTTGCAACGATGCTGGTGGAGGAATTTGGTGCGCTGCCCGGCGCTATAAAGCTTGTGGATGGCGATAGCGCGGAACTGGTCGATGCTCAGGGCAAGATTGGTGTGCTTGATCATGGCAAGCATCTGCACCTTTCCGTCCGGCCTGAAGCACCCGTTCAACTGTTGCTGACAGGCCATATGGACACGGTCTACCCGGTGGATCATCCGTTTCAGGCGCTGACCTGGCAGGGTGACGGCACCTTGAATGGTCCCGGTGTTGCGGACATGAAGGGCGGCTTGGCCGTGATGCTCGCTGCGCTCAAGGCGGTGGAAGCAAGTCCGGCCGCATCGCGAATTGGATATGAGGTCGTCATCAACGCGGACGAGGAGACCGGGTCCTTTTCTTCTACCGCGCTCATCCAGCGCGCATCCAGGGGGAAGATCGCCGCGCTGACCTACGAACCCGCACTGCCGGATGGCACACTTGCGGGCGCGCGGGGCGGCACGGGTAATTTTTCGATCGTGGTAACGGGCCGCAGCGCGCATGCCGGGCGCGATCCTGAAAACGGGCGCAATGCGATCGCCGCCGCCGCCGATCTGGCCGTAAGGCTGCACGCGATCCGCACAGCGGGGCTTGCGGTGAATCCGGCCAGGATCGAGGGTGGGGGGCCCAATAATGTCGTGCCGGACAATGCCGTGTTGCGCATAAACTTCCGACCGGCATCGCACGAGGAGATCGCTCGCGCACAAAGCGCCATTGATACGGAAGTCGCGCGGGTTACCGCTGCGCACGATGTGAAGATTTTCGTGCATGGCGGTTTCAACCGGCCACCCAAACCTATCGATGAGGGGGCGGCAAAGCTCTTCGCGCTCGTCAAGGCATGCGGAGCGGATCTCGGGCTATCGATCGGCTGGCGCGCGACGGGCGGGGTGTGTGACGGAAATACGATCGCGGCCTGCGGCATACCCGTAGTCGATACGATGGGCGCGCGCGGCGGCGCGATCCATTCTCCGCAAGAGTTCCTGATCGTCGAGAGTCTCGCCGAGCGCGCGGCCTTGTCTGCACTGACGATCCTGCGGCTGGCATTGTAGCGCGACTTCCTGATTTGCTGATCCAGATTCACGAATGGACTATGATCAATATTCCCTGATTGAAGCCATCCGCCCCAGCACGTCGAGTCCCTGCAATGCAAGATAATGCAGGATGTCGATGAAAATCCAGTTTTCCGCGAGCTTGCCGTCCTGCTCGCGGTAAAGATCGACGACCCGCATTTCGCTCGGACCCGGCCCGGCCGTCATCCCAAGATATCCGCCCGCATTTTGCAGCGTCAGGTTTGCCCAGCCAAAGAAGCCGCCGAAATGCCCTTCCGCCATCTTGCACAGATGACCGTTGAATCGATAGCCTTCGTGCAGCGCATCATCGAACGGTTCGCAATGCTGCTTGATGTAGCGCGGAATGGTGTAGGTCGCGCCGATCCCGGCGGGTCCCCACCAGATCATGTCGTCATGCCAGGCCCGCTTCAGCCGTGTTTCCTCGTCCACGCCATCGACCGAGGTAAACGGATTATTGAGCATCGCGTTGATGGCGGCCAGCGTCGCATGGCCTTCGGCCGGGTCCTGCGCTTCGTACATCAGCCCGGCATGCGTCATCGGCCCCGGCTGGACGAGGTGGGCGCCGGTCTGCGGTGGAAAAGGATCCTGCCCCGCCTGGATCATGAGATGCGGCAAGTCTACGAACATCGCGGTCTCGACGATGCGCCCGTCTTCGATCTGGTTGAACTCGACGAAGCGCAGCATCACGATACGTCCGGTTGGGCGAATGCCCAGGAACGGCCGGTCGAACAGCCCCATCAGATGCCCCATCTGCACGACCCAGCGGCTTTTGAAACCGTCGATTTCGTTCAGACCCGCCATGAAGATATCAGGCCGCCGCTGAAGCTTGGTCATCGCGCTCAGCAATGGCTGCCAGAAAACCGAGGCGACCGCGGCCGCGCCCTGCTGTTCATGAAAGGGATGCATGCCGCGCCAATGCCAATCCGGCGCAACATGCTTTGCCAGAATATCGCCTACAGTGTCGGATGTAGCGTTTGCCAGATCGGTATGAAAGGCGCGCAAAATTGCCTTTTCAGTCTGGAAATCAGTCATGATTCTTCCTCATTTGCTTTTGCAGGCGCTTGCATTAAATGCGCCATGCCCGCATGATTGTGAAGAGGCAAGCGCAGAAGGGCAATTTAATGAGCGAGCGCGCAATAGAAGAATTTCCGTTCCAGATCGAGCAACGGCCAGTGGTTACCCAGGTGCGTCATGCCAATGAGGCCGATTTTCTTTCGGTCGTAGCACGTCCTGATCGTGACCTTGCGGGGTTTCCCAACGAATATGCCGACATTGTCGATTATATCGTCAAGATCACGCGGCGTATCTGGATCGATGGTGCGATCGGTTTGGTGTACGAGACCTATGATCCCAATTGCGTCATTTACACCGCAACCGACATTGGGCGTGGCGTGGATCGGGTAGTCGAAGGAACGACCGTGTCGATGGCGGTGTCGCCGGACCTCGACAATCACTTCCTTAACATCGCCTGGAGCGGCAATAGCCATGATGGATTCTACACAAGCCATCTGGGCTTCGGTACGGGATTGAACGTCGGCGCGACGATCTACGGACCCGCGACTGGCCGGAGCGCGACGATACGGTTCTGCGCCGATTGTGTTTCCCTGAACGGCCGTATTCATACCGAATGGCTCGCCCGCGACAATGGTGCGCTCGTCCGTCAGCTCGGCATCGACTTGCACGAAGCCGCACGCCGCGTGGCGGACATGCCGCCGGGCGAGCTTTACGTCCGCGGCTGGCCGGTACGGCTCGACGGGCAGACGCCGCCGCTGCCGCTCGATGAGCCGCGCGAAACCCTGGAGCAGCATGTGCGCCACCTGTTCCACGATATCTGGAACCGCCGCATGCTTGACCAGGTCGCGGTGCATTATGATCCGTCCGTGCGGCTTCATACGGCCGGCGGGCGTGTGGGAGAGGGCGTTCCGGGTATTCGCGCCCTTCATCTTTCGCTGCTGGCCGCGCTGCCCGATGCCCGCATGACGATAGGCCATATCTGCTGGTCGGAGGAAATCGACGGCGTCATCGCTGCGGTGCGCTGGGAACTGGCGGGCACCAGTCGCAGCGGCGCGTGGTTCGGTGCCATGCCCTCGGGCGTGCCGATCGCTATCCCCGGCATGACGCATTGCCGTTTCGACGCGCACGGACGCATCGTCGAGGAATGGACAGTGTTTGACGAGGTCGGCGTGCTGGCCCAGGTTTATCGCGCAGCATCGGGTGGCTGAGCAACCAAGCCTTGGCCGAAGGGTGGCTGCTTACAGCGTCGTCCTGATCGGCTATCTGTTCTACTGTTATAATTTCAACGTCGTCGATTATGTTCGGCCCTATTTGGTCAGCGACTATCGTTTCACATTGACTGATACCGCAAACCTGTCTGTCGCCCAGAATATTGGCGTTACGATAGGCGCGTTCGGTTGGGCGGGCTTCGTCGCTTGGGCGGGTAAAAGGCGGGCGGTGACGGCGATCGCAGCGGCAATTGGTGGATTTGCCGTATTTCAGGCTTTGGCGACCGGTTTTCCGCTGTGGTTCGGTGTGCGTGCGCTGATGTCGGCGGCACTCGGCGGCTATTATGTCGTGGCGACCGGCCTCGTCGTTGCGCTGTTTCCAGCATCGGTGCGTGGACGCCTGATCGCGCTTAATGCGGCGATGTATCCGCTATCCAACATTTTGCTGGGAGCGCTTGGCGGTGCTTTGGGCGACGTGCATTGGCATATGCTGATGTGGATCGGCGCAGTACCGTTGCTAATGGCGCCGCTGGCTTTCATTCTCGTACCGAACGATAAGGCTGCTTTAACGGTGAAAACACCGGGCGCGCCGGTCGGAGGCTGGCGGGCGATGCTTTCGCCGCGCTGGCGTTGGCTGACGCTCGGCTGCATCATGCTGTCCGGTATCGATTTCAACGCCTACCAGCTTTTTGCCGCCTTCGTGACGCTGTATATGAAACAGGCGCTGGCTTTCGACGCATGGCGGATCGGGGCGGTCGTTGCATTGCTAGGCGGAGGCTCGCTGATCGGCGGGTTCTTCTGGGCCTGGATGTCCGACCGTTTCGGACGGCGCAGCGCCGCGTCGGGCTATGTTCTTGCGGCGATCGCGATCATCGCTTTTCTGTTCGGCGGGTTCACCGGACGAGCGCTCGATCTCATCGCATTCGCTTTCGGCTTCGGGCTGTCCTGCACCTCCGCTTGGGGCGTATGGTTCGCGGAGCTTTTTCCCGAACGCCTGCGACCGCACGGCGCTGCGCTGTTTCATGCCGGACATATTGTTGCGATGGGCGCGCCGCTATTTTTCGCCTTCGCCAGTCCGCGCATCGGGCTACAATGGACGATGGCATGCGGCGCGATCGCCTATCTCGTCGGTTGCGCAATCTGGTTGGCACTGCCCGAAACCTTGGGCAGTGCCAACCAGAAGATTATCTAGGCTAAACCTTAGAATTTCTGCCCGAAGCGTATCCCGATCGTCCGCGGCTGATTATAGATACGATAGATTTCGCCGACTGGATCGCGGCCGGGATCGAGTGACGGTCCGCAATAGTTGATGTTGCACTGCGCTGAACGGCTCTGTTCGCCGCGCACGTCGTTCAGGTTACGTATGTATAGCTCAAGGGTCGTCCCGTTCCGGCTTGCACCGATACTTGCGTCGATTTGCGTATAAGCCGGACTGATACCCAGTTTGGCGGAATCAGCTGTCGGCAGTGTCGCGATACGATCGCCGATATAGGCAACCGAAGCCTGGACGTGGCTGCGCCAGGAACCTGTATCGAACTCGTAGCGGCCGATTACCGTCCCCTTGAAGCTTGGCGTCAGCGGTAATTTGGTGCCGGCCGCCGCGCTCGGACTCGTTCCGCCGGTGAAGAGCGGCGCGGTCAGCTTGGCATCGACATAAGTCGCGTTGGCGGTAAGCGAGAAACCGCCGGGATCGCGCCACGACACATCGCCCTCGATCCCGCGCGAGCGCGCCCCGCCCGCATTGGTGATGACCGCAACGCCAAAACTTCCCTGAGGCGCGTAGGTCACCTGCACATTCTTCCAGTCTTCCCAGAAAGCCGTGACGTTGAGCGTGACGCGCCGGTCGAAGAAACTGTTCTTGGTGCCTATTTCGTAATTGGTCAGCTTGTCGGCATCGAATGCCGCCGCCGCGCCGCCGCGGTTGATGCCGCCCGGCCGGAAGCCGCTCGACATCGTCGCGTAGACCAGATGATCGGAATCAAACTTGTAGGTCGCGTTGGCGCGATAGGTAAAGCCGTCGCCTTTCGACCGCTTCGGCGAGATCGTCCCATCGGGGTTCAGGACGCCAAGATTGGTGCACGGCGTGCCAGGCACGATCGCTACGCCCAGATTGTACGGACCGGTCTTCGGCCCAAGGCACTGGCGGACGCCAGTGCCGAAATAGGTCGTGTTCACGCCGAAGAAGCCAACCAGATCATTATTGAACTTATACGCGCGCAGGCCCCCCGTGATCGTCAGCTTGTCGGTAAGGTCGAAATCGAACTGGCCAAATGCGGCATAGTCGCGATCGACCCGCTTCTGCCGCGTCAGCCATACCTGACCGGGACGTCCCGGCACCGACAGGCGCGTAGCGAAGTTCGGCGTCAGATAGTCATCCTCGCCCAGTTCGGTCTGACGTTGATAGAACAGACCGGCAAGAATGCGGAAACGTGAGTCATGCGGGGAAGAAACACGAAATTCCTGGCTCAGTTTCGTCGAATGCCGATTGTTGTTGAACAGTTGCGAGGGGTCGATCAGCTTGCCGGCATCGTCGACAACGCCCGACCCGGAACCGTTGATCGCGTCGTAATAAAAGCCATAATCCGAATAGTCGTTCTGGCTCGCAAAACGGCGATCCATATAGTAGCCGGCATAGGTGATGTCGAAATCGGCGACTTTGCCGGTGATCGTGGCACCGGCCTGGTAAAATTCGTCGCGGCCGAATTCGGGATAGAAATGTGCGACTTTGAGCACGCCGGCCTTGTCGTCATCGGAGCGGTAGGGGCCGTCCCACGTCGATTTCTGGTAATTTATCGACGGCGTGATCGTCCAGTTGTCGTCGAGATCGATACCCAACTGGGCACGCAAGCCGTAGACATCGGAGCTGTTCAAATTATCGCCGACCAGCGACGTCTGGGTGATGCCCGATGAGCGGAACGTGCGTGAACGCGAGACGCTGTCGATATAGCCGCCAGTATGATTGTACCAGCCAACCGCGCGCAACGCGATCCGGTCGGCGACGATCGGTATGTTCACAAAGCCTTCGGCCATGCCGCCGGCGCCGCCCTTGAATATCTGGTTAGCCTCCAGATCGATACCCGCGCTGAATTTGGTCGAATCGGGTTTGTTGGTAATGATCCGAATGACGCCGGCCTCTGCCGACGCGCCATATAGCGTCCCCTGCGGCCCCGCGAGTGCTTCCACGCGGGCGATGTCGTAAGCATGGATGTCGAGCGAACCGACGATCGATGTTACCGGCTGTTCGTCCAGATAAATGCCTACCGTCGGGAGCGTCGCACTCGCGACGAGGCCGGCGTCGGTGGCGATTCCGCGAAAGCTGGTCGATACATTGCCGGGAACGCCGGTCGAACCGCGCGCGAAGCTGACGCTTGGCAGATACTGGACATAGTCCTGAAAATTGCGAACCTGCAAATCGGTGAGCCGCTTGCCGCTAAGCGCCTGAATGCTGATTGGAACGGACTGAAGGCTTTCCTCGCGCTTTTGCGCGGTCACGACAATATCGGCAGAGTCCGCGACCGGGCCGTTTGCCGTAGTTGCCGCCGTTTGGGCAAGTACGGTCGAAGGCAGAACAAGCGCCGAGCTTCCGGCTAGGGCAATCAACAGATAATTACGAGATGGCATGACACTTTCCCCTTTAAGGATTTCGTCGTCGCGAACATCTTCATGCCGCTTTTGCGGTCGCTCGATATCCGGTCGCATCAGACGATGGCATGTAGTGCATGCGCTTGCAATAGGAACTACATTAATCTGTCACAGTATCCAGTCCACGCCGGGTCGCATCATATGTCGCGCGCGTCAGGCCAAGCTTCGCGTAGAATATCGCCGCGACCAGACCTGGTATGGTCGAAAGCACAAATGCACCTGCAAGGCCATGCAGCGTTGATGATGAGACATGCCCTGGTATTGCCGTGGCCGGGAATGCGACGATATACAGCACCCAGCCAGCAAGCGCGGCGCCTACCGCCTGATCGATTCGCGAAAAAAATGTCTGCGTAGAGAACAGCACGCCCTCCTGACGTTCGCCGAAGCGCAGTTCATTCTCATCGGCAATGTCCGCAAGTGCGGAAAACATCGTTGTCGTCATCAGGCTGAAAGGCAGATGCTGGAGCAGCGAAAAGCAGATAAGGATAATCAGAATGCCAGGAGTCCGTGCGTCGAGCACACCTGCCCAGCCGAGCGCCAGCGGCAGTGCGGGGCCGATGCAATAGACTACCACCGCAACCGCGCCCGTGCGGCGCTTGTCGAAATGCCGGTGTGTCCAGGCGACAATCAGCGAACCGCAGGAATAGCTTACGAAACTGCCGAGCGCGAACCAGGTGATCTGCGCATTGGTCAATTGCCAGAAGAAGGTCGCAGTGTAGATCCAGAGTCCGCCGCGCACGCCCTGCATCAGCGACAGAAAGAAGAGGCTGGCGAGCAGCAGCACATAATTGCGGTTCGACAGTGCATGCGTCACGTCATTGATGAAGGCGCGCGGCGAAAAGCGTCCCATCGCCGGCGGCGCCTTTGGCAGCCACGGAATGCGCTTTCGCGTGAAAAAGGTCGAAGTGAAGAGAATCAGCGCAACCAGAATTGCGATCGTTCCGGAAAAGATGGGATAGCGCGATGGATCAAGCGCCCCATTGGGGAATTGCGTGGTCGCGCCGAAAAACAGCCCAAAGGTTGCGACCCAGCACAGCGTATCACCTGCCCACAGGAAAAAAGTATTGTAGCTCATCACGCGGGTGCGCTCGATATAATCGGTGGTCAATTCCCCGCCGAGCGCAAGATGGGGCGTATGAAATGTGGTCAAAGCCTGCTGAAGCAGAATATTGAGACCCGCAAGCCAGATAAGCTGCGTCCATTGGCCAAAATGGGTCGGCGGATTGAACAATGCGAAGAAGGTGAGGGCGACCGGGAAAATAGCGAGCGCCATGAACGGATGCCGCCGCCCGTAGCGCGACCGCGTCCGATCCGACCAACTGCCGACGACCGGGTCGACGATCGCATTGACGGCGAGGCCCGCAGCGATCGCCAAACCAACATGCGCCGATGGCAGGCCCTGCACCTGGTTATAGAACAGCATCAGAAATTGGGTGGTCGACGAAATCACGACAGCTTCGGCCATACTGCCGATGCCATAAGCGAGTTTGAAGGGCTGTGTGAGCGGCGGCGCTTCCGGCGTTTCCGCCAGCGTTACCGCGATCGCGTCTTCGCTATTGTTGATCGTCTCGCCGATCATGGGTAAGGCCTGTCATTCATGAAGAAACATAGCGTAACGAGTATTGCATGGGCATGCAATCGTCACACGAAAAGGGCGCTCTCATGACGGCGCGCCGACGCACGGCCACGCCGCCGTCAGGCGATGACGATGCGGCAAAACCGCATCGTCGATTGACTTCCGAAGACGTGGCACGCGCGGCGGGGGTATCGGCGTCCGCGGTGTCGCGCGCCTTCACGCCCGGCGCGAGCGTAGCGCCCGAAAAGCGCGCGCGTATCCTGCATGCCGCGCATGAGTTGGGTTATCGGCCCAACGTGATGGCGCGTGCGGTCGCCACGCGGCGCTCAAATGTCGTCGGGCTTATCCTGTTCAACGAGACCAATCGTCATCATCCCGGCGTGTTGCTCGCGCTGAGTCAGGCCTTTTCGACGATCGGCGTCCGGGTCATGCTGTTCCTGCTCGAAGATGACGAAGAGATTGGCGAGGTGATCGACCATGTCCTGTCCTACCAACTCGATGGCGTCATCGCGGCTGCCCAGATCCCCTCACCTTTACTCGACCAACTCGAACGGGCGCGGGTGCCGTTGCTATTCTACAATCGGCCGGGCGACGATCGCTGTGCGTCTGTCGGCTGCGATCATCATGCTTCGGGCATATTGATCGCACGGCATGTGCTCGACGGCGGCGCAAGCCGTATCGCGCTGATTCGGTCATACCGCGATTCGTTCGTCGGCAACGAACGGATGCGCGGCGTCGAGGAGGAACTGGCCCGGCGTGGCGCAAGCGTCGTCGCCGATTTTCGCGGCGATTTCGACTATGAGCGCGGCGTGGCTGCAGTCGCCGACTGGACGGCGCGCGGCATAGGCAATTATGACGCGGTCATCGCCGCCAACGACATGATGGCGATCGGCGCGAAAGATGCGTTGGTCTATCGCCTCGGCAAGCGGGTGCCGGGTGATGTTACGGTTGCCGGGTTCGACGGAATCGAAGCGTCGCGCTGGATTAGCCACGGGATCGCTTCGGTCGATCAGCCGATTGAGCATATGGCGAAAGCGGCGGTCGAGATGATGGCGCGACAAATTGAAGAAAAGGGCGGCATTGCCGAATATCGTCTGTTTCCGGGACGATTGCAGCCGGGCGCGGCAGCCGTTTGATGCCGATCGACCTAACCATAGCTCTGGCTGACGCACAGCGCCAACCGCTGCTGATCGAAGCAGCGGCGGCGATGCAGCATGGAGAGATTGCGGTTGCGGAGCGTGTACTGCGCCGACGATTGCGCGAAGCCCCCGCCGACGTCGCCGCCATTCGCATGCTCGCCGAAGTCGCGGGCCGTATCGGACGTTATGGCGATGCCGAAAAGCTGCTTGCCCGTGCGCTCGAACTGGCACCCGATTTCGACGCAGCGCGCGCCAATTACGTCACTGTGCTTCACCGCCAAAGCAAATTCGAAGCGGCGCATGCCGAAGCCGATCGGCTGATCGCGCGTGATCCCGATCATGTCGGACACCTCGCGGTCAAGGCGGCGGTGCTGGTGCGCACGGGCGATTATGGTGCCGCGATCGACGTTTACGAGACAATCCTTGCGCGCTACCCGGATCAGGCCAAGCTGTGGGTCAGCTACGGCCATGTGCTCAAAACAGTGGCGCGGCGCGACGATTCGATCGCCGCCTATCGTCAGGCGATCGCGCTTGCGCCAACGCTGGGAGATGCGTGGTGGAGCCTGGCCAATCTGAAGACGGTAAGCCTCGGTGCGGACGGAGTCGCCGCGATGCTGGCCGCGCTGCCGCAAGCGACCCGTCCCGAGGATCGCTATCACCTGCATTTTGCGCTCGGCAAGGCGCTTGAAGATTTGCGCGACCATCCTGGCGCGTTCGAACATTATGCGCAGGGCAACGCCTTGCGCCGCGCCGAACTGCCTTACGATCCCGAGCAGGCGACCGCCCATCTCGTCGCGACGCGTTCGCTGATGACGCGCGCGGCGTTTGCGGCGCGCAGTGGATCGGGCGACCCGGCCTATGACCCTATTTTCGTCGTCGGACTGCCGCGTTCAGGCTCGACACTGATCGAACAGATACTTGCCAGCCACAGCGGGGTGGAAGGGACGATGGAACTGCCCGATATCGGTTCGATCGCCTCCGACCTTAGCGGGAAAAACAATCCTCAGCGCGACCCGGCACAGACAAGCTATCTGTATGGGCTACTCGCGCTCTCCCCCGCTGAACTGGCGGCGCTCGGTCGGCGTTATCTCGACGGCACGCGCATCCAGCGCAAGACGGCACGGCCGCTGTTTGTCGACAAGATGCCGAATAATTTCGCGCATATCGGCCTGATCCACCTCATCCTGCCCAACGCAACGATCATCGATGCGCGGCGCCATCCGATGGCGACCGGCTTCTCCGCGTTCAAACAGCATTTTTCCCGCGGTCAGGGCTTTACCTACGATCTTGGCGAACTCGGCCGCTACTATCGCGAATATGTGGAAATGATGGCGCATTATGATGCGGTGCTGCCCGGGCGGGTCCATCGCGTCGATCATGAAACGCTAGTCGCCGATGCCGAAGGCGAGATCAGGAAACTGCTCGCGCATTGCCACCTGGATTTCGAACCTGCCTGCTTGGCTTTTCACAAGACTGAGCGTGCGGTGCGCACGGCAAGCTCGGAGCAGGTGCGTCGGCCCTTGTCGAACGAAGGAATCGATCAATGGCGCAACTATGCGGCATGGCTCGGGCCGCTGCGCGCGGCGCTTGGCGCAGCGGCTGCCGATTGAGCTTCGTCCAGTAGCCAGCCTTTGAAAGCCGACATTGCCGAACTGTGCTGGCGGCGTCGGGAGGTGACCAGATAATAGGCGAATTCGCTGGCGACCGACGATTGGAAGGGCGCGACCAAGTCTCCGGCCGCCAGTTCGGGTTCAACGAGAAAATGCGGGATGAGCGCGGCGCCGCCGCCCGCGACCACCGTTTGTGCAAGCAGCAGGAACTGACTGTGCGTCGCGCTGATAGTGACGCCCCGACGATCGACGCCCTGCGCTTCGAACCATGCCGACCATGCGTCGGTACGCGATCGGAGCGTCAGGAGCGGCACTCCCAGAAGATCCGCCGGCGTTACGATTCGATCGGCAAGCTGCCGACCAACGACCGGGATGGCCGTTTCGCGAAACAGGAAGTCATGCTCCACCTCTGGCCAGTCTGGGCGGCCAAAATGGATTGCGGCATCATATCCTTCGGCGTCCAGATCAAATTCGTCGCTGCGCGCGGTCAGATTCAGGACGATGTCGGGATGGCGTCCGGTCAGTCCCGGCAGCCTTGGCGCCAGCCAGCGCATGCCGAAGCTCGGCAATGTCGCTATCTCCAGCGCGCGGCGGCCATCATCGTCCATTGCCCGCCGCGTTGCACGCCGGATATCGGCCAGCGCCGGTGCGATCGCCTCGGCATAGGCTCGCCCGTCGGCGTTCAGCGATACTCGGCGACCGCGCCGATCGAACAACGGCCGCCCGAGCCATTGCTCCAGCGCCGCGACCTGGCGGCTCACCGCGCCCTGCGTCAGCGCCAACGCGTCGGCCGCGCGGGAGAAGCTGTCATGCTCCGCCGCCTTGGCGAAGCTGGCGAGCATCGCCATCGGCGGTATCAATCGACGATCATCATCCTTCATTCCATTAGCTCACAAAGAATCACGGTTTCATCGTTTGTCTTTTAACGGATTGCCCATCACATGTCGCATATTCTTCATGAGGAAATCTGAGATGTCCGGTCCGATCATGCCCGTCTATGCCCCTGCTCCCGTGGCTCCTGTGCGCGGCGAGGGACCGTGGCTATGGGATGCTGCCGGCACGCGCTGGCTGGACTGTATCGGCGGGGTCGCAACCAATGCGCTCGGCCATTGCCACCCTGCTTTGGTGCACGCGCTGGGCGAACAGGCCGCGCGGCTGTGGCATGTGTCCAACGCGCTGGAGATTCCGCGACAAACCGAACTCGCCGTCAAGCTTGTCGCCGCGACCTTCGCCGACGTCGCGTTTTTCTGCAACACCGGTACGGAGGCGGTAGAATGCGCCATCAAGACCGCCCGGCGTTATCATGCGACGCGCGGAGCGGCCGAGCGGGTTGAGATCATCGGCTTTGCCGGCTCCTTCCACGGCCGCACCTATGCCGCGATCAACGCATCGGGTAATGCGGCCTATCTCGATGGCTTCGGCCCGCGGATGCCGGGCTTTGTCCAGTTGGCCATGGATGACCAGGCCGCCGTCGCGGCGGCGATCGCGCGGCCAACCTGCGCGGCGGTGATCGTCGAGCCGGTGCAGGGCGAAGGCGGCGCGCGGGCGTTTTCGGGCGAGGATCTGATCCGCCTCCGCCAATTATGTGACGAACATGGCGTGCTGCTGATCCATGACGAGGTGCAGAGCGGCATGGGGCGCACTGGTCGCCTGTTCGCACACCAATGGTTCGACGGCGCGGCGCCAGACATCATGGCGACTGCCAAGGCGCTTGGCGCGGGGTTTCCGGTCGGAGCCTGCCTCGCCACCACAGCGGCGGCGAGCGGCATGACCGCCGCAACGCACGGCTCGACCTTCGGTGGCAATCCGCTGGCGATGGCGGTGGCGAACGCGGCGTTCGACATCATCTCCGACGACGCGACGCTCGCTCATGCTCGTGCCATAGCGGAACATCTGCGCGGCAGTCTGGCGGAGGTCGCGCGCCGCTATCCCGAAACAGTCATCGAACTGCGTGGCAAGGGTCTGCTGATAGGCATCAAGCTCGTGGCCAATAACCGGGCGTTCATCGCCGCCGCGCGTAACCAGCATCTGCTGCTTGCCGGCTGTGGCGACAATTGTGTGCGCATCCTCCCCCCGCTCAATCTCGCGCCAGCAGAAGCAGACGCGATCGTCGAGCGCTTCGCCGCTACCTGCGCGGCAATGATTAAGGCGGACGCGGCATGAGCCGCCTGGTCTCGATCGATCCCGCACGCGGCGAAACCGTGTGGGAAGGACCGGTGGCCACGCCGGACGAGGTTGCAGCCGCGATCGCCACAGCAGGGCGCGCCTTTTCGAGTTGGTCGTTGACGCCGCTCGCCGAGCGCATCGCGCACGTCCGCGCCTATGCCGCAGCGCTCCAGGCGCAGGCGGAGCCGCTCGGGCGCTTGATTGCGCGCGAAACGGGCAAAGCTTTATGGGAGGGACGTCAGGAAGTCGCCTCGATGGCTGCGAAAGCCGCCGCTTCGATCGCTGCGCAGGCCGAGCGCGCAGGCGAACGCGAGACGCAAATGGCATTCGGCCGCGCCGTGCTGCGGCACCGTCCGCATGGCGTGATGGCGGTGCTCGGTCCCTATAATTTCCCCGGCCACCTGCCGAACGGACATATCATTCCCGCTCTCCTTGCCGGCGACACGGTTGTGTTCAAGCCGTCCGAGCAGACCCCCGCGACGGGCGAAGCAATGGTCGATATCTGGCACGCTGCCGGACTGCCGGACGGTGTGCTGTCGCTTGTTCAGGGCGGGCGCGGTACCGGCGCGGCGCTGGTCGCAGGGGCAATCGACGGGCTGCTGTTCACCGGCTCGGCGGCGGCGGGTGCGCATTTCCGTCGCGCTTTCGCCGACCGGCCCGAGGTGATCCTGGCGCTCGAACTTGGCGGCAACAATCCGATCATCGCCTGGGATGGTGATCCAGCCGCGATTGCGTCGATCGTCGGGCAGTCGGCGTTCGTTACTACCGGGCAACGCTGTTCGTGCGCGCGGCGGCTGATCGTTCCGGAAGGCCGGACCGGAGATGCGATCGTCGAAGCCGTCACCGCCTTCGCCGACCGTATCCGCATCGGCGCGTGGGACGACGATCCTGAACCCGCGATCGGGCCACTCATTTCAATCGATGCTGCGCGTCTGGCGCATGATGCGGTGCAGACTCTGTCCGGACTCGGCGCACGAACCATTCGCCCGCTCGCTTTTGTCGATGCGCCACGTGACAGCTTCGTCCGTCCGTCCCTGCTCGACATGACCGGATGCGACGCGCCCGACACCGAAATCTTCGCGCCCGTGCTGCAAATCACACGAGTCGCTAGCTTCGAGGCCGCAATCGTCACGGCCAATCGCACGGCGTACGGCTTGTCGGCGGGTCTGATCTCCGGAGACGAGGCTTTGTGGCGGCGTTACGCCGATCGTGCGCGCGCCGGTGTGCTTAACTGGAACCGTCCGACCACCGGCGCTGCCGGCACGATGCCGTTCGGCGGGACGGGGGCCTCGGGCAATCATCGCCCAAGCGCCTATTATGCCGCCGACTATTGCGCCTATCCGGTGGCGAGTTTCGAAGCGGGGACGGTGGCCGATCTGAGCGGCGAAATGAGAGGCTTGCGACCCGCCTGACGCTCAGTCCGCGGTCCAGCCGCCGTCGACGACAAGGCTCGTCCCGGTCATCAGCGCT
>CAXUEQ010000027.1:7192-32158 GCA_964250175.1 uncultured Sphingobium sp. | reverse complement strand
CTCGGCCAGACCACCGCGGTCGGGATCGGCGGCGATCCGGTCAACGGCACCAACTTCATCGACGTGCTCGAACTGTTCCTGGCCGACGACGCCACCCAGTCGATCATCATGATCGGCGAGATCGGCGGCGACGCCGAGGAGCAGGCGGCGCAATTCCTGATCGACGAGGCGAAGAAGGGCCGCAAGAAGCCGATGGCCGGCTTCATCGCGGGCCGCACCGCGCCTCCGGGCCGCCGCATGGGCCATGCCGGCGCGATCGTGTCGGGCGGCAAGGGCGACGCGGAAAGCAAGATCGCGGCGATGGAAGCGGCCGGCATCAAGGTTGCGAGCAGCCCGTCGGAACTCGGCACCACCCTGCTGGACGTGTTGAAAGGCTAAACAACTGTTTGCTGGCGATAAGAGGTCTATGCGAAACATAATATAGCAAATCTTAGTCATCCCCGCGAAGGCGGGGAGCCATCTCCAGACCTCAAATTAAGAGGAAAGCGTGGGAGACGGATCCCTGCCTTCGCGGGGATGACGAGAAAAATTGATGCTGCGGATTTCCTGGAGGCCCCGGCCTTCGCCGGGGCACGGAAGGATCGATATCATGGGTTATGAAGGTCAGGATTTCGCCACAGGCGCGGAAATCGAGCAGGGACCAAGCTGGGAAAAGCCCAACTGGCCGCCGATCGACACGGACGACCTGACCGCCGGGCTTGATCCCACGCAGATGCAGGTCGCGGTCAAGGCCGCCGCCAGGACCGCGGGCGTGCAAACGCTGTCCGACGCCGAAGTCCAGCAGGCCGCCGACGCGTCAATCCGGGCGATGATGCTGATCCGCACCTATCGGGTGCGCGGGCATCTGGCCGCCAATCTCGATCCGCTGGGTCTTTCGAAGCGCGAACTTCCCGCCGATCTCACCCCCGAATATCATGGCTTCACCGGCGCCGACCTCGACCAGAAAGTCTATATGGGCGGCGCGCTCGGCCTGCAATATGCGACCGTGCGTGAAGTGGTCGGTATCCTGCGCGCCAATTATTGCGGCAATGTCGGCCTGGAATATATGCACATCGCCGATGTCGACGAGCGCCGCTTCCTCCAGGACCGGATGGAAGGCAAGGACAAGGAAATCATCTTCACGCCCGAAGGCAAGAAGGCGATCCTGAACAAGGTCATCCAGGGCGAGCAATATGAGAAATTCCTGGGCCGCAAATATGTCGGCACCAAGCGTTTCGGCCTGGACGGCGGCGAATCGATGATCCCCGCGCTCGAAGGCGTCATCAAATATGGCGGCGCGACCGGCGTGAAGGAAATCGTGTTCGGCATGGCCCATCGCGGCCGCCTGAACGTGCTCGCCAATGTGATGGCCAAGGGCTTCCGCGTCATCTTCCACGAATTTTCCGGCGGCACCGCCAATCCGGAGGATGTCGGCGGGTCGGGCGACGTCAAATATCATCTGGGCACCAGCACCGACCGCGAGTTTGACGGGACGCGGGTGCATATGAGCCTGGTTCCCAACCCCTCGCATCTCGAAACGGTCGATCCGATCGTGCTGGGCAAGGTGCGCGCGCAACAGGTGTTCCGTGACGACCTTGCCAAGCATGAGCAGGTCCTGCCGGTGCTGATCCATGGCGACGCGGCCTTTGCGGGGCAGGGGATCGTGTGGGAGTGCCTCGGCTTTTCCGGCATTCGCGGCTACAATACCGGCGGCTGCATCCATTTCGTCATCAACAACCAGGTCGGCTTCACCACCAGCCCGCAATTCGCGCGCTCCTCGCCCTATCCGAGCGACGTGGCGAAGGGCATCATGGCGCCGATCCTGCACGTCAACGGCGACGATCCCGAAGCGGTGACCTTCGCCTGCAAGCTGGCGATCGAATATCGCCAGACCTTCCATCGCGACATCGTGATCGACATGTGGTGCTATCGCCGCTTTGGTCATAACGAAGGCGACGAGCCTTCCTTCACCCAGCCGCTGATGTATGCGAAGATCCGCCAGCATCCGCCGGTCAGCGAAATCTACGGCGCGCGGCTGAAGGCCGAGGGCGTGATCGACGACGCCTTCCTCGAAGCGCAGACCCAGCAGTTCGTCGACCATCTGGAGGAGGAGTTCGAGGCGGCGAAGAGCTACAAGGCGAACAAGGCGGACTGGTTCGCCGGCCGCTGGTCGGGCCTGTCGCAGCCCGCCGACATCGAAACCGCGCGCAAGAATGTCGATACCGCGATCTCGACCAAGCTGTTCGACAGCCTGGGCAAGACGCTGACGACCGTGCCGGAGGGGGTGAACGTTCACAAGACGCTGCGCCGCATCCTCGACGCGAAGGCGCAGATGTTCGCCACCGGCGAGAATTTCGACTGGGCGACCGGCGAGGCGCTCGCTTTCGGCGCGTTGCTGTCGGAGGGCTATGGCGTTCGCCTCTCGGGTCAGGATTCGGGGCGCGGCACGTTCAGCCAGCGTCACTCGGTCTGGGTCGATCAGGACACGGAACATAAATATATCCCGCTCTCGACCGTCCAGCATGGCCGGTTCGAGGTGCTGGACAGCCCCTTGAGCGAATATGGCGTGCTCGGTTTCGAATATGGCTATGCCATGGCCGATCCCAAGAGCCTGGTACTGTGGGAAGCGCAGTTCGGCGATTTCGCCAATGGCGCGCAGATCATCTTCGACCAGTATATCGCCTCGTCCGAAAGCAAGTGGCTGCGCGCCAACGGCCTCGTCTGCCTGTTGCCGCACGGCTATGAAGGGCAGGGGCCGGAACATAGTTCGGCCCGCCTCGAACGTTTCCTTCAGCTTTGCGCGGAGGGGAATATCCAGGTTGCCAACGTCACGACCCCGGCCAATTATTTCCATATATTGCGCCGCCAGATGCTCCGGTCCTTCCGCAAGCCGCTGATCATGATGACGCCCAAGTCACTGCTGCGGCACAAGCTCGCGGTCAGCAGAACCGAGGATTTCCAGGGCGAAACCCACTTCCGGCGACTGCTGTCGGATACCAATCCGGCCCCTGACGCGGATACGAGGCGGCTTGTGCTGTGCAGCGGCAAGGTCGCCTACGACCTGATCGAGGCGCGCGACGCGGCGGCGGACAAGGATATCCAGATCGTCCGCGTCGAACAGCTTTATCCGTTCCCGACCGACGCCTTGGCCAAACGCATCGCGCGGATGCCGAAGCTGGAGGAAGTCGTCTGGTGTCAGGAAGAACCGCGCAACAATGGCGGCTGGTTCTTTGTCGAACCGTTCATCGAACAGGCGCTGGCGGACGCGGGCAAGGCGCCGCTGCGCGCGCGCTATGCGGGGCGCAAAGCGTCGGCATCGCCCGCTACCGGCCTTGCCAAGCGCCACGTCGCCGAACAGGGCGCTCTCGTCGCCGATGCCTTGGGCCACAGCGTCCGTTCCGAAATCCGTCGCCAGAAAAAGGGCTAGAAGATCGTCATGGCCACCGAAGTCAAAGTCCCCACCCTGGGCGAATCCATCACTGAAGCGACCGTCGGCGCCTGGCTCAAAAAGCCCGGTGACGCGGTGAAGCTCGACGAGCCGATCTGCAGCCTGGAAACCGACAAGGTCGCGATCGACGTCGGCGCGACCGCCGCCGGCGTCCTGGGCCAGCAGCTTGTCAAGGAAGGCGACACCGTCGGCGTCGGCGCGGTCCTCGCACTGATCGAAGCGGGCGAAGCCGCATCGGCTTCCGCCGTTCCCGCCGCCGCCGCTCCTGCGCCCGCGATCGCCGCGCCCGTCAGCGCTGCCCCAACCCCGGTCTCGGCCGCTGCGGAACCGGCAGGCGAGGACAGCAACCTGACCCTGTCCCCCGCCGTCCGTCGTCTCGTCCTGGAAAACGGCCTCGATCCCAGCAAGATCAAGGGTAGCGGCAAGGATGGCCGCCTGACCAAGGATGACGTCACCGCCGCGATCGCCGCCGGCACGGCGAAGGCGTCCGCCGCCGCGACCCCCGCCGCCGGTGACGCGCCCGCCGCCGCCCCGGCTTCGGCCCGTGGCGAAGAGCGCGTCCGCATGACCCGCCTGCGCCAGACCGTCGCCAAGCGATTGAAGAGCGCGCAGGAAACCGCCGCGCTCCTCACCACCTTCAACGATGTCGACATGAGCGCCGTCATAGAAGCGCGCGCAAAATATAAGGACCTGTTCGAAAAGAAGCATGGCGTCCGCCTCGGCTTCATGGGCTTCTTCACCAAGGCGGTGACGATGGCCCTGCGCGACGTGCCTGCCGTCAACGCCCAGATCGAGGGCGACGAGATCGTCTATCATGATTATGCCGATATTTCGGTCGCCGTCTCCGCGCCCAATGGGCTGGTCGTCCCGGTCATCCGCGACGCCGACAAGCTCTCGGTCGCCGGCATCGAAAAGGCGATCGGCGCCTATGGGCGGAAGGCCAAGGAAGGCCAGTTGACGATGGACGACATGAAGGGCGGCACCTTCACCATCTCAAACGGCGGCGTGTTCGGCTCGCTGATGTCGACCCCGATCATCAACCCGCCCCAGTCGGCGGTGCTCGGCCTCCACCGGATCGAGGATCGCGCCGTGGTCGTAGACGGCCAGATCGTGATCCGCCCGATGATGTATCTGGCGCTCAGCTACGACCATCGCCTGATCGACGGCCGCGAGGCGGTGACATTCCTCGTGGCGGTCAAAAACGCGATCGAGGACCCCACACGCCTGCTGATCGACCTGTAACTGAACATATGCTGGTGCTCCTGCGAAAGCAGGAGCCTAGGGGCGGAGAAGCGCTACGAAAGCCGGTTACGTCTACCTCATGGCGAACAAGCGCAACGGCACCCTCTATCTGGGCGTCACCAGCGACTTGCGGGGCAGGGCCTATCAACACCGCAATGCACTGATTGAAGGCTTTTCAAAGAAATATGGCTGCAATCTGCTTATATGGTTTGAGGCGCATGACGATTTGCAGGAAGCGCGTCACCGCGAATTACAGATGAAAAAATGGAAACGTAGCTGGAAGATGGAAGTGATCGAACGCGATAATCCGCAGTGGAAGGATTTGTTCGATACATTGTTTTGAGACGCTCTAGGCTCCTGCGTCCGCAGGAGCACGGAAGCGAACGGAGTTAGAGATGGCAGACCAGCAGTTCGACTATGACGTCCTAGTGATCGGTTCCGGCCCCGGCGGCTATGTCGCGGCGATCCGCGCGGCGCAACTGGGACTGAAAACCGCCTGCGCCGAAAGCCGCGAGACGCTGGGCGGCACCTGTCTCAATGTCGGCTGCATCCCGTCAAAGGCGCTGCTCAACGCCTCGCATCTTTTCCATGAAGCGGATTCGGGCGTCCTTGCCAAGCACGGCATCAAGCTCGGTGCGGTCGAACTCGATCTCCCCGCCATGCTCGCCGACAAGGACGAAGCGGTGAAGGGCCTGACCGGCGGCATCGAATATCTGTTCAAGAAGAACAAG
Source organism: uncultured Sphingobium sp. (assembly GCA_964250175.1). Classification (GTDB taxonomy): domain Bacteria; phylum Pseudomonadota; class Alphaproteobacteria; order Sphingomonadales; family Sphingomonadaceae; genus Sphingobium. The sequence goes on along the minus strand of CAXUEQ010000027.1, from coordinate 26,758 downwards.
GTCGACTGGATCAAGGGCCTTGCGCGCTTCAAGGACGCGCACAGCGTCGATGTGGCGGGCAACACCGTCACCGCGAAGAATATCGTCATCGCCACTGGCTCGTCGGTCGCGCCGCTGCCCGGCGTCACGGTCGACAATGACGCCGGCGTCATTGTCGATTCGACCGGCGCGATCGCACTGGCAAAGGTTCCAGGTCATCTGGTCGTCATCGGCGGTGGCGTGATCGGTCTCGAACTCGGCTCGGTCTGGAAGCGGCTGGGCGCAAGGGTCACGGTCGTCGAATATCTCGACCAGATCCTGCCCGGCATGGACGGCGAAGTGCGCAAGGAAGCGAACAAGCTGTTCAAGAAACAGGGCTTCGAGATCAGGACCGGCACCAAGGTCACCGGCGTCACCGCCGCGAACGGCAAGGCGACCGTCACCGTCGAACCCGCTGCGGGCGGCACGAATGCAGATATCGGGGCCGAAACGATCGAGGCCGATGTCGTCCTCGTCGCGATCGGTCGCAAGCCCAACACCGATGGCCTGGGCCTCGACGCGATCGGGCTGGCGGTGAACGCGCGCGGCCAGATCGAGACCGACCATGAATTCAGCACCAAAGTCCCCGGCGTCTGGGCGATCGGCGACGTGATCCCCGGCCCGATGCTCGCGCACAAGGCCGAAGACGAGGGCGTTGCCGTCGCGGAAAATATCGCGGGCCTTACCGGCATCGTGAACCATGACGTGATTCCCAGCGTGGTCTATACCCATCCCGAAATCGCCGGCGTCGGCCTGACCGAGGAAGCCGCGAAAGAGCGCGGCGCGATCAAGGTCGGCAAATTCCCGATGATGGCCAACAGCCGCGCCAAGGCGATCCGCGACACCGACGGTTTCGTCAAGATCATCGCCGATGCGGAGACGGACAAGGTTCTTGGCGTCTGGATCATCGCCAGCCCCGCCGGCACGATGATCGCGCAGGCGGTGCAGGCGATGGAATTCGGCGCATCGTCCGAAGACATCGCCTATACCTGCCACGCGCACCCGACACACAATGAAGCGGTCAAGGAAGCCGCGATGGCCGTCCGGGGCAAGCCGATCCACATCTGATCGGCTTTTCTCTCGTCAAGGCCGGGGTGACGGCAAGAATGAAATAAGGAAATGAATGTTGATCAGGACCGATCGACATTCACCTGCATGACCGATCTGCGAAGAAGATTATAGGCACGCGGAGGCGCAGAGGACGCGGAGATGTCGCCAAGGCAGGCGGCGCAGCCCTCTTTTCCCAGAGAAGAATCTCTTTTCAAGGTCAAAAGACCGCGCCAAAGCCCGCTATCTCCGCGCGCTCTGCGCCTCTGCGCGAAAATAAATGCGAATAACGCCGAATGTCGATCCGCCCTAGCCTCAGAGCGCCGTTGCGCTGAACCGCTTCAGGCCGTTTCGCGGACCCCGATCCCCTGCATCGCCGCCGCGGCGATCGCGAAGGACCGCTTGCGCGCCTCGGCGTCGAAGATCATGCCGCCCAGCATCACCTCGTCCACCCGCGTCCGCGCAACGAAGGCGCGCAGCCCTTCGGCCACGTCCGCCTCGGTGCCGGTCGCCGAGCAGTGCAGCACATTGGCCAGCATCGCCTGCGCCTGCGGCGGCAGCGTCTCGCGATAGCCCGCCAGCGGCGGCGGCAGCTTGCCCGGTGTCCCCGTGCGCAGCGCGACGAAGCTCTGCTGCATCGACGTCGCGATCAGTTCGGCCTCTTCGCGGGTCTCCGCCGCAAACACGTTGAAGCCCGCCATCGCATAGGGCCGGTCGAGCTGTGCCGAAGGGCGGAAGTCCCGGCGATAGATGGCCAGCGCCTCGTCCAGCGCATCCGGCGCGAAGTGCGAGGCAAAGGCATAGGGCAGCCCCAGCGCCGCCGCCAGTTGCGCGCCGAACAGGCTCGATCCCAAAATCCAGATCGGCACATCCGCGCCCGCCCCCGGCGTCGCGGTAAAGCCCAGCCGCTCGTCGCCCGCAAAATAGGCCTGCACCTCCATCACGTCGCGCGGAAACTGGTCCGACCCGCCGTGCAGTCCGCGCCGCATCGCCTGCGCCACGCGCCCGTCCGATCCCGGCGCGCGGCCGAAGCCCAGATCGACCCGGCCCGGAAACAGCGCGTCCAGCGTCCCGAACTGCTCGGCGATGGCCAGCGGCGCATGATTGGGCAGCATGATCCCGCCCGCGCCGATGCGAATGGTCTTCGTCGCCGCGCCGATATGCGCCAGCACCACCGACGTCGCCGCCGAAGCGATCCCCGCCATCCCGTGATGCTCGGCGGTCCAATAGCGACGATAGCCAAGCCCCTCGGCATGGACGGCCAGATCGGCGGCGCGCGCCAGGGCGGAAGGCAGGTCGCCGCCCTGAACGACGGGGACCAGATCGAGAAGGGAATAATGCGTCATGCGCCCAATATGGGAGGAAGCGGGTTTTATTCCACCACCTTTCTTCGCAAATCCGCCCTCGCAAAATCCGTCCCGCAAAGAAACCCCTGCGGCGTCAGCCCCGCTTCGCGCCTGCGGCTATCCCCATCCGCTCCAGCCAGGCGCGCGCCTGCTTCGACTCGCCGACGGCGCTCGCCGCCACCGGTCCGCGCGCGGCCAGAAACTCTCGGGCGAGCGCGAACGGCTCCATCGCCAGTTGCGCGCGCATCGCGTCGATCGTTTCACCCGTCTCGGCCAGCGCGTCCAGCGTCGGCGCAATCCCCGCGATGGTCTGCCTGTCGGCATGATGGCCGAACAGGCCGCGCTGGCCGGCCGCCGCCGCCTGCAACGCGTCGACCAGCGCATCGCGATAGTCATCTTCCAGCGCCTGTCTGTGCGCGTCGAGGCGTTCAAGGCGGTCGGCGCGGGCCATGGCGCGACCCTGTAGCGGCTAGGCGCGATCGTCAAGCTTTCGCGTCTCGCGCACCATTCATCGCAATGCCGCTCGCTTCGTCGCCCTATTAAATATTCTGAAAGGATGGTCCTTCAGATCGGAAACCGGCCGCGCATCGCATAGCGAGGATATGCCGCCCCTGACAGAGGATCGCCGACCATGTGTTCCATACCCAGCGCCATCGATGTCGATCATTCGATCAACATGGTGCGATTGATCGACGAGCATGAGCGGATCGCGCGCGCCGTCGCTGCGTTGCGCGCACGCGTCGGCGATTCCGCCGGACAGGTGGACGCGGTGATGGCCAGCCTGCGCGATCTGTCGATCGAACTGGCCAATCATCTCGCGTATGAAGACAGCTTCCTCTACCCGATGCTGGCCGATGACAGCCACGACCGGTCGCGGGCCGACGCCGCTGCCTTCGTCACCGAATTCGATTCGCTGCGCGACGACTGGACGCTCTATCTACGCGAATGGACCGACGATTGCGTCGCTGCCGACTGGGATCATTTCGCGAGCGTGACGCTGGCGATGCTCGACCGGCTCGACCTGCGCGTTGCCCGCGAAAACGCCATACTCTATCCCCGCGCCTTCCGCGACGGCTTCATCCAGTTTCGCGACATTTCCGGCCGGACCGAAGCAGCCTGAAGGCAAAGCTTCAGGGGCGTCAGCTTTCCAGCACCGCGTCCAGCATGATGTCGGCGTTCAACAGCTTGGACACCGGGCAATTGGCCTTGGCGGTCGCGGCCAGGTCCTGAAATTTCGCGTCGTCGACACCGGCTATCTTGCCCTTCAGCGTCAATTGGACCGTCGTGATCGCAAAGCCGCCATCCTGGCTCTCCAGCGTCACGACCGCGCTGGTCTCCAGCCGCTCGGCGGTCAGCCCCGCCTCGCCCAGGATCAGCGACAATGCCATGGTGAAGCAGCCGGCATGCGCGGCCGCGATCAATTCCTCGGGATTGGTGCCGGGCACGCCCTCGAACCGGCTGGAGAAACCATAGGGTCGCGCGTCGAGCGCGCCGCTCTGGGTAGAGATCGCGCCCCGGCCGTCCTTCAGGCCGCCGCTCCACACCGCGGATCCGCTGTGATTGATCTTCATGCCGACCGACTCCCTGGCTGCTTTGGAATAGTGCCAAGGTGGGGCGTCGCGTGGCCAAGGGCAAGCGCTACCTGTGCTTCAGCCTTCCTTTGCCGCCATGCCGAACTGCAACCGCGCCAGTTTGGCATAGAGGCCGCCCTGCGCGCTCAGGCCGTCATGCGTCCCCTGTTCGACGATCCGGCCCTTGTCCATCACCACGATGCGGTCGGCGGCGCGGATGGTCGCCAGCCGGTGCGCGATAACGATGGTCGTGCGCCCCTGCATCAGCGTCGCCAGCGCGTCCTGCACCAGCCGCTCGGACTGGGCGTCGAGCGCCGATGTCGCCTCGTCCAGCAGCAGGATCGGCGCATCGCGCAGCAGCGCGCGGGCGATCGACAGCCGCTGGCGCTGCCCTCCCGACAGCCGCGTCCCGGCCTCGCCCATGAAACTGTCCAGCCCGTCCGGCAGCGCGGCCAGGAAGTCGGCGGCATGCGCGGCCCGCGCCGCCGCCCATATCCGTTCGTCGCTCGCCCCCCAGTCGCCATAGCGCAGATTGTCGCGCGCGGACGCGGCGAAGATCACGCTTTCCTGCGGCACCAGCGCCATCATCGCGCGAATGGCGGCCGGATCGGCGTTGCGCAGCGGCACGCCATTCAGGCTGATCGTGCCGCTGTCGGGATCGTAGAAGCGCTGGGCGAGTTGCATCAATGTCGATTTGCCCGCGCCGGAGGGGCCGACCACCGCCACCGTCTCGCCGGGCGCGACCGACAGCGTGAAATCCAGCAGCGCCGGGGCGTCTGGCCGTGTTGGATAATGGAAACGGACCTGTTGGAAATCCAGTCGCGCCCCTTCGCTGAGCGGCGGGATCATGGTTGAATTTGCCGGCGCCGCTATCTCCGGCTCCGCGCGCAACAGTTCGTTCAGCCGGTCCGCCGCCCCCGCGCCCCGCAGCAGGTCGCCCCAACTTTCGGACAGCGACCCGAACGCGCCAGCGACCAAGCCACCGGTCAACACGAAGGCCGCGATGCTCCCGCCCGACAGCTTGCCCGCCGCGACATCGAGCGCGCCCTGCCACATGATGAGCACCAGCGCGCCGAAGATCAGGCCGATCACCACCGCCGTCATGATCGCCCGCAACCGGATGCGCCGCTTGGCCGTCGCAAAGCTCGATCCGACCGCGCCGCCGAACCGCTCGGCCTCGCGCGCTTCCTGCCCGAACGCCTGTACGATCCGCATCGCACCCAGCACTTCGGCGGTCATGCTGCCGACATCCGCCAGCCGGTCCTGGCTGCGCCGCGACAGCGCCCGCACCTTCCGCCCGATTAGGATCACCGGCACCATAATGACCGGTATGCCGACCAGCAGCATCACCGTCAGCTTGGGCGCCAGCGTCAGCAGATAGACGATGCCGCCGACACCGGTCAGCAGGTTGCGCAGCGCCACCGAGACGGTCGATCCCACCACCTGCTCGATAATCGCCGTGTCGGACGTCATCCGCGACGCGATTTCGCTCGGCCGGTTCGCCTCGAAAAAGCGCGGCGGCTGGCGCAGCAGGTTGCGTTGCACCGCCAGGCGGATGTCGGCCACCACCCGCTCGCCCAGCCACGACACGAAATAAAAGCGGAACGCCGTCGCAAAGGCGAGCACGACCACGATCATCAGCAGATATTCGAACCAGCGGCCGATATCGGCGCCGCCCGTCGCGGTGAAACCCCGATCTATCACCAGCCGGAAGCCGCTGGGGATCGCCAGCGTCGCCGCCGACGATACCAGCAGCGCCGCCAGCGCCCCCGCCAGCCGGCCCGGATAACCGCGCAATATCCGCCAGATCATGCCGAGGCTGCTCAACGCGGGGCGGGCTGGCTTGCTGCCGGCAAGAGGGGCTGCGCTGGCCGGCGCACTGGCATTTTCTGTCATGGACGTCGCGTCTAGCAGCGCGCCGGGACAGCCTCAATCGCAATCCATCCAGTGTTGAAACGATATTAATCTGACATATGTTAAAGGTCCGCTCACCAAATTTATATTGTGGTGCGGCGATAAACGCGCTTTGAATGCGCGGCTCTCGCACGGCGAGGCAGGAAAAGAAGGCCGGACATGCTCTATAGCGCTTATGAATTTCAACGCGGACTGCTTGCCGGCGCCAGTGCGCTTGCCAATGCAGGCGCCGAACTGCTGAACAATCCGGCCAATCCGTTCGGCTATTTCGGCGGTGGCCCGATCCTCGCTTCGGCGCTCGAAGTGTTCGCCCATGCCTCGGCCCCGCGTGGCAAGCCTGATTTCGGCCTGCCCGCCACGTCGATCAATGGCCAGGATGTCGCGATCGTCGAAACGCTCGAAGCGCGCAAGCCCTTCGGCCAGCTACGCCATTTCGAGCGCGCGGGTGTCGCCCCCGGCGATCCCAAGCTGCTGATCGTCGCGCCGATGTCCGGACATTTCGCCACGCTGCTGCGCGGCACGGTCCAGCGCATGCTGCCGCGCCATGACGTGTGGATCACCGATTGGCGTGACGCGCGCAACGTGCCCTTGTCGGAGGGGCGCTTCGATCTTGACGACTATATCGACTATCTCATCGAATGGCTCGAACATATCGGGCCGAACACGCATATGCTCGCGGTGTGCCAGCCTTCGGTCCCGGCCTATGCGGCCGCCGCGCTGATGGCCGCGGACAAAAATCCCTGCCGCCCCCGCACGCTGACGATGATGGGCGGGCCGATCGACACGCGCGAAGCGCCGACCACGGTGAACACGCTCGCCACTCAAAGGCCGTTGAGCTGGTTCGAACAGAATGTCGTCGCCACCGTGCCGTTCCAATATCCGGGGTCGGGGCGAAAGGTCTATCCAGGCTTCATGCAGCTCGCCGGCTTCATGACGATGAATCTCGGCGATCATCTGATGAGCCATTTCGAGATGTTCAGGCATCTGGTCGAGGGTGACGAAGACAGCGCCGAAGCAACCAAGAAATTCTACGAGGAATATCGATCGGTCTGCGACATGACCGCCGATTTCTACCTGCAGACGGTATCGGAAGTGTTCCAGAAGCACAGCCTGCCCAAGGGCGAGTTGATGCACCGTGGCCGTCTGGTCGATCCCGCGGCGATCACCGACACCGGCCTGCTGGCGATAGAGGGCGAGCGCGACGATATTTCGGGACTGGGCCAGACCAAAGCGGCGCTCAGCATCGCCACGAAGCTTCCCGCCAGGTTGAAGAAGCATCATATCGCCCGCACCGTCGGCCATTACGGTATCTTCAACGGCAGCAAATGGCGCAATCAGATCGCCCCGATCGTCGAAGACTGGATTCGCGCGCATAACGCGTGAGGCGCCCGCCGCTCAGCCGCCTTTGCGCGCCACCATCGCCGCGAGCGCCAGCGCGCGGTCGGCCGGCACCGTGCCGGTGATCGCAAAGGCCAGATCGCCCTCTTCCCAATAGGCGATGGTCTCGCCGGCGCGATGCGCGACCAGCGGTTTGCCTTCCGCCGGGGTTTCGGCGCGTCCGGCCAGCAGCGACACCCGCTCGCCCCGTCCGGTCGTCAACGACAGCGCAATCGCCGAGCTGGCCTCCGTGGGATAAAGCTGCACGTCGCGCACCGTCCAGTCGGCGGGCAGGGCGGGCAGGCGGATGCCGGTCGATCGCCCGATTTCTCGCCGGTCCAGCCTGGGGCTTTCGATCTGCGAGTCCATCGTCTGCCGCATCAGGCCGGTGCGATGCGACGCCGCCGCTTCGTCGACGAAACTGCTGCTCGCTTGCGCGGCTTGGGGAAACTCGCCCAGTGCCCCGCGCCCGATCCAGCCGGTCGCGATCAGCGCGGCGATCCCGGCGGCGCGGGTCGCATGGCGCAGCGCCCTGCCATTGTCGTTGGCCGGCGCGGGCACGCCCGCCTTGCGCTTCACCCCCACCAGCGTGCCTTTGCTCCCGTCGCCCGCCAGTGTGAAATCGATGTCGGGCCAGCGCTTGCGCCACCGCCGCGCGACCAGCCTTTCTCCCGGCCGTGCCGCATCGTCCAGCAGGATCACGCCGCCCGGTTTCAGCCGCGCGAACAGGCTGTCCGCCGCGCCGCGCACCAGCGGATGCACCGACCAGGGCGGCCCGTCGATAATGATGAGGTCGATCGCCTCGGGCAGCCGGTCCACATCATACCAGCGCCCCGGCCAGTCCCCGACCTCGGCGTCCAGCGGCGCATGGCGCAAATCGACCGACAGGCCATGGTAGGCCACCCAGTCGCGCGTCGCCGCCACAAATCCGGCATGCTGGTCGAAACTGGTCAGCCGCCCGCCGCCATGCAGCGCCAGCGCCCGCGCCGCGATCAGCGTCGACGCGCCCGCGCCCAGTTCCACCACCTGCGCGGGCCGCAGCCGCGCGATCTCCGTCACGATATGGCGCAGGAAACCGGTATCGGCCTTCCAGCTCCCCAGATGCGGCAGCGCATCGTGCGGCAGGTCGAGCGAGTCGAGCAAGGCCCGCTTTTCCGCCTGTGTGCCGCCATAGAGGCTGCGGAACAGCCAAGGCCAGCCGATGAAGCCGAATGCCAGCCGCCACGCCATGTCGCGCGCGCGCCGCAATGGCGGCAGGTCTGCGTCCCGGCTTTCGGAAAGGGACAACAGCCTGGTCAGCTCGCGTGATGTCACAGCGTCAAAATCCTTGGCGGAGGGGCCATGCGCTCTGCTCTAGCGGCCAGTGCTGTGAGGGGGAACCCGCAAACGCCCTTGGCCCGCCGTGCCGCGCCCCCTATCAGGCGGAATGATCGAAATCCTTTCCGCAACCGTAGAACGCTGGCCCGTCGCCGGCAGTTTCATTATCAGCCGGGGGGCCAAGACGCATGTCGACGTGATCGTCTGCACGGTGGGCGACGGCGTATATGTCGGCCGGGGGGAGGGGACCGCCATCTATTATGACGGCGAGACGGCGGAAGGCTGCGTCGCCGCGCTCGCCGCCTATCGCGGTCCGCTTGATCGTCTGGCCTTGCTCGACACCATGCCGCGCGGCGCGGCGCGCAATGCGCTCGATTGCGCGCTGTGGGATTTGGAAGCCAGGCGCGGGGGCGTTCCCGTCTGGCAGATCGCCGGTCTCGCCGAACCGAAGCCGCTGCCCACCGCCTTCACGATCAGTCTCGGCGATGCGGCGCGCATGGAAGCCGACGCACGCGCCGCCGCCGCGCGCGGCTTCACCCTGCTCAAGTCGAAACTGACCGGCGCGGGCGATCACGACCGCATGGCCGCTGTCCGCGCAGGTGCGCCGGATGTGCGCCTGATCGTCGACGCGAACGAAAGCTGGGCCAATGCGGAAGGCGCCCGCTTCGATATCGCCGCGCAGGCCGCGACCCTCGCCACACTCGGCGTCGAACTGGTCGAACAGCCTGTGCCGCACGGGCGGGAAGAACTGCTGGCGGGCATCGTCTCCCCCATCCCTTTCTGCGCCGACGAAAGCTGCCACAGCCGCGCCGACCTCGACCGGCTGGGCGCTTATGCCGCCGTCAATATCAAGCTCGACAAGGCCGGCGGTCTCACCGAAGCGCTCGCCCTTGCAACCGAAGCGCGCGCGCGGGGATTTCGAATCATGGTCGGCTGCATGCTCGGCACCTCGCTCGGCATCGCCCCCGCCTTCCTGCTGGCACAAGACGCCGACTGGGTCGATCTCGACGGCGCACTGCTGCTGGCACAGGATCGCGACGGCGGCCTGCCGGTGCGCGACGGCATGCTTTTGCCGGGGACGCTCTGGGGCTAGGCCGGCTTGCCCTCCGGATAGGGCAGGATCGCCCGTCCGTCCGGCGCGGCGGTAAAGTTCATCTGCGTGGGATAGGCAAAAGCGATTCCCGCCTCGTTGAAACATTTCAGCACCGCCAGCGCGGCCCGGTGCCGGGTCATGAAATAATCATTGGCATCGGGATCGGCAATGTCGAACTCCAGATCGAAATCGAGCGAACTGGCGCTAAAGGTCGTCATGCCGGCATTCAGGAAATGGATGGCGTCCCCCGCGCTTTCGACCGCGGCCTTCAACATTTCGGGTATCCGCGCGCAAACCTCCACCGGCGTTTCGTAGATTACGCCCAGCGTGAATTTCACCCGCCGCTGGCTCAGATGATCCAGCCCGGTAATCTCCTTCTGCAACAGGTTCGCGTTGGAGATGATCTTGCGCTCGCCCGACATCGCGTGCAGCCGCGTGCTCTTCAGGCCGATCCGCTCGACCCGCGCGGTCGTGGTGCCATAGGTGATGATCTCGCCCCGCCGGAACGGCTTGTCGAAAATGATCGAGAGCGCGGCGAACAGGTCGGAAAATATGCCCTGCGCGGCCAGGCCGATGGCGATGCCGCCGATGCCCAGCCCGGCGACCAGACCGGTCACGTTCACGCCCAGATTGTCGAGCACCACGACCGCCGCGATCGCGAACAGCACCACCGTCACCAGCACGCGGATGATGCCGGTCGCATTGGCCAGCGTCTCGCTGCCGCCATCCTCGCCCGCCTTGCGCTCGATCAGCCCCAGCAACACTTCGCGCAGCCACAGCGCGCCCTGGAACACCGCCGCCAGCGTGAAGAGAAAGGCGATCGTTCGGGCGACCGGCACGGGCGGATTGGCATAGCCCGACACCAGCCGCGCCGCGACTATCACCATGAAGAAATGGGTCGTCCGCGCGATCGCCCGTCCGACGACCGTCGCCAAGCCGATATGATCGCCCGGCCTTCGCTTCAGCCGTTTGCCGAATTCGCGCACCGTGGCGAGCGCGAGATAGATGAGGGTTCCCGCGATCGCCGCGATGCCGATCTGGACGGCATGCGCGCTGAACCAGGCGACGCTGATATTCCACATCTCGGTCAGGTTGATCGGCGCGATCTGTAATGCGGGCGCGGCTGCGGTCTTGGCTGCAGGCATGGAATTCCTTCGTAACTCAGGCGGCTATGGCAAGCGGCGCGGCGTCCGACATCCCTGCCAGAAATTCGATCAGCCCGCGTTCGCCCCGCGACAGATAGCGCGTCCGGCGCGGCAGGCGAAGCCCCTCCCGCCAATCATCCTGTCCCTCCTGCGCCAATGCGATCAGGGCGGGGTGGATATAGCTTTTCCGGCTGATCGCGGGCGTGTTGCCCAGCGCCTCGGCGACCGGCGCGATCATCTCCTTGAGCGATATATGCCCCCCGGCCAGCGCCTCATAGGCGATCACCGATGCGCCCCAGGTGCGGAAATGCTTGGCGGTGAAGGGCGCGCCCATGGCCTGCGCGATATAGGCGTTGACATCGGTCGATGTCACCGGATGCGCTGCGCCGTCACCGTCAAGATATTGGAACAGATGTTGGCCGGGCAGATCCTGCACCGCCCGCACAAAGCGCAGCAGCGCCGAATCGGTGATCGCCAGCGTCCGGTCCTTCCCCGACTTGGCGCGATAGGCGAGCCTGAGCGTCCGCCCTTTCAGGTCGGCATGCTTGCGGCGCAGCGTGGTCGCGCCATAGCTTTTGTTGCTCTTCACATATTGCTCGTTGCCCACCCGCACCTTGCCCAGGTCGAGCAGTCGCACGACCGCGGCGATCGTGCGATCCTTGGGCAGCCCGCGCGCCGCCAGGTCGCTCTCGATCCGCGCGCGCAACAGGGGAAGGGCGCGGCCGAACCCGGCGCACCCCTCATATTTCTCCGCCTCGCGCGCGGCGCGGAATTCGGGATGGTAGCGATATTGCTTGCGCCCCCTGTCGTCGAAACCGGTCGCCTGGATATGCCCGTCGGGCGAGGGGCAGAACCAGCAATCGCCATAAGCGGGCGGCATCCCGATCGCGTTCAGCCGGTCGATCTCCTCGCGATCGGTGATCCGCTGCCCCAATGCGTCATGATAGGCCCAATGGCCGCGCAATGTGCGGCGGGTGATGCCGGGCAGGCTGTCGTCGACATAGACGATCTTGGTGCGGGTCATTATATCCGACTCTTTTCGTTACGGCCTGTTCAACCCGCGCTTGGTCGCTTCGTTCCGCAACCGCCGTGGCCGCCGCCCGTTATGCGTCCTCCATCAGGAGTGTTTTATGACCGATATCGACAAGTCGCGCATCCTCATCATCGCTACCGACGGCTTCGAGCAATCCGAACTGTTCGATCCGCGCGACGCGCTGATCGGCGCGCGCGCCGACGTGAAGCTCGCCGCGCCCCAACGCCATCCGATTCAGGGAATGCGCCATGCCGAAAAAGGCGCGACGATCAGTCCCGACCTGACCCTCGAAGAGGTCGACCCGGATGACTATGACGCGCTTATCATCCCCGGCGGCGTCGCCAATCCCGACGCGCTGCGTCTGGAGGAGAAGGCGATCGAGATCGTTCGCGCCTTCCATCGCGCCGGCAAGCCGGTCGCGGCGATCTGCCATGGTCCCTGGCTGCTGGCCGAGGCCGACATCCTGCGCGGACGCACGGTGACGGGCTGGCCCTCGATCCACACCGATCTCGCCAATGCCGGCGCGACCGTGCTCGACCGCGAAGTGGTGATCGACGGCAATCTCATCACCAGCCGGAAGCCGGACGATATTCCGGCCTTTATCGATGCGATCAAGTCCGCTGTCGGCGCAGTCCGGCCGGTAACGCTGGTATAAAATGATTTCTATGGCCTACCATAACCGTTCGTCCTGAGTAGCCATTGAGCGAAGTCGAAATGGCGTATCGAAGGACAAGCGTATAGACGCTATGCTTCGATATGAGCCTTCGACAAGCTCAGTCTCTACCCAGCACGAACGGATTCAGTACCTAAAATCGTTAATATCGATGAATTCCATCCAGTAATATCAATTATCTGACGGCCCGGAAACGGATGAGTGGAATATCTCGTAAAGCGCTAAACCGGCCCGCCCAGCGCCGCCCCGGCTTCTCCACACAATTATGAAGAAGCAGGGAGGCGGCGAGGGTGAGGCAGAGAAAGCCCGTAAGCTGGAGTGGCGCAATCGCGCGCGCGTCGGCGACGAACAGGATCTTGAACCAGATGAACAGCATGAAATGCGACAGATAGGTCGCATAGCTGATCTCGCCCAGCCAGAGGAAGCCGCGCCAGTGCAACGGATTATGCTTCATGCCGGACGCATGGGCCAGCGCGACGATCAGACAGGCGGCACCGGCCGGAAACGCCCATATCTCGCTGCCCAGGCCGCTCAGCCACAGTCCCCAGAACAGCGCCGTGCCGCTCAGTGCGATCAGCAGCGCGCGCATCATGCTGTCCGGACCGCGCAGCCAGAAGGCGCACAGCAAGGTCCCGCATACAAATTCGGTCAGGCAGCGCCACAGGCCAAACCTAGGAATATCCCCGCCCAGACCGGTCTCGCCCGCCCAGGCCAGCCCGACAAACAGCAGGGCGATCGCTAGGATCATGCCCCCCAGCAGGCTCGCGCGGCGCACCCGCGCTATCGGCGTCGCCAGCACGATGAAAGGGAACAGCAGATAGGCGGCGCATTCCGCACTGATCGACCAGGCCGGATGGTTCCAGCTCAGCGTCTGCGTGAATCCCCAATTTTGCACCATCACGACATGCAGCGGCAATTCCCGCCACGGATAGCCGTCACCCGGCCGGCCATATAGATGAAGCAGCAGCGCAAAGCCGATCGTCGCCAGCAGCATCGCGCCATAAAGCGGATAGATGCGCGCGAAGCGCCGCCCCAGAAAAGCGGGGATTGCGCCGGGGCCTTCGCGCAGCAACTGCCGGTGCGCCGATAGATAGATGACGAATCCCGACAGCAGGAAAAAGAAATCGACCGCCAGATAGCCTTTGTGCGCGATCGCCATCGCCCAGTCCGGCGCCCAGGCCGCGCCGCTGCGGATATGATAGACGACCACGGCCCAGGCGGCGATGCCGCGCGCGGCGGTCAGGCTGCGCAATTCGCCGGTCATGCCACCGCTCGCGCCGCACGCTGCGGGAACAAGGGCGCGCTCTCGGTCTCGCGCCGCTTGCGCGTCAGATAGGTGTCGAGACCGATCTGCGCCGCCAGCAGCATGAAGATGAAAGGCTGATAGGCGATGCCGATGAACAGCGCCCCCAGCAGATAGACCAGATGCCCCTGCTGCAACGCCAGCGCCAGCGGCGCGACCCAGGCGGTTCCGGCCTCGCTCTCTCGCCGATGGCGTCGCCTGATCGCTTCGGTGCGGACCAGCGACAGGATATGGATCAGCGCCCAGATCAGCAGGCCGGCATAGCCCTGCTCTCCCAGCATCTCGAAATAGGCGCTATGATAGGCGCGGCCCTTGTCGACCACGGTGACTCGCTCCATCCCGCCCATGCCGTTGCCACGTATCTGCGCATAGCTGAAACTGTTGCTGAGATAGGCGTCGAACCCGCCGCCGAGCGGCCTTTCCTTCGCATGGTCCCAGGTCCATTTCCACACCGCGATCCGCGTCGATGCGCTTTCGTCGCTTTGGTGATTCTCGATCGTGTTCATGCGGCTGGTGAAGGTCGCGGGCAGGAAGGGGATCGCCATCACCGCCGCGACCGCCATCAGCGCGCCATAGAGGAAGCGGCGTTTTATCCGCAGCAGCATCAGCCCGCCCAGCAGCAGGATGCAGAGCAGCCCGGTGCGCGTCTCGGTGCCGATCGGGATCAGCAGGCAGGCAAAGCACAACGCCCAGCCGAACAGCTTCACGCGCCAGTCGGGTGGAAAGATCGTGCCCCAGTTGGTCAGCCACAGGATCAGCGGCACGATCGCGATCGCCACGGTCGAAATCGTGCTGCCTTCATACAGCCCGCTATTGTCGTTGATCATCAGGTTCAGCACACCATAGCCGCCGCCCGACAGGATCGTCTTGATGCCGCCGGTGATGATGATCGAACTGGCGCACAATACCATGACCAGCACCAGCGCCTCGATCCGCAGCCGTGTGCGCAATGTCAGTGGCAGGAAGATCGCGAAAACCAGCGCCTTCCACACCCAGTTCCACTTTGTGGCCGCCTCAACCGGGAATTCGGCATGAAGCGTCGTCCAGGCGCACCAGCCGAGCAGCATCGCCATCAGCACCTGCCGCCACGACAGACGCAACCCCTTTTTCTCGTCCAGCGCGGCCCAGGCGAGCACCGCCAATCCGAAGGCGATCGCCGAAACGGGAATGCTGTTCAGCAGATAATAGGACAGCCGTTGCGGCGAAACGATGTCGATATAGGCATAGACCAGCACGAGCAGGAATGGCCGGCGCAGCCCGAACAGGAAGAAGAGGCCCAGAAAGCCGACGAAGAAAAGATCATGCATCGGGTTCGCTACCCGGCGTTTCGCGGTCCAGATCGGCCCGCGACAGCAATCGCCACAGCGCGATCAGGATCAGTCCATGGCTGGCCAGCAGGGAGAAAGCGTCGATCATGTGCGACCCGCGTAGCGCAACGGGGTTGACGCTCCGTTAATCCTTTTCCGGCAGATGCTGGGGGGCCATGACACGGATCCTGCACGTCCTCGACCACAGCCTGCCGATGCACAGCGGCTACAGCTTCCGCACCCGCGCGATTCTGCGCGCGCAACAGGCGCAGGGCTGGGACGTCCGCAGCGTCACCGGCCGCCGCCACACCGCTGCAGGGCCCCTGGTCGAAACCGTCGATGCTCTTCAATTTCACCGTACCCCCGGCGAAATCGCATCGGGTTCCGGCCTGCTCCGCGAATGGCGCGAAATCGCCGCACTCGCCGATTCCGCCGACGCACTCGTGCGCGAATGGCGCCCCGATCTGATCCATGCGCATTCGCCGGTCCTCAACGCGCTCGCCGCGCTGCGCGTCGCGCGCCGTCACGCCATTCCCCTCGTCTACGAGATTCGCGCCTTCTGGGAGGATGCGTCGGTCGGCAACGGCACCGGCGTCGAAGGCAGCCCAAGATATTGGCTGACCCGCCAGTTTGAAAGCCACGCCGTGCGCGCCGCCGACGCGGTCGTCGTGATCTGCGAAGGGCTGAAGAGCGACCTGATTTCGCGCGGCGTCGATCCGGCCAAGATCACCGTGTCGCCCAATGGTGTAGATATGGAGATGTTCGGCGCGCCGGTCGCTGCCGATCCTGCGCTCCGTGCCCGGCTCGGTCTTGATGGCGCGGACGTCATCGGCTTTATCGGCAGCTTCTATGATTATGAAGGGCTGGACGATCTGATCGCCGCCATGCCCGCTCTGGTCGCGGCGCGCCCGGCGGCAAAGCTGCTGTTGGTCGGCGGCGGCCCGCGCGAGGATGCGCTGCGCGCCCAGGCCGCCGCGTCGCCGGTCGCCGGCCATATCCTGTTCGTCGGCCGTGTGCCGCACAATCAGGTCGCGCATTATTACAGCCTGACCGACATCGTTGCTTACCCGCGCAAGGCGATGCGCCTCACCGATCTGGTGACGCCGCTCAAGCCGCTTGAAGCGATGGCGCAAGGCAAATTGGTGGCCGCGTCCAGCGTCGGCGGCCATCGCGAACTGATCGAGGACGGCGTGACCGGAACGCTTTTTCCGCCCGACGATCCCGCTGCCATCGCCGCTGCGCTCGCCGGCCTGCTCGCCAATCGCGCGGGCTGGGCCGAACGCCGCGCCGTTGCGCGCCGCTTCGTCGAGACCGAACGTAACTGGTCGTCAAACATTCTTCGTTACGATCCGCTTTACCGTCGCCTGCTCGGGCCGCGCGATCAGCGCCAGGCGGCATGAGGGGGCAATAAGGGATCATGAACAGGACATCCGACAAGGCCTGGTTCACCGCCGCGCTGGCCGCCGGCTGCGTTGCACTCGCCCTGTTGTCGGCACCGGCCGGGCCGATCGAACTGATCGTCACATCCACGGGACTTTCCGAAAGCATACCGGCCGCCGCGCCGCCGCTCGGTTCCACCGCGCGGCTTCTGCTCGCCGGGTTTGGAGCCATCATGGCAGCCGGGGTCACTTTCCTGTTCGCCCGAAACACACAGGCGGTCGCCGCCGATGGAGAAAAGACTATGGGGTTCGCATTGTCCAAACTCACTGCCTTTGCGCGCGGCCGGGGTCGCCACGGCGCTGACGGTCTGCCCGTGCTGCGGCGCGCCGACGCGCATCCGGATGCGCCTGCGCGCCGCCCGATCTTCGCTAGCCGCGATTTTCAGGGTATCGAATTTTTCAAACCTTCCGATGCAGCCACCATGCTGACGATCGGCGCGTCATCCTTCTATGATGATGGCCCCCGCGGTCCGGTTGTTGACGGCGCCGGCTTGGCCCTGCCCAACGCGCCCGAGCCGCTGCCCGATGCGGAGATTCTCCGTCTCGCCGATCAGCGCATCGCTCGGGCTTCCGCGTTCATCACTTTGCCCGCCGGTGAAGCAGGCGATCCTATCCTTGTGAAATCACGCGAGCTTCAATCGACGCAACCTGTGCCGGTCGGTCCGGAGCCGATTGTCTTGCCGTTCGACAGCGAAGCCAGCGTTGCCGACCTCTCCGCCCGGTTCGAGCGTGGCCTTGCGCGCCGCATCGCCCTGCGCGAAGCCGCCGCAGCGACCGATCATGCCCAAAGGATATTGGCCGATGCGCAGCACCATCGGGAAAAGCAGGGCGCAAGTGATCCGCTGCCGGTCCTTGCCGATATTCCTCCGGCCCCGCCCGTCACGGTACGTAAGGATGTCGAGGCGGAACTGGATGAGGCGCTGCGCAATGCGCTCGGCACTTTGCATCGGATGACCTCTCGCGCGGGCTAACCGCAATCGCCTACCCGCATATTTCTACCAATCCTCGATCGTCAACGCCGACAGGCTAAGTTGCCATGCGCCTGGGTCCGGGACGGGCGCAAGGCGATCGACGGCGATGTCCGCCACTATATGACCGGGCAGGGTGAATTCCGCCCTGGGTAGCGCATCCGCCAATCGCGTGGCCCGCGCCCGCGCGTCCGGGCCGGACAAGCGCAGTTCGATCAGATGTCGCGTCCCCTGAAATGTTGCGCTGGCCCAGGGCGCGTGAGACACCGTAACGGGCGCGGCCACATCCTGTCCGCCCGCCAGTGTGACGATCGCATGGATCAGGCGACGGTGCGGATTGCCCCGTTGCGATGCGTCCCTTATCGGTAGCATGCTTGTCATCTTTCTAGCTTTGAGCGATGAATGTTCATGAAATGTTCTACTCGTCTTTTCATGCGTTCGCCGGGTTCTCGCCCGTTGCGCATATCCAGCACGAGCCGGGGGTCGCGTGCACATTCGCGCCCGAACTTCGTCGCCGGCATACCGGTATCCCTCAGGAATTTTTCGATCATTCGGAGCGTCTGCATTGTCTTTGTCTCCCCGCTCATGGCCTGTTCAACCCCCGCATCCGATTCCAGCGTAGGAAGACTCAGTGTTTCAGAAAATATTCCCTACAAGTCTAGGAAAAACCTGCTAGGCGAGCCTTCGATAAGGGAGGCGAACATGGATGATGCTTTGGTGCGCGCTACGCTGGCTCGACTGATTGCCGAACGGCATGAAAATTATGGCGCGCTGTCACGGCTGCTCGGGCGCAATGCCGCTTATATTCAGCAATATATTACGCGGGGTTCGCCGCGCCGCCTGGATGAAAGCGACCGCCGCCTGCTTGCGCGTTATTTCGGTGTCGATGAAAAGACGCTGGGCGCGCCCGACACGGATGAAACGGTGGCCCCCATCCTCGCTACCACCACGCAGCGCCGGTTGCCGCCGATGGTTGCGATTCAGAGACTTGCGCTCGGCGCGTCGGCGGGCGCGGGCGGACTTGACCCCGACGAGCGCCGGGCGGGCACGGTCATGTTTGACAGGTTTTGGCTCCGCGACCTGGGCGCACGCGCCGAAATGCTCTCGATCATTCGCGTAGACGGCGAATCGATGACGCCCACGCTGAACGATGGCGACGACATCATGGTCGATCGCGGCGATGGAGTGGATCGCTTACGGGAGGGCATTTATGTGTTGCGGTTGGACGACATGTTGATGGTCAAGCGGATCGTCCTCGGCCCCCGTCGCGGACGCCTGTCGGTGCGCAGCGACAATCAGGTGTTTCAGGCATGGGAAGATGTCGATCCCGTGCGAATCGATATTGTCGGACGCGTCATCTGGACGGGTCGGCGCCTCAACTGATGGCCGCCGGCGATGCGATACTCTTGCGCCCGCCCTGCGCCTGGGCCACATCGGCGGCATGACCGACACCCACATCCCGGCCCGAAGCCCCATCATCCCATCGCTCAAGGCTGTTCTCGTCCCCGTCACCCCGCTGCAACAGAATTGCACGCTTTTCTGGTGCACAGCGACCAACAAAGCGGCCTTCGTGGATCCCGGCGGCGATATCGACAAACTCAAGGCCGTCGCCAAGCAGCAAGGGGTAGAGATAGAGAAGATCCTGATCACCCACGGCCATATCGACCATTGCGGCGAAGCCGGCACGCTCGCGGGGCAACTCGGCGTGCCGATCGAAGGGCCGCATGAAGCCGACCGCTTTTGGATCGCGCAACTGGAGGAAGACGGGAAACGCTACGGCGTCGACGGAAAAATATTCGAACCCGACCGCTGGCTCGTCAATGGCGACCGGGTGACCGTGGGCAATCTGACGCTCGACGTCTATCATTGTCCCGGCCACACCCCCGGCCATGTCATCTTCCATCATGCCGGATCGAAGCTCGCGATCGTCGGCGACGTGCTGTTCCAGGGATCGATCGGCCGCACCGATTTCCCGCGCGGCGACCATCCGCAACTGATCAACTCGATCGTCACAC
>CAXUEQ010000027.1:0-7182 GCA_964250175.1 uncultured Sphingobium sp. | reverse complement strand
ACCGATTTCCCGATGGGCAATCATCAGGACCTGATCGACGCCATCACCGGTCGTCTCTGGCCGCTGGGCGGCGATACCGCCTTTGTCCCCGGCCATGGACCGATGAGCAGCTTCGCGCAGGAACGGCGGACCAATCCCTATGTCGCGGACCGGGTTACGGGCTATGCCTAGCGGTCACCCATGCGCGCCCAAACTTGGCGGCAGATCGGGATGTTGCATCGCGCCATATACCGCATAAAGCGCCGCAACCGACAGCAGGATCATGACGAGAAAGGTCAAAAAGATTCCAGCTATCCGCGCCTTGTGCGGCCTGTCATGGTCCATGCCGAACGCATGAGCGATGCGCGCCAGGATATAGACCAGCGCCGTCACCCACAGCCAGCGGCTTGTCCCGAGCGCCATTTCGTCCAGCGCGACCAGGATCAGAACGAAGGGCGTATATTCCACGAAATTGGCCTGCGCCCGCATCCGCTTGAGGACGCGCGCATTGCCGCCGTCGCCATGCAATATTCTTTCCGTGCCGCGCACCTGCGATACACGCACACCCAGCCAGATATTCAGCAGCGCGGCGGCGGCGGCCAGTGTCAATGCGATCGGCAAGACCATGCAATCCCCTCCTCTATCTGTTGCCGCAGACATGCTCTCATTTCGGGGGGAAGGGCAAGGCGAAAGGGGAAGAAGGTCTTGCGCCGTTCGGGAAAAGCGCTATAGGCGCATGGCTTCGCTTCAGTCCGGTTTGCACGGGTCTGCGGTCCTTCGACCGACAGTCTCGCCCCTGCATCTCCGGCCCTGTGGCATTACTGAACAACAGATACGGAAACAGGTGCCACCATGGCTGTCCCTAAAAGGAAAACGTCCCCCTCGAAGCGTGGCATGCGCCGCAGCCATGATTCGCTGACGATCGCGGCATTCAACGAATGCCCCAACTGTGGTGAACTGAAGCGTCCGCATAATCTGTGCAACGCCTGCGGCCATTATAACGGTCGTGAAATCGTCGCAGTCGCGTAAGCCAAGCTGCTTTCCCGTAAAGGGGTAATATAGGTGAGCCAACAGCCGCGAATCGCAATCGACGCGATGGGCGGCGACGAGGGCGTTCGTGTGATGATTGCGGGCGTCGCGCTCGCGCGGCATCGCCACGAGCAGCTGCGCTTCACCCTGTTCGGCGACGAGACGCGGATCAAGGCCGCGCTCGAAAATCATCCCAATCTGCGTGCGGCATCCGACGTGGTGCATACCGATCAGGTCGTCGCCGCCACCGACAAGCCCAGCGCCGCGCTGCGCAAGTCCAAGAATAGCTCGATGGGCCTCGCGATCCAGGCGGTGAAGTCCGGGGATGCCGGCGCGGCCGTGTCCAGCGGCAATACCGGCGCGCTGATGGCCATGGCGAAGCTCGCGCTGCGCACCATGCCGGGCATCGATCGGCCAGCCTTGTCCGCGCTGCTGCCCACGCTTGGCGCCAATGATGTCGTCATGCTCGACCTTGGCGCCAATACCGAGTGCGACGCCCGCAATCTCGTCCAGTTCGCGGTGATGGGCGCGGCCTATGCCCGCACTGTTCTCGATCTCGATCGCCCGCGCGTCCGCCTGCTGAACATCGGCACCGAGGATATGAAGGGAACGGACGAAATTCGTGAGGCCGCGGCGATCCTTCGCGCCGCCACCACACTGCCGATGCAGTTTGACGGCTTCATCGAGGGTGACAAGCTCGCCACCGGCGAAGCTGACGTGATCGTGACCGAGGGGTTCGCTGGCAATATCGCGCTCAAGACCGCAGAAGGCACCGCGCGCTTCGTCACCGACGTGCTGCGCAACGCCTTCACCAGTTCGCTCCGCTCGAAGATCGGCTTCCTGATCTCCAAGCCCGCGATGCACATGCTCAAGCATCATCTTGATCCCAACAACCATAATGGCGCGGTATTCCTCGGCCTCAACGGCGTCGTCGTGAAGAGCCATGGCAGCGCCAATGAAAAGGGCGTCGCCAACGCCGTCCATGTCGCCGCGCGGATGGTCGAGGAAGAGATTACCCGCCGCATCGCCGAGGATATTGCCCGCGCCGGCGTGGCATCGGATACGCCGCCCAAGGCCGCCACCGCACCGACCGTCGCCGACAGCGTGGAGCTTTCGATCAAATGATCCGCCGTTCCGTCCTGCTCGGCACCGGCTCTGCCCTGCCGCGCCGCGCCGTCAGCAATGCCGACCTGGCCGAGCGGATCGACACCAGCGACGAGTGGATCGTCGAGCGCACCGGCATCCGCAACCGCCATATCGCCGCGGAGGACGAGACCACCTCCACCCTCGCCACGCTTGCCGCAAGGGCCGCGCTTGCCGCCGCCGGTATCGACGCGAGCCAGATCGGCCTCATCGTGCTGGCGACCGCGACCCCCGACCAGACCTTCCCCGCCAGCGCCACGCTGGTGCAGGCCGCGCTCGGCATTGACGACTGCATCGCCTTCGACGTCGCGGCGGTCTGTTCGGGCTTCCTTTATGCGCTCTCGGTCGCCGACAGCATGATAAAGAGCGGCGCGACCGACAAGGCACTGGTAATCGGCGCGGAAACCTTCAGCCGCATTCTCGACTGGGACGACCGCGCCACCTGCGTGCTGTTCGGCGACGGCGCGGGGGCGATCGTGCTCGGCGCTGAGGAAAGCGCCGCCACGGACACAGGCGCGCCGCGCGGCATCCTCGCCAGCCGCCTCCATGCCGACGGGCGGCACAACCAGCTTCTCTATGTCGATGGCGGCCCCTCGACCACCGGCACTGTCGGCAAGCTGCGGATGAAGGGCAAGGAAGTTTTCCGCCACGCCGTCGTCAATCTGGCCTCGGTCATGACCGAGGCGCTGGACGCCGCCGGTCTCACCGCCGCCGATGTCGACTGGGTCGTGCCGCATCAGGCGAATGCGCGCATATTGGACGCAACGGCGCGGAAGCTGGGCCTTGCGCCCGAAAAGGTCATCGTCACCGTCGATCGTCACGCCAACACCTCCGCCGCCTCGGTTCCGCTCGCGCTCGACGTCGCCGTGCGCGACGGGCGAATCAAGCCTGGCGACCTGCTCGTGCTGGAGGCGATGGGCGGCGGTTTCACTTGGGGCGCGAGCATCCTGCGCGTCTGAGGCCGGCAAAAATAGGCAATGCGTTGAGTCCGCTTGCGAATCTGGGTTAAATGTTAGTAAGTGATGATTCCGGCGTCCGCACCTGACGCCGGTGTGGGGAAGGTGCATGAGCGGGGATGGGATGACGGATAAAGGAACGCTGACTCGGGCCGATCTGGCCGAGTCGTTCAATCGGCACATCGGCCTTTCGCGCGCCGAATCGGCCGCAATGGTGGAATCCATTTTGGAGAAGATGTGCCACGCACTCTCCCAGGGCGAAAATGTGAAGATTTCCGGCTTCGGCACGTTCGTGTTGCGCGACAAAACCGAACGTATGGGGCGCAATCCCAAGACCGGCGTCGAAGTGCCGATCGCGCCGCGCCGTGTCCTGACTTTCCGTCCCAGCCAGACGATGCGCGAACGGGTCTCGGGGGGCTGATCCCTTTAATGGCCTGGTTCCAGTAATGGTTGACCTTTCGTTGAGGAAAGGTGCAACATTATTGCAATGAAAAAAGCGGACGGGGCCTTTTTGACGATCGGGGAGCTTGCGGGAGAGCTTGGCCTGCCGCAGCATATCCTGCGCTACTGGGAAAGCCGCTTTCCTCAACTCCGCCCGCTCCAGCGCGCCGGCAATCGCCGCTACTATCGCCCCGCCGACGTCGACCTTGCCCGACGCATCGATCGATTGCTCAATGTCGAAGGCTTCACCGTGCGCGGCGCACAAAAAGCGCTGGGCGAGGGCGGGTACGATGTCCCGGTCGCGCAGGCGTCGCCTGCACATCCCGCGCGCGCTACGCCCGCTTCCCCCCTATTGGCGCAACTCGAAGCCATCCGCGCCCAATTGGCGGCGGCGCTGGAAGGGTGAGTCGATCCGGCTATCGCCACGATTGACCCGCCCCTTTCCGCTCGTCCTGAGCGCAGTCGAAGGACTTGGCTGAGCGGGGCCGAAGCCCGCACCTTGGCCAATCCCGCTGGGTCGGCATCCGGGCCGACACCTCTCCCTACAATGACGGCGCCAGCTTCGTGTTCAGCACCCAGCCGACATTGTCATTCTCGTCGGCCACTTCCCACCAAAGGCCATTTTGCTTGCCCGTAGGATAAACGATCGCCCCAGCGGGCAATGTGCGGATCACCTTGCCCGCCGCCGTCGCCGAAGCGCGCATCGCGACCGGACCCTGCGCCGTGAATGTCTTCTTGGGCGCGGCCTGGGCGGTGCCGGTATCCCCCGGCTGCACCAGCCCGAGTTCGGTCACCATCTTGCTATAGGCCTGGATGAACGCCAGCGTCACGATCCGGCCGACATCGGTATTGTCATAACCGCCTCCGACCGCCGCCGCCGCGCCGCCACCGAAGAAACCGCCGCCGCCCAGGCCAAAGCTCATGCTGTTCTTCGCGGCATAGCCGTCCACCGTGGAAATGGTCTCGGTCGTGCGCACATTGGTCAGCGACAACACGGTGTTCGCCTCCATCTTCTTGCTGCCGATGCCGCCCAGCAGACCGCCGACCGCGCGGCCGCCGATCAGCCCGCCGATCCCGCCCGCAATGGCGCTGCCGCCCGAATTGCGGTTCGATGCCTGGACTTCGGCGACCAGCACATAGTCGGCGGCCTTGATCTGCCCCTGTCCGACATTCGATCCCCGCTGCAGACCCAGCCCGCCGCCAATGTCGCGCTCGCGCTGCGCCGCGCTCAGGCCCGATCCGCGATCGACCAGATTGAAACAGCCCGAGCGCTGGACCAGCACCTTGATCAGCTTTTGCGGGCCGGTGAGCTGGAACTGGGTCCAGCCCGACGGATCGTCGCCGTCCATCACCGACACCGTCCCCAGCTTGCGCGAACAATGCGGCACGTCGTTCATCGTCGCTTCCTGCGTCCGCTGCGTGCCGGACGGCTTGGCCAGCCGCTGCGCCCCCACCGGCTGCACCAGAAGGACGGATGACGCGGCCAGCACGCTGGCGATGGTTCCCATGGACGTACGCATTTTCAGACTTCCCCTTGTTTAGCGAATCTCGACAATCCCGCGCACTGCCCCGCGCATACAGATGGGGTTTGTAGAAGCGATCGGCCATGCTTGGCAACCGGTTCGATTAGGGGGCTGTTCTGCTACGGCGTAACGTCCGCCACCCCCGTCATCCCGCGCAGGCGGGGACCCATCTCCCGGCATCAAGGCTGGCAGCAGCAATCTATAGTCCACATGATTTTCCCAAAAGGACTTGGAAAGTTGGTAAAGCGACTGTTAGTTATATGACGGAGTAGGCCACGAGCGGACATTGTGCTCGCTTCGGCAATCCGTATATTAAGCATATGAAAAAAACCTCAGGGCGATGGCTGTTTGCCGGCTTATGTAGTTTTGCTCTGTTGATCTTTGCCGCTTGGTTCCTTGGCATCGGAACATCCAGAATGATGACGTTTCCTCGTCCATTCTCATCTCAATCATGGAAGGAGGCGGCAACGGGTGCAGTAGATGGAACGAATATCGAACGATGCCTTATGGTTCTTGATCTTCGCGTGCGGGTCGGTCTTGTCGGAAGAAGCCAATCAGAAATAATATATTTGCTCGGTGACGAAAGAGAGGTTTTTGCAAAGTTGCCTGATCGATACATTCTTTGCCCAAGCATGGGTGATTATTATGTTCTCGATCTGAAATGGAATGATGGAAAGGTAACAAATACCTTTGTTCACGATACTTGAACTCGACGCCGCGATCACCGCGCATATGGGCAAGAAGGCGGCGAAATAGCGCTCACTGCAACCACCCATCCACCACTTCCGGTCACTCCCGCACAGGCGGGGATCCCTCTCCCGGCATCAGGGCTGGTATCTGCGCTCTGCGCTTCTCAATCCGCCCATTCGATCCGCGCCCCGATCCCCTCGGCGGTGAGCGCGGCGGCGGCCCAAGCGATCGTCATCGCATGCGCGCCGACCGGCAGGTCCGCGCCGTGCAGGCTGTTGGCCAGATCGTCGCGATTGCGAAAGCGATAGAGAGGGATCGGCCCGGCTTCGCTGTTCTCGATGGCGGTCTCGACAATTCGGTTGACGTGACGCTCCATGATCCGCTCGATCGCGGCGAGCGCGTCCGGCACATCGTCCGGCACCACATATCCGCCCGACAGCCATTTTCTGGCGGTCCTTTCCGCCACGCCGCCGACAACCGCCAGTTCCTCGACCGACAGCCCCAGCAGCCGACGCCGGGTATCCAGTTCCGCGCCGTTCATCCGACTTCCTTTTCAGCATGAAGGCCATCTCTTGACGATCAGCATAGCAACCCCTCAACACGCCTCCGGTCCCAAGGCCGGGTCCAGGTCTCTCGGCCGGGTAAACCGCACCAAGGCCGCGCCCTTGCCCGCCTCGGCCCAGCGCGTCACGCCGAATTCCAGCACCGCCAGGCTCGCGGTCGGGAATTTCTCCTCCACCGCATCGCGCAGCCCGTTGCCGCCATCCTCGGCGACCAGATCGAGGATCAGATCCTCCAGCCCCGGATTATGCCCCACCATCAGCGCGCTGGCCGCGCTGTCGGGCAGGTCGCGCACCACGTCGAGCAATGTCGCCGAAGAGGCGAGATAGATACGCCGGTCCCACTGGGTCTCCAGCGACCGGCCATAGCCCTGCGTGAAAGTGTCGAGCGTTTCGATGACGCGCGTGGCGGGGGAGGCGACCAGATGGTCGAACGTCATGCCTTCATCCCTTGCGAAGCGCCCCATCAGCGCCGCCGCGCGTTCGCCGCGCCGGTTGAGCGGCCGGTCGAAGTCGCGCGCGACCGGATCGTCCCACCCCGACTTGGCATGGCGCAACAGGGTCAGCCGCTTCATCGTCTCTCCGCTCACATCGGGTCGCTATCATCCGCCTGATGCACGAAAGGCGGCGCATCGCCAAGCCGTCGTGGCATGTCGTCGGCCGCGACCGCCGCGACCGCCGCGACCGCCGCGACCGCCGCGATCGCCTCGTCCAGCGTCACCCGGTGGATCGCCACGCCGGGCGGAAAGGCGGCGAGCAGCCGGCTGGGCATCGCCGCCGACAATATCACGAAACTGCCCTTGTCCCCCGCGCGCCGGATCAGCCGCCCGAACGCCTGCGCCAGCCGGGCGCGGACCAGCC
>CAXUEQ010000026.1:30029-32620 GCA_964250175.1 uncultured Sphingobium sp. | reverse complement strand
CGGGTGAAGCCCGCAACCGCCAGCCGCGTCGTCGCGGTGGGAAAGGCGCTGCCGCTCTGCGCATAATCCAGCGTGCCCGTCGCCTTGCCGCCGATGCCCAGCCCCGGCGCAAAGATGTTGGCGACGGCCAGGTCGAATTCCTTGAACCGCGCCTGCATTTCGGTCCGGTTGCCGAAGCGTCCGGCTAGGTCGATGCTGCCCTGCGGCGTTACCACCGTCGCGGGTTCGAGCCGATAGCCGCCCGCCTCGCCGCGGATGATCGCGGGTCTGGCGAGGCGGAAATCGATTCCGCTCGCACGGCCCTGCAAGGCGACGGCATAGAGGTTGGGCCGCAGCGCCGCGTTGACCGCGATGCTGAACGGCACGCTGCTGCTGCCGTCGGCAACCAGTTGCGCCGTGCCGCGCCTGCCCTGATACTGCACCTTGCCGCGCGCCTGCCGGATCGTGAAGCCGCCATAGCGCGTGTTGGCGAACCGGGCGTCGGCCGATATCTGCGGCTGCGCGGTCAGCAGGATCGACGCGTCGACGATGGCCCGCCCGATCTGGATGTCATAGTCGCCCGGCAGCTTGGCGTTCGCGGCGGTCACATGGACATCGGCCGCCTGCACCCCGGCGCGCTCGGCCAGCAGCACCGCGCCGGTAATGCCCGATCCTTCCATCGTCAGCCGTCCGGCAAAGGGGCCGCGCGGCGTCTGGCGCAATGTCCCTGCAAAATCGACCCCGGCGAAGCGCGCCTTGGCGATGTCGATCGTCAGCGGGCCTTTGGCGGTGCGGATCAGTATATCGGCGAAGAAGGGACCATAGGGCGACCCGCCGGTCGCCTCCAGCCGATAGCCGTTCGCCTCGCCATTCAGCCTGGCGACGACATTGCTTAACTGCACACCGACATTGGGCCGCGCCGCGCGCAGCACCGCCTGCGGCCTGTCCAGCGTGCCGCGCACCGTCAGCGCCAGCGGGCCATATTGCCTCGATGCTGCGCTGGCGTCGAAGCGGATCGCGCCCTTGGTCGTGTAACGCCCCGATCCCGACAGCAGCGTGAAATTGGGCGCGGCGCCCTTAAGCCCCTCGATCGTGAAGTCACCCTCGGGCGTCATGCCGATCCGCCCGCTGACCAGCGCATTGCCGCCCAAGAAATCGCGCACCGACGCGTTGTCCAGCTTCGCGGTCTGCACGCCGAACCGCCCGGCCAAGCCGAATCCGCCCTTCGCGCCCGGCACCAGTTTGATGTCGGTGGTCAGGTTGACGATGCCGACGCCATCGACATGATAGTCGTTGACCCGTCCCTTCAGCGCGCCGCGATAGACGCCGGTCTTCAGGTCGGCGAGCACGATCGCCATCGCGTCTACCCGGTCGCTGTCGATCTTGAGATTGTCGCTGATCAGCTTGCCGCCGGCATAGGCGAAGTCGCCCTTCACGCGCAAATTGTTCATCAGCCCACCGGCGGCGGCGTTGAGACCCGTCACCCGCTTTGCCGTCGCGTTCACCGGGATGCGGATACGGTCGGCGTCGATCACCGCGCGCCCGCTGGCCTTCAATTCTTCGATGCCCGTCGCGTCGAACGCCAGCATCGCGGCGTTGATGTCATAATCGATGAACGGCGTGGCGAACGGCCCGTCCAGCGTCACGGTCGCGCGCACATCCTTGCCCCGCACATTCGCCATGATCGCGCCCGGCGTCAGCAGTCGCGTATCGATCTTCAGCGCGCCGAACCGGCTTTTGCCCATGTCGATCAGCCCATTGGCGGTCGCCACAATCGCGCTCGATGTCAGGCGCGCGCGCAGGTCCACGCGCCGCTCGGCCAGCTTCGCGGTCATGTCGAGGTCGAGGGCAGGGGCTGTCAGCCGTTGCACCGGTCCTGCCATGATCAGCCCCGGCCGCAGCGGCCCCCTGGCCGAAAAGCTGCCATCCTTCGCCACCAGCGCCACCGACGCCAGTTCGCCCTTCACCGACGTCGCGCGCAGTCGCCCTGCCCAGCTTTGCCAGCTCCCCTTGCCGTCCAGCCTCATCGTCAGATCGTCGGTCAGCCCCGCCAGCTTCGCCACCACGCCGCCCCTTGGCGCAAACAGCGTCCCGTTCATCGCCAGCCGGTTTTGCGCCGGCACCGCGTCCAGCCGTGCCTCCAGCCGGTCGCCGCTGTCGGCCCGTGCCTTGGTCACCAGTTGCGCGCGGCCGTCGGCGATATGCGTGGCGCCATCGATCGCGACGATCCGCCGCGCGCCCGTCACCGGCCGCGCCAGGATCAACCGGTCGATCTTCAGCCGGTCGACGTCGATGTCCAGATCGGGCAGGATCGGCGCATTGGGATCGCTCGGCACCGTGTTGAACTGCGGCCGGCGCGTCACCGCGATCACCGGCGAGGTCAGGCTGGCGACGCTGATATGCGTGTTGATATAGGCGAAGGGGTTCCATGTGACGTTGATCTGCGGGCTGACCGCGAACACGCCCTTGGGATCGCGCAATATCAGGTCGCGGATCACCATCTCGTCATAGATCGACCCGTCGATCCGACCGATCTCTATCTTCATGCCCGACGCCAGTTGCAGCGCCGCGATCTGCCGCACGACAAAGCGCTTGCCCGGCTGCGTATTCAG
>CAXUEQ010000026.1:0-30019 GCA_964250175.1 uncultured Sphingobium sp. | reverse complement strand
AGCAGCACCGCGCCGACCAGCAGCACGATGCCCAGCAGCGTGATCGCTATCCATTTCACGACCCGCTGCCACAAGGGCCTGCGCGCAATGCGGGTGATGCTGTCTTCCTCCGCCATCAAAATGCCTGCCCGATGCCGATATAGACGGCGAACTTGCTCTCGCCCGGCTGGCGGTTGATCGGCATCGCCACGTCGGCGCGGAATGGCCCGAAATTGGTGTAGAATCGCCCGCCTATGCCCGCGCCATAGCGGATGTCGGAAAATTTGGGCATCGACCCGTCATAGACCTGGCCGGCGTCGAAGAATGGCACGATCCCGAAATTGCCGAAGCGATAGCGCGCCTCGACCGCGAACTCGTTGACCGACCGCCCGCCGACCGGATCGTTGCTCGCGTCTTTCGGGCCCAATTGCTGGAAGCCATAGCCGCGCACCGATCCGCCGCCGCCGGCATAGATGCGCCGCGACGGCGCGATGTCGTCGCGCGCCACGCCGGTAATCGTGCCGATCCGCGTGCGGCCCGCGATCACCAGGCTGCCCGTCACCGGATAATAGCCCGACAGGTCGAACATCGCGCGCACATAGGGCGAGACCTTGCCCTGCAACGAGGCTTCGGGCGACACGCGCAGGATGGCGCGGAACCCCTTGGTCGGATTGAGCAGATCGTCCGACCGGTCATAGCCGATCTGCCCCGGCAGCGCGCCGATCAGATAGTTGAGGTTTTTTGTGATGCCGGTCGCCGTGTCCAGCGTGCTTTCGCGCGACCCCAAAATCTCGAAGCCATAGCTGTAGGTCCAGCGCTTCTGGAAGATCGGCGTCGACACCCGCGATATGCTGCCCGACAGGCCCAGCGTCAGCGCCTTGTAGGCCGCATAATCCTGCCGGCTGGCGCTCACCGTCGCCTGCACCGTCCGGTCGCGCTTGCCCGCGTTCGATCGCTTGAAGGTCGCCGACGCGCCCTGTTCCTGCGTGCCGGCCACCGCCGTCAGGATCAGCGCGCCTTCGGGCGGGAACAGGTTGCGGTGGGTCCAGCTTCCCTCCGCCTTGATGCCCTGTCCGGTGCCATAGCCCAGCGACCCGGCCAGCGTCCGTGCCGGTCCGGCCTCCTGCGTCACATCGAGCGTCACATATTCGGTGCCGTCCGGCGCGGTCTCGCCGCTGGCCTTCGGCTCGACCGCCACGCTGGAGAACAGGCTCGTCGCGACCAGCGCCCGGCGCAGGTCGTCGACCTTGCGGCTGTCGTATAGCTCGCCCTTCCTGAACCGCGCCAGCACCGCGACATGCTTCGCGTCGAACGCCTGCTTGCCGCCGGAGGTGATGCCGCCGAAACTGCCGCGCGGGCCGGTCTCGACCGGCAGCGTATAGTCGCCGGTCAATGTCTGCCCGTCCAGTGCGATATCCCGGTCGCCGACCTTTACGAACGGATAGCCGTTCTGCGGCAACGTCAGCGCGACATTGGCTTCCGCGCCCTGAACCGTGTCGGCGATGATCGGGTCGCCGCTCTTGAGCGGCAGCGACGTGCGGATCAGGTCGGGCGGCACGGTCGCCCCGGCATTGATGACGATCGCGCCCAGCTTATATTGCTTGCCCGGCGTCACCGTCACGATCGCGCGTAATGTCTTGTCCTTCGCGTCGGTCGGGGCCTGTTCGATCGTCGACAGCGCCGATGCGTCATAATAGCCGCGCGAATAGAGGATGCGGATCGCCAGCGCCTCGTCCTGCGTCGCCCGCGCCTGCACTTGCGCGGCGGTATCGGCCTTGCCCTTGCCGTCCTTCAGCGCGCTCAGACTCTTGAATTCATCCTCCAGCCCCGTCCCCTTGAACCCCTCGGTCGCCACCGTGTAGCGTATGCTGTCCTTCTTCCCCTCGTCGGGGTCGGCGGGGATCACGACCGGCGTCACGTCATAGCCCCGCAACGGCGCAAGCGGCTGGGCCAGTTCCGGGTCGGGCTGCGGCTCGGTCGCGGGGGGCAGGGACGCGCTGTTCGCGGGCATCGTCCCCGTCGTCGCCATGAAGCTGTCGATCGCGGGCAGCGGCGCGTTGGGATCGTTGCTCAGCGCCGGCAGCCGCGGGTTGAACTGGTCATCGGGCAGGATCGCCTGCGCGCCGTTCGCGCCGTCCGTGGCGGCATCGGCGGGCGGGGGGGAGGGCTGTTGCCGGGCATGGGCCGTTCCCGCATGAAGGATGAGCGCGAAGGCGACACAGGCTCTCCGCTTCGCGCTGAAACTCGTCATGATATGTGCGGCGCCCCTTCGTCGATCATCCGGGTCGCCATCGGCATTGCCCGTGAAATCCCTACGCGTCAGCGCGGAATTGGTTCCGATCTAAAATGCCCGCTTCCCGCCGCCCCAGCCCCAGCAGGCTTAGCGCCGCCGCCGCCGACATATACAGCCCCACCAGCGCCACGCCCTGCACCGCCACCAGCCAGGTCGCGACGATCGGCGCCAGCGCCCCGCCGATGATCCCGCCCAGGTTGAAGGCGAAGGACGCGCCGGTGTAGCGCAACCGCGTCGGAAACAAGGCGGGCAGATACGCGCCCAGCGGCCCATAGACGAAGCCCATCAGGAACAGGGCGAGCGCCAGGATCAGGAAGATCGCGAGCAGCGACCCGCTCCCCATCGCCGTGCCGAAGATCATGCCCATCGGGATCGTGCCGATGCACCCGGCCGCCAGCACCCTGCGCGGGCTGCTCCTGTCGGCCCACCAGCCCGCGATGACGATGCCCAGCGCCATGAACAGGATCGCGCCCAGTTGCAGCCCCAGCATGACCTCGCGGTCGATCTTGCGCGTCCCGGTGCCGTAGCTCAGCGCAAAGGCGGTCGCGATATAGAAGATCGCGAAGCAGGCGACGACCGCGAAGGTTCCCGCGATCGCGGCGGCCAGATGGCTTTTGAACAGGTCGGCGATCGGCAAGGCCGGGGGCGGAGCCTCCTCCATCGCGGCGGCGAATTCGGGCGTTTCGGTCAGCTTCAGACGGATCCACAGGCCCAGTATCACCAGGATCGCGCTGGCCAGGAACGGCAATCGCCAGCCCCAGGCCAGGAATTGCTCTTCGCTCAGGGCCGCGCCCAGCAACAGGAACAGCCCGTTGGCGGCAAGGAACCCCACCGGTGCGCCAAGCTGCGGGACCATGCCGAAACGCGCCCGCCAGCCCGGCGGCGCATTTTCGACCGCCAGCAAAGCCGCGCCGCCCCATTCGCCGCCAAGGCCGAAGCCCTGGCCGAAGCGCAGGACGCACAGGATAAGCGGCGCCCACCAGCCGATCGCCTGATAGCTTGGCAGCAGTGCGATCGCCACGGTCGACCCGCCCATCAGCATCAGCGAAAAGACCAGTGTCGACTTGCGCCCGATCCGGTCGCCATAATGACCGAACACCGCCGCGCCCAGCGGCCGCGCGAAAAAGGCGAGGGCGAAGGTGGTGTAGGAGGCAAGCAACTGTGTCGACGGATCGCTCTTCGGGAAGAAAAGCGACGGGAAGATCAGGCTCGCGGCGGTCGCGTAGATGTAGAAATCGTAGAATTCGACCGCCGTGCCGATCAGGCTGGCCGCCAGCACGCGTTTCTGCGCCCACATCGCGCCGATCATGCGCCTTTTCTCTGCTGGTTGAGCAGTTCATAGGCCACCACCGCGGTCGCCACCGCCGCATTCAGACTGTCCGCCTTGCCCATCATCGGGATTTTCACGAGCGTATCGCACTCGGCTTCGTAGGATTCGGGCAGCCCCTGGGCCTCGTTTCCAACAAGCAGAAAAGACGGCCTCTGGTAAACAGTTTCACTATATATTTTGGACGCCTTCAAACTCGTCCCGATCAATTGCCCCGCCCCTTTTCTCAGCCAGGGCAGAAACGCCTCCCACCGCGCCTGCACGATCTTCTGTGTGAACAGCGCGCCCATGCTCGCCCGCACCGCCTCGACCGAAAAGGGATCGACGCACTCGTCGATCAGGATCAGTCCTCCCGCGCCGACCGCATCGCCGGTCCGCAATATCGTGCCCAGATTGCCGGGGTCCCTCAATGACTGCGCGACGATCCAGATGTCGGCGCTGCTCCGGTCGATCTCCGCCAGCGGCGTCAGCCGGTCGCGATAAACGCCGACCACGGCTTGGGCATTGTCCTTGCCGCTGATCTTGGACAATATGTCCGGCGTCGTCTCGATCACGTCACCGCCCGCAGCCTCCATCGCCGCGATCAGTTCACCCGCCAGCGGATGATCCGACCCGGCATGGAACAGCATCTCGGGCAGCACACCCGCCGCGCGCGCTTCGGTCAGGATGCGCAGTCCCTCGGCCAGGAACAACCCTTCGGCCTTGCGATATTTCTTTTCCCGCAAGCTGCGCACCCGCTTGACGAGCGGATTGGAAAAACCGGTGATTTCGCGTGGCACGTGCGGGTCCCCCAAGCGTCCGGGGTCACTCTTCCCCGAACTTGTCCTCGACCAGCGTCACCAGCTTGCCCAGCGATTCCTCGGCCTGCGGTCCGGCGGCGCTGATGACGATGCGGTCGCCCATCGCCGCACCCAGCATCATCAGGCCCATGATCGACGTGCCGGTGACTTCCGATCCGTCCTTGGCCACCGTGATCTGCGCGGGCAGGGTGCTGGCCATCGTCACGAACTTGGCGCTCGCGCGCGCATGCAGTCCCCGGCGATTGCTGATAAGCACTTCGCGGCTGATGGCGCTCATGACGCATTTCCCAACAGCTCGGACGCGACGCTGATATATTTCTGCCCCGCTTCGCGCGCGGCAGCCACCGCCTTGCGCACGTCCATCGCCTTGCGCGCGCTTTCCAACCGGATCAGCATTGGCAGGTTCACGCCCGCAATCACCTCGATCTCGCCAGCCTTCAGCAGCGATATGGCGAGGTTGGAGGGCGTTCCGCCGAACAGATCGGTCAGCAGGATCACGCCGGATCCGTCATCGACCTTGCCGACCGCCGCCGAAATATCGGCGCGCCGCAACTCCATGTCGTCCTCGGGACCGATGCAGATCGCCTCGATTGCCTGTTGCGGACCGACGACATGCTCCATGGCGACGACGAACTCCGCCGCTAGCCGTCCATGGGTTACCAGGACCAGTCCGATCATCAGTCGTTGCAACCCATGTGATTCATCGTCTTGCTTCCGGCCCTGCCTTTCGACGCTTCTCCAGGTCATTCTGGGGCGCCGATTCCATGTTGCGGTGCGAGACCGTGGGGGAAAATCCCGCGCGACGCAAGGCTATGGCGACCCTGTCGGCGACATGCACCGACCGGTGCTTTCCACCGGTGCAGCCAAAAGCCACGGTGACATAAGCCTTTCCCTCCTCGGTGTAGCGGGGAAGCAGCGTCATCAACAGTTGCTCGATCTGGCCGACCGCACTTTCATAGGCGGGATCTTTCGCGATATAGGCCGCGACATCGGGATCGAGACCAGTGCGCGCGCGCAGGTTCGGTTCCCAATGGGGATTGTGCAAAAAGCGCATGTCGAACACCAGGTCGGCATTGCGCGGCAGGCCGTGCGAATAGCCGAAAGACAATATGGTCAGTACCGGCTCGGACAAGCGATCCAGATTGAAACGGCCGCGCATATCTTGCTGCAGGCCGTTGCTTGTGAAGTTGGTCGTATCGATCACATGCGTCGCCCAGCGGCGCAACGGTTCGGTCAGTTCCCGTCGGTGGCGGGACGGTCGGGCGCCAGCGGATGCCGCCGCCGCGTTTCCGAATAGCGCCGGTCCAGTTCCAGCGCCGAGCATTCGAGGAATAGGGTTTCGATGTCGTGGCCGTGCCGGTCGCGCAGCGTCCTGATCCGCTGCACGATCGCGGCGGCGTCGAAGCCGCGAGTACGGGTATCGATGCCCAGCGCCAAAGGCCGGTCGTCCGCCTCATGCCCCTCGGGCAGGGGCGCGTCGAGGAGCCGGTCGAGCAGCAGCAGCGGCAGATTGTCGACAACCTCCCAGCCCATATCCTCCAAAGTCTTGAGCGCGGTCGTCTTGCCCGCGCCCGACAGGCCCGATACCAGCAATATGCGCTTGGGCTGGCGAGACCCGCTCATTCTACCGGCCATCTACATGGACCTGCAGGCCGAATCTTTTCAGCGCCAGCTCGACCTTGATCGGTGCGGACGCTTCGGTCGGCGCGATCTTCATCACCGGAATCTCGATGCCTGCGGTCGCGCGCGTCATCGGCTCTGCGGGCATGCGGTCAACCTGGTCGAACAGGTCGACGATCAGCGCGATAGGAACGTCGCTGGCATGCGCCATGGGCAGGATGCCGATGCCACGCACCTCCAGCTTGCCCGCGATCGTCTGGGGCGGGGTGGCGAACAACCGTCCCTCCATGCGCCGCGCAATGGTGTAGTCGTCGCTCACCAGGATAGCGCCGCGGTCGATCAACCGCAGCGCGAGATCGGATTTTCCGCTGCCGCTGGCGCCGCACAGCATGACTGCGCGACCGTCTATCGACACGGTCGTGGCGTGCAGGGTTTCGGAAGAAAGGACGGCCATGATGCGCTTAAGCTCCCCAACCTGCCGACTATTCCGACGCCATCCCCGGATCGGCCGCCTGCGCCATCGGCATCCGCACGATGAATCGCGCGCCGCGCTGTGCATCCTCCCGGTCGCCGATGCTGACCAGTCCCTGATGTCCCTCGACGATACTCCGCGCGATGGCAAGGCCCAGACCGCTGTGACGGCCAAACTGTTCACCTTCGGGACGAACGCTGTGGAACCGGCGAAACACCGTCTCGCGCTCGGACGGGGGAACACCCGGACCTTCATCCTCCACGCTGACCAGCACCGCATCGTCCGCGACCGTGGCGATGACGCGCACCAGTCCGCCGTCGGGGGAAAAGGACAAAGCATTATCAAGCAAATTCTCGATCACCCGCGCCAGCCGTTGCGGTTCACCCATCACGACGGCGACATCCTTGCGCGGACGGGCAAAGGCGATCCGCACATTGCGATCGATACCGCGCGTCTCGCGCGCGATGACCAACTCTTCGATCAATTTCCCCAGATCGACAGCCACAAAGCGCGTGCGCGATAATTGCGCATCCACGCGGGAGGCTTCGGCGATGTCTGTCACCAGCCGATCGAGCCGCCGCACATCGTCGCGCGCGATAGCCAGCAATTGCGCGCGCAAATCGGGCTTTTCGATATGCTCAAGCCCGTCCAGCGCCGAACGAAGCGACGCAATCGGATTCTTCAGCTCATGGCTGACGTCCGCGGCGAAGGCGTCGGTAGCGTCGATACGCTGGCGCAGCGCATGGCTCATGTCGGACAAGGCACGGGCAAGCAGTCCGATCTCGTCGCGCCGTTCGGGCAGGCGCGGCACCGTCACCTCACGCGCCCGGCCCAGCCGCACCCGGACTGCCGCGCGCGCGAGCCGGCGGAGCGGCAACACGATTGTCCGCGCCAGGAACAGCGACAACAGGATGGACGCCGTGATCGCGGCGGCCAGCACGAACCCAAGCCGCAGCCGCTCGGCGCGCACGATACGGGTAATGTCACGCGCATTCTCGGTCGCCAGCAGGCCGCTGCCGTCGCGCAGCAGGACCGCGGCGGAAATCATCGGCGTTCGGTCGGGCGCATAGCGTTCCATCGACTGGTCGCGGCCCGTGCGCGTGGCGGTCAGCAGTTCGGGCCAGGCCTGCGCGCGATCGACTGCGGGTTCGATGAAGTCGGGCGGGCGGTCGGCGAACACGATATTGTCGACCACGCGGTCGAGGAAACGGGCGACATGCCGCTGCCAGGCTTCTTCCTGTGGCATCCGCAATTTATAGCGCGGGGCGTCGAGGGCGAAGCTGTCGATCCGGCGCAGGCCGCGCGGATCGTACAGCCGGACACGGTCGCCGGTCTGCCGCGCATAGGAGGTAATCAGCCCGCGATGCTGCGCCTCGGGCGTGCTGTCCAGCCCGATGGCGAGCAGGCGCAGCTCGCGGGCCGACTGGTCGAGCCGTTCATCGACGATGCGCGAGCGATAGCTGTCGAGATAGAAAAAGCCGCCCGCCAGCAGCGCAAGCGCAAAAATATTGACCGCGAGGATCCTGCGGGTCAGCGACAGCCGGCCCGACCAGTCTTCCGCCAGAAGGCGGTCCTCACTCTTCGGAGAATCGGTAGCCGGCGCCATAGAGTGTATCGATCGCGTTGAAGTCTGGGTCGGTCTCACGGAATTTGCGCCGCAACCGCTTGATATGGCTGTCTATCGTCCGGTCGTCGACATAGACATCGTCCTGATAGGCGGTGTCCATCAACTGGTTGCGGTTCTTGACCACGCCGGGCCGCTGGGCGAGCGCTTCCAATATCAGAAATTCGGTGACGGTCAGCGTGACGTCATGCCCTTTCCACTTCACCCTGTGGCGTGCCGGGTCCATTTCCAGCCGTCCGCGCACGATGGGTTCCGCAGCGGGTTCCGCCGGTTCGCCGCTCGGCCGCGCATATTCCGCCCGCCGCAGGATCGCCCTGATGCGCGCGATCAGCAGCCGCTGGGAAAAGGGTTTGGCGATATAGTCGTCGGCGCCCATCGCCAAACCCAGCGCCTCGTCCAGCTCGTCGGTCTTGCTGGTCAGAAAGATGACGGGCATCTGACTTTTCTCGCGCAGGCGGCGAAGCAGCTCGATGCCGTCCATGCGCGGCATCTTGATATCGAACACCGCCAGGTCGGCCGGATTGTCCATCAGCGCTTTCAACGCGGCTTCGGGATCGGAATAGATGCGGGTGATGAATCCTTCGGCCTGCAGGGCGATGGAGAGGGAGGTGAGAATATTTCTGTCATCGTCCACCAGGGCGATCGTAGCGCTCATTCTCTCGATCCGGCCTTACTGCTCATCGCCCTGTGACGCCACAAGCGCGCCGCGAGACAAAACCGGACTAGACGATGCGCCGGGTCACCGCAAGAAAGACCGGCAGGAAGCCGGGTGGTGGCGCTAACATAGGATAGCTAACGGCGGAATGCCGGGCATTTGACGCTTAACCGGCGAAGACGTATGGACGATTCTGTAGGTAGGGCAGTTGCTGGCGAAGACATAAAACCGGCGCGCCGCTGCAGTCATAGAAAATATATTAGGAGCTAACGCGTGCAGGCGACATCCCCCCCAAACCTGGCCCAAACCCTGGAAAGCCAGGGAATCCATACACATGCGGTCCAACATTGGAACCTCGGAACAGCTCAGCTTGTCGAGGCCTCGATCGTCAATGGCGAAGGCATATTGGCGAAAGATGGCCCGCTGGTCGTCGAAACCGGCAAGCACACTGGCCGTTCGGCCAAGGACAAGTTCATCGTTCGCGACGCGGAGACCGAGGATACTGTCTGGTGGGGCAGCACCAATGTCGCCATGACACCCGAGCATTTCGCCGCGCTGAAGGCCGATTTCTTTGCTGCGCTGGGCGAGAAAAACAAGCTTTATGTCGCCGACCTGTTCGGCGGATCACAGCCCGAGCATCGCGTCAATGTGCGCATTATCAACGAGTTGGCCTGGCATAACCTGTTCATCCGCACGCTTCTGGTGCGCCCAGGCGCGGAACAGTTGGCCGGTTTCGTGCCCGAATATACGATTATCGATCTGCCCAGCTTCCGCGCCGACCCGGCGCGCCATGGCAGCCGCACGGAAACGGTGATTGCCGTCAACTTCACCGAGAAGCTGATCCTGATCGGCGGCACCAAATATGCCGGCGAAATGAAAAAGTCGGTATTTGGCATTCTCAACTATCTGCTACCGGTCAAGGGCGTGATGCCCATGCACTGCTCGGCCAATATTGGTCCCAAGGGCGATACGGCGGTATTTTTCGGCCTGTCCGGCACTGGCAAGACCACATTGTCGGCCGACGCCAGCCGCACGCTGATCGGCGATGACGAGCATGGCTGGTCCGATACGGCGGTCTTCAATTTCGAAGGCGGCTGCTACGCCAAGATGATCAATCTCTCGGCGGAGGCGGAACCGGAAATCTTTGCGACGACCAAGCGTTTCGGCACGGTGCTGGAAAATGTGGTGATCGACAAGGACACGCGCGAGCTGGACTTTGACGACAATAGTCTCGCCGAAAACAGCCGGGGTTCCTACCCGATCGAATTCATTCCGAACACGTCGGAAAAGAATCTGGGACCAGTGCCGCAGACGGTCATTTTCCTGACTGCCGACGCCTATGGCGTTCTGCCGCCGATCTCGCGGCTGACGCCCGACCAGGCCATGTATCATTTCCTGTCCGGCTATACCGCCCGCGTCGCCGGGACCGAGATCGGTGTGACGGAACCGAGCGCGACCTTCTCGACCTGTTTCGGTGCGCCTTTCATGCCGCGTCACCCGTCAATCTACGGCAATTTGCTCAAGGAGCGGATCGCCAAGGGCGGCGTGACCTGCTGGCTGGTCAATACGGGTTGGACCGGCGGCAAATATGGTGTCGGCAAGCGCATGCCGATCAAGGCGACTCGCGCGCTGCTCAACGCGGCGCTCGATGGCAGCTTGAACAGTGCGGCATTCCGTACCGATCCCAATTTCGGGTTCGAAGTGCCGACGGCGGTCAATGGCGTCGACTCGACCATCCTGGATCCGCGCCAGACCTGGTCGGACAAGGACGCCTATGACGAGACGGCGATCCTGTTGGTGAAGAAATTCGTCGATAATTTCGCGCAGTTCGAGGATCATGTCGATGCGTCAGTGCGCGGGGCTGCGCTGACCGCCGCCTGATCGCATGGACAAATGATATAAGGGGCCGGGTGGTGACACCCGGCCCTTTTCGTTTCGGGTGGCCGGGTGAAAATGCTACGAACCGGTCATCCTCTCGGGAGAATCTGACATGAGCATTTTCGACGGCATTTTGGGTAGTCTTGGCAATCCCGAAGAACTGGCAACGAAGCTGGGCATTCCGGTGGAGAATGTCGCGCCGCTGATGCAGCAGGTTGCGGCCGAGATCGGATCGGGCAAGCCCGACATCGCCGCGCTGGCGGACACCGCCGCGCAGCATGGCGTTTCGGCCGACGCGTTGCAGGCATTGCTCGCGCAATTTGGCGGCGCGGAAGGGATCATGGGCAAGCTGGGCGGGATGTTCGATCGCGATGGCGACGGCAATCCGCTGAACGATATGGGATCGCTGGCGAAGGGTTTGTTCGGGTAAGCAAAAAGCTCCACTGAAAGGGGAAAGCAGCGGCGTGTAATGGGTGAAGGGGGGTCGGGATACCCCCCCCTTTTAACGCCTTGCCTGCAAAGGGCCGATCAAGCCGGCTCGACCATTAGCACCGCGCCGTCCGCGCCTGTGATCCGCACGCGCGTGCCGACCGCCACGTCCGGTCCGGCGCAGTTCCATACGCCGTCGCCCACCTTCACCCGGCCACGTCCGCCGTCGATCGCCTCGACCACGGTCACGACCTCGCCCAGCAACCGCGCGGCGCGGTCGTTGAGCAACGGATCGGCGCTTGCCACCGGATTGTCGCGATACCAGCGCCGCCCGCCATAGGTGGCGGCGAGGCTGAGGATGGCGAACAGGATGATCTGGATGGGCAGGGCAATGCCGGTCGCCACCGTGACCAAACCGGTCAGGGCGGCGGCTATGGCGATCCAGAAGAGAAAGACGCCGGGCACAACGATCTCGGCAATGCCCAGCAGGGCGGCCAGGATCAGCCACCACCAATGACCCTGCAGGTCGATGGCAGAAAGCCAGCCGGTCATGGCTGCCCCTGACCCTGACCTGGCCCCTGTTCGAACGGCCCGCGCCGGCGGGGCGCTGGCGGGGCGGACGGCGGCGTGGCGTCGGTGCCCAGTGCATCGCGCGCCAACTGGCCGATACCCCCCAGCGTGCCGATCAACTGTGTCGCCTCGACCGGGAACAGGATGGTCTTGGCATTGGGCGAGGTCGCGAACTGGCTGACCGCATCGACATATTTCTGCGCGATGAAATAGTTGATCGCCTGCGCGCCGCCACCGGCGATCGCCTCGGAGACGACGGTGGTCGCTTTGGCTTCCGCCTCGGCCGATCGCTCACGGGCTTCGGCGTCGCGGAAGGCGGCTTCGCGACGGCCCTCGGCTTCCAGTATCTGCGCCTGCTTCTGTCCTTCGGCGCGCAGGATTTCGGACGCGCGCAGCCCTTCGGACTCGAGAATCGAGGCGCGCTTTTCGCGCTCCGCCTTCATCTGGCGGCCCATCGCGTTGACGATGTCGGCGGGCGGGCGAATGTCCTTCAGCTCGACACGGGTGATCTTCACGCCCCAGCTACCGGTGGCATGATCGACTACGGAGAGCAGGCGTGCATTGATCTCGTCGCGCTTGGACAGGGTTTCATCAAGGTCCATCGACCCCATCACGGTGCGCAGGTTGGTCGTCGCCAACTGCATGATCGCGACATACAACTCGGACACTTCATAGGCCGCCTTGGCCGCGTCCAGCACCTGGAAGAAGACGACGCCGTCGACCGACACCATCGCATTGTCCTTGGTGATGATTTCCTGCCCCGGAATATCAACGACCTGCTCCATCATGTTGATCTTGCGACCGACATTATAGAAAAAAGCGGGATAGAAATTGAGGCCGGGGCGCGCGACTTCGGTGAAGCGGCCGAACCGCTCGATCGTATATTGATAGCCTTGCCGCACGATCTTGATGCTCGTGGCCAGATAGATGAACACGAACAGCGCCATCATCAATGCAAGCGTCGTAAGCATAAAATTTTCTCCTCCGGCCGTCGCCATGACTATGACGGCAAAGGCGGCGGGGCGGAAGCCCAATCGCACAAACGCAAACGGCGCTCCCCGCAATTACAGGAAGCACCGTCTGTTTCATGGTCTGTTTCGTGATCGATGGCGGTTCAGAATTTGCCGCTGAACGACACGCCGATGATGCGCGGATCATTATAGACGGCGGCCATGTAGTTTTCGATCACGCCCTTCAGATTCTTCTCGTTCGTGATGTTGCGCGCGAAGGCGGCGATCTCGTAAGCGCCGTCATTGCCGGAATAACCGATCTTCAATCCGCCTTCAAAATTGCCGTTCGAGGTGAACTCCTTCGTCTTATAGAGAACGAACTGGGTATAACCCTGAATATTCCAGTCGGTCGCGATGAAGACTCGCGCGCTGCTGCTGACCGGCATGTCGTAACGCGCCGTCACATTGAAGTTATATTTCGGCGCATTGGGCAGAGGCTCGCCGTCGATCTGGGCGAAGGTATTTGCACCGACCTTGATCGTCGGGTCTTCCACCGTGCAGACCACTATGCCGGCAAGGGCGCAGACCTGCGCATAGACGCGCTTGTCCTTGATCTCGCTATGCAGATAGCTCGCGCCCGCGCTGATCGTCAGGTTGCGGACCGGACGCCAGTCGGCCTGCGCTTCCAGGCCATAGGCCTTCGCCTTATCGGCATTGAACAGCACACCATTGCCGTTCGAGTCATTGCCGTTCAACTGGATATTCTTGACGGTATAGGC
Organism: uncultured Sphingobium sp.; assembly: GCA_964250175.1. Classification (GTDB taxonomy): domain Bacteria; phylum Pseudomonadota; class Alphaproteobacteria; order Sphingomonadales; family Sphingomonadaceae; genus Sphingobium. The sequence continues at coordinate 16,643 of CAXUEQ010000026.1, read as the reverse complement.
AAAGGCGCTGGCGTTGAAACGCAGCGTGTCGTTGAACAGGCTGCTTTTGAAACCGGCCTCATAGGAGAGGATGGTTTCCGAATTCGCCGTGGTGAAGTCGGAGTTGAACACGGCCGAGCGGCCCTGAATGGTCGGGCCACGGAAGCCTTTCGCCACACGGGCATAGAGGCTGACATCGGGGTTGACCTGATACAGGGCGCTCAAGTCCCAGCTCGGCTTTTTGTCCGACAGGCGCACATAGCGACGGCCCGTATAAGTGACTGCGCCCGTCGCAGTGTCTGCCGTCTTGATGAGGCGCGTGGTTTTCGTGTCCTTGGTCTCGCGTCCGCCAGCGGTGATCGTCAGGCCCGGCAGCACTTCATAGCTAAGCTGGCCAAACAGCGCCCAGGACGTGTTCTTGTCACGCAGGCGTACCCAATTATTAGGATTGTTAGTATTGGCATTGCCCGGCGTCGCGGGATTGTAGGGCGTCGTCAGGAAATAGCGGCGCTGGTAGAAGTCGGTCGTATCGCGGCTGTCGAAATACATGCCGCCCACCTGCCATTTGAATTTGCTGTCACCGCTGCTGGCGAAGCGCACTTCCTGGGTCAGTTGGTCGAGATCGCGGATCTGACCCTGCGATTGGCCGCAATCGGTGCAGGCGGCGGTGCCGGCAGGATTGTAGCCGAACTGGCTGGACCCGCCATCGGTATCGCCACGGCTGTAGCCGGACGTGGTTTCGTAAGCGCTGATAGACGTCAGCGTGAAAGGACCGAAGTCATAGTCGAGATGGAAGGAGGCGCCATAGGTCTTGTAGGCCTGCGGATTGTCGTTTGCTTCGTCAAAAGCGACTTTAGTGCGCGAAGCATCGCTTTTGTTGCTGCCCTTGGTCAATGCGCTGCGCAGGAATAGCGTCGAGGTGCCATTATAGTCGCGGGCATGAGCCGACCAGAGCATCGACAGGCGCTCGGTGGGAGTCAGCAGCAACTGGATGCGAGCATCCTTTTCGTCAAAGCCGCCCATGGCGTTTTTCTTGGGGCTAACGGTTTCGTCGGCGATCTTTCCGGCATAAACATTGTCCACATAATCGTCGCGATGCTGGTAGAGGCCGGACACGCGGAAGGCGAGTTTGTCGGCGACGATCGGGCCGCCGACGCCGGCGTCCAGCGTGATAGTATTGTAGCTGCCATAGGAGGCGGAACCCTGACCCTGGAAGGTCTGGGTCGGGCGCTGGGTGTCGAATTTGACGATGCCCGCCGTGGTGTTGCGGCCGAACAGCGAACCCTGCGGCCCACGCAGCACTTCGACTTGACGCACGTCATAAACGGGGTTCGATTTCAACACGACATGTTCCAGCACGACATCGTCCTGGATGATCGAGACGGGCTGGGACGCGCCCAGATAGAAGTCGATATTGCCGAGGCCGCGAATATAGAATCGCGGGAAGATACGGCCGGTAGTAGTTTCGGCATAGAAGCCCGGAACTTTGCCCGATAGCGCGAGCAGCGTGTCGTCGCCGCCGCTCTGGAAAGTACGCAGGTCAGCCCCGCCGACGACGCCGACCGAGAGCGGCACCTTCTGCAGATTTTCCGAGCGGCGCTCGGCGGTGACGACGATCTCGTCCAGATTGTCGCCCTCGGGCGCGGGCGTCTGGGCAAGGGCAGCGGTGCTGGCAAGCGTGCCAAAGGCGGCTGACAGCAGGAGCAAGGAACGGCGGCAGGTGAATTTGGACATGGGAATCCCCCTATTATGGCATTGGTCAGGCGCCCCGCCGCCAGGCATGGCAGCGGAACGGCAATCCAGCGCTCTCCTTGGAACGCCGTCCCTGCCATTGATTGTGCAGTAGACGCTGATTGATGCCGGTGGCGCTAGGGGGCGATTATGGCGAACAAGTGACAGGAAAATTCTATTTCCAAAGCGTGTCCCAATGGCAACAATCCATGTTTTTACCGGGTTCCAGGGCAGTCTGGGCCAAGTCTGCGCAAAGCCGAAATAATCTGTCGCCTGCACTAGCCCGCCACAGGCGAAATGGTTACATGGACCGCCACATGAGTCCCGCCGCCGACATCCACGGGTGCGGGGAGCGCATCCTAGAAAGTGGCATATCCCATGGACATCCGGCTTGGCCTGACCTTTGACGACGTATTGCTCCAGCCGGGCGAATCCGACGTCATGCCCAGCCAGACCGACACCGCGACACAGGTGACACGCGGGATAAAGCTCAACATCCCGATCCTCTCCTCCGCGATGGACACTGTTACCGAGGCCGATATGGCGATCGTGATGGCGCAACTGGGTGGCATCGGTGTGCTGCATCGCAACCTGACGGTCGAGGAACAGGCAGCGGCAGTGCGGGCGGTGAAGCGGTTCGAGAGCGGGATGGTAGTCAATCCGATCACCATCACCCCCAATGCGACGCTGGCTGATGCCAAGGCATTGATGGCGCGGCACAGGATTTCGGGCATTCCGGTGGTCGAGGCGTCGGGCAGGCTGGTCGGCATATTGACCCATCGCGACACGCGTTTCGCCGAAAATCCGGGCCAGCCGGTCAGTGAGCTGATGACGAGCGAGAATCTGGCGGTGGTCCCTGCGGGGGTAAGCCAGGAGGAGGCCAAGCGGTTGCTGCACCAGCGGCGGATCGAAAAGCTTCTGGTAGTCGATGACGCCTATCACTGCGTAGGGCTGATCACGGTCAAGGATATGGAGAAGGCGGTCAATTACCCGCAGGCGACCAAGGACGAGACCGGTCGGCTGCGCGTCGCGGCGGCGACGACCGTCGGGGACAAGGGACTGGAGCGCACGATGGCGCTGATCGACGCCGAATGCGACCTGATCGTGATCGACACCGCGCATGGCCATAGCAGGCAGGTTTCGATCGCGGTCGAAGCAGTGAAGAAGCTGTCGAACAAGGTGCAGGTCGTCGCGGGCAATGTCGCGACGGCGGAGGCGACCAAGGCGCTGATCGGCGCGGGCGCCGACTGCGTGAAGGTCGGCATCGGGCCGGGATCGATCTGCACCACGCGCGTCGTCGCCGGCGTGGGCGTGCCGCAACTGACGGCAGTCATGGACTCGGCGGAGGAAGCGGCGAAGCAGGGAATTCCGGTGATTGCTGACGGCGGCCTGCGCACCAGCGGCGACGTCGCCAAGGCACTGGCGGCAGGCGCAAGCTGCGTCATGGTCGGATCTCTGCTGGCTGGGACGGAGGAAGCGCCGGGCGAAAGCTTTTTATATCAAGGTCGTGCGTATAAAAGCTATCGCGGGATGGGAAGCGTCGGGGCGATGGCTCGTGGCTCCGCTGACAGATATTTTCAGGCGGACATCAAAGATCAGCTCAAGCTGGTGCCAGAGGGGATCGAGGGGCAGGTGCCGTTCAAAGGCGCGGCCAAGGATGTCATTCACCAACTGGTCGGCGGCGTGAAGGCGGCAATGGGTTATACCGGCAGCCGCACCATCCCAGATTTACAGGCGCGCGCGCGCTTCGTTCAGATTACCAATGCGGGCCTGAGCGAAAGCCATGTCCATGACGTGACGATCACGCGGGAAGCGCCCAATTATCCAACACGGTGATATGTCATGACCCCCGCCGCCCGCGTGCAGGCCGCAATCGACCTGCTAGACGAAATCATCGTGGCGGCGCGGGATGGCGGGCCAGCGGCGGATACGCTGATCGCGCGCTATTTCAAAACGCGGCGCTATGCCGGATCGAAGGACCGGCGGGCCGTGCGCGACTTCGTCTACGATGCGATCCGGCGCGCGGGCGAGCGGCCGCCAAGCGGGCGGGCGGCGATGGTAGGACTGGCCGGCGCGCAGCCGGAGCTTGCGATTTTGTTCGACGGGTCGGCGCATGCGCCTGCTCCTTTGACGGTCGATGAGGCGCGCGCGTCCGCTGCACCCGTGCCCGCCTGGATCATGTCCGAACTGACCGAAGCGATCGACGCGCGCGAACTGGTGGCGCTACTGGAGCGCGCGCCGCTCGACCTGCGGGTCAACCGGCTGAAGGCGCGGAACGTCGACTTGCCCGAAGCGGTGCCGATCGCCGGGCTGCCAGATGGGCTGCGGTTGGCTGAAGGCTTTCCGATCGAACGGCATCCGGCGGCGGAGAGTGGCGCAGTAGAGGTGCAGGATGCGGGCAGCCAGCTCATCTCGATCGCCTGCGGGGCGCGGCCAGGCATGACGGTGATCGATCTGTGCGCGGGGGCGGGTGGCAAGACGCTTGCGCTGGCGGCCGACATGAAGGGGCAGGGACGACTGATCGCTGTCGACTCCAATCGCGCGCGGCTGCAGCGCCTGCCACCACGCGCGGAGCGGGCGGGTGCGACCTTCATCGAGACGAGGCTGATCGATGCTGGGCATGAGGCGCGGATGCTGGCGGACTTGCACGATGCCGCCGATGTCGTGCTGATCGATGCGCCCTGTTCCGGCACTGGCACATGGCGGCGCAATCCTGAAGCGCGCTGGCGGTTGAACGCGGCGCGGCTGGACCGGCTGGTGGCCGAGCAGGCGCGCATACTGGATTTCGCCGCGCCGCTGGTGAAGCCAGGCGGGCGGCTGCTGTTCGCGGTATGCGCGCTGACCGAACGCGAGGGGCGTGGCCAGGCAGCGGGCTTTTTACGCCGTCATTCAGGCTGGAGAGCCGAGCCGCTCGACCTGACACTGGGCAGGCGCTGGGGTGACGGAATGCTGCTGACGCCAGCGTACGACGGCAGCGACGGTTTTTTCTTCGCCAGTCTGATATGCGAGCACACTTGAAATATGCCTGCAGGGCATGACATGGTGGCGACGATGCCTGCCGACAGCGAAGATATTAGCAGTTCTGGGCGGAAATCCCTGCTGGAGACTATCATGCGTTTCACCCCCGCCACCCTTGCGCTGGCCGCTCTACTTGCCACCGTGTCCAGCGTAGGCATCAGCCAACGCCCCGATGCGCAGATCGACTCGCTTTCGTTGCAATGGATGAAGCAGGGCGAAGCGGCGCTACAGGCCGGCGATTTCTCCGGTGCGAACGATGCGCTGGAAACGGCGCTTGCGGTCGATCCGCGCAATCGCGGCGCTTTCGTTGCGCTGGCGCAGGTCGCGCGCAGGCAGGGGCTGCAGGGCAAGGCGATCCGCCTCTATGGCGAAGCTCTACTGATCGATCCGCAGGACGTAACCGCGCTGTCGGGCCAAGGGCAGGCGATGGTCGAGAAGGGCGCGGTCGAGAAGGCCAAGGAAAATCTGGCGCTGGTGCGCAGCCTCTGCAAGGACGTATGCGCCCCCGCTACCCAGCTCGCCGCCGCGATTGAGAAAGGCCCGCCGCCCGTGGTGCTGACTGCGAAAGATGTGGTTCCCGAACCCAAGGCCGAGAAGACCGAGACGCCCTGAATGCTCCTCGATACGGCGAACGTCATTTGCTCAATAGCCGCGCAATTTCGATGAATTCCTCTACGCTAACCGTCTCCGCGCGGCGTTGCGGGTCGATGCTGAGCGTTTCCAGCGCGTCGAGCGCGCCGGGCAGGCCCTTGAGACTCTGACGCAGCATCTTGCGACGCTGGCCGAAGGCTGCGGCGGTAAGCTGTTCCAGTTTGCGAAACGTCACCCCATCGGGTTCCACCGCCGCCTCTATATGGACGATCGCCGACATCACCTTGGGTGGCGGGGTGAAGGCGCTGCGGTGCACCTTCATCGCGATGCGCGGTGTCGATCGCCACTGGGCGAGAACAGCGAGCCGGCCATAATGGTCGGTTCCCGGTCCCGCGACGATACGCTCCGCGACCTCCTGCTGAAACATCAGAGTGAGCGACGCCCACCAGGGGTCCCAAGGCGTAGAGAGCCAGCCGACCAGTAGCGCGGTGCCGACATTATAAGGGAGGTTGGACACGATATGCGCGCCGTCGCCTGCCAAAGCACGGGCATCGACGTCCATCGCATCGCCTGAAATGATGGTAAGCTTGCCTGGAAAAGCGATCTCCAGTTCGGCGAGCGCAGGCAAGCAGCGCCGGTCGCGTTCGACCGCGATCACCCGCGCGCCGGTACGCAACAGCGCGCGGGTCAGGCCACCGGGACCGGGTCCCACTTCGAACGCCATGCTGTCCTCGGTCAGGCCGGGAATCGCGGCGATACGGTCGAGCAATTGTTCGTCGAGCAGGAAATTCTGCCCCAGCGCCTTACTGGCTTGAAGGCCATGGGTCGCGATCACTTCGCGCAAAGGAGGCAGCTTGGGTGGTCGGGCCATCATGCGAAAAAGGCGGCGCGGTGCTGTGCAGCCTCCGCCGCCATGCGCAGCGCAGCGATCATCGCGCCCGGATTGGCGCTGTTCGTTCCCGCAATGCCGAAGGCGGTGCCATGATCGGGCGACGTGCGGATGATCGGCAGGCCCAGCGTCATGTTGACGCCATCGTCGAAGTGCAGCGTCTTCACCGGGATCAGCGCCTGATCGTGATACATGCAGAGCGCCGCATCATATCCAGCGCGGGCGCGGGCATGGAACAGCGTGTCGGCGGCGTGTGGGCCGGTAATATTCATCCCCTCGGCGCGCAGCGACTCGATGGCGGGACCGATCAGTTCGATCTCTTCGCGACCGATCGCGCCCTGCTCGCCCGCATGGGGGTTAAGGCCGGTCATCACCAGCCGGGGTTCGGCTATCCCGAAATTCTTCTGCAATCCGCGCGCGGTGGCGAGTGCGCGCGAGCGGATCAACTCTATACTCAGCGCGCGGGGAACGTCCGCCAGCGCGATATGAATGGTGATCGGGACGACGCGCAGCGACGGGCCGGCCAACATCATCACCGCATTTTCCCTGCTGACGCCGCAGCGCTCGGCGATATATTCGGTCTGGCCGGGATGGGTGAAGCCGACGCCATAAAGCTGCGCCTTACCCACCGGACCGGTCACGATGCCCGCCACCGATTCGGAACGGGCCAGGCCGATGGCGATATCGAGCGACTGGAGCGCAGCGCGCGCGCCATCGACCATCGGCTTGCCTGGCAGGATTTCCCCCGCGTTGGCAACCGCGATACAGGGCAGCGCCGCGTCGAACGCGGCCAAGGCCGATTGCGGCCCATCCACAATTGCGAGCGGACCGTCCCATACGGCCCGGATCGCCTGCGGGTCGCCGACCGCGAAAAATGGCGGCAGGCTGCGCGCGGCGCGCATCGTCCAGCTCTTGGCGGCGATTTCCGCGCCGATCCCCGCCGGATCGCCCAGCGACACGGCGAAGGGTATCCTAGCCGTCATGCCGACGGTCAATTATAATCGATGATCGCATCGCGGCGAAGATCGCGCAGATAGATGCGCGCGCGCTTGTTGACACGCTCATCCTCCAATTGCGACTGGATTTGTTCGAAGGAAGGCAAACCGGCCGCCTGCGCCTCGTCACGCCCGCACAGCACCAGTACGCGCACACCATCCTCGACCGAACCGAAGGGCGGGGTGGCTTCGCCGATATTGAGTTTGATGAGCAGCTCCTGAAGCTGCGGCGGCAGGTCGCGGATCTTCACATTGTCATTGTCGACGACTTCGGCGCCCAGCTTCGCGCCGACCTCGTTCGCGGCGCCGCAGCCCTTGGCATCCCTGGTCGCGTTGGCGAAGGCCAGCGCGCGTCCGGACGCTTGTTCGCGGGTCGTGCCGGCGGGGAAGGTGATCGATAGCTGTTTCAGGCTAAGCAACGCGTCGCGCGGATCGGCGGTCAGCACCTTGCGCTTGTCCATCAGATAAATGAGCGACATCCCGCCCGGAACAGGCACGGGACCGGCAATCTGGCCGACTTGCATGGTCGTCGCCGCGTTGGCCAGTTCATCCGGCAGTTGGACGGGGCGCACCCAGCCAAGATCGCCGCCGACCGCAGCGGTCGAGGCTTCGGAAAATTGGCGGGCATAGGCCGCGAAGGAGCCACCCTTCTTGATCTGCTCGATAATGTTGCGCGCATTCGCGGCGATCTGCTCGGCATTTTCGGGCGTGGCCGACAGATAGATTTCGCCGATCCGATATTCCTCGGTGCCCTTGGCGGCATTCAGACGATCGACCACGCCCTTCACCTCGTCCTCGCCGACATTAACGAAAGGCTGGACGTTGCGGCGCAGCAGCCGGTTCCAGGCAAGCTCACCCTCGATCTGACGCTTGATGCTTGCGGGCGAACTGTTCTGGCTGCGCAGATAGGCAGCGAACTGATCGGGCGACTGTTTGAAATTGGTGGCGACGCGGGCGTAGCTCTGCTCGATTTCTTCCCGATCGACCTTGATGTCGTTCGCGGCGGCTTCCTGAATCTGGAGCGTTTCGTCGATCAGGTTGCGGATGACCTGCAGCCGCAACCGCTGCCTTTCCTCATCGGACACCTTGCCGCCATTGGCGGTTATGATGAGCGCGAGGCGCTGGTCGATGTCGGTGCCGGTTATGATACGGCCGTTGACGATGGCCGTCGCCTTGCGGATGTTTGGATCGGATTGGCCGAAAATGGTCAGGTTCTTCGGCAGTTCGAGCTGCGAGGAAGAAGAACCGCTATCTTCTTCCGGCACCGTCTGTGCGATCGAGGATGCGCTCATGCACGCAAGCGCGGCTACAAGAGCAGGCGCGGCGATGCGGGCGCGAAAGCCGCAGGACAGTTTCGGCCGGCGGGCGGCAAGCACAGTCAGTTCCATCGGGGAAAAATCATCTCCACTTTTTGTCCGTGCATCATAAGCAGGCTTCGCCTTAACCGGTCCTGACGGAGCGGGCATGGTCCAGCGCCAGGATGGCTGATCCTCTTATATGCCAAGATTGCGAAAAGCGAGTCGCAGCAGAAAGCTATTGCCCTCGCGCGCGTCGCCGGTCGTCAGATAGTTGCGCGCCCAGGTCAGGCCAAGCTCCAGACAGTCGTCCTGGTAGGCAATACCAAGGCGATGGCGCACGGGTTGATAACCATCCGACAATGTCGTCGGCTCTTCTTTGCGGCTGGTGAGATCAATCACGGTCGATCCGAACAGCGACCAGTAGCGCGCCAACTGGACGCGGCCGCCAAGCCGGACCTCCTCGCGGTCGCGCAGATCCTCTATGCTGGTGTCGGCATCGCGGTTCAGGCGGAGATAGCCGAGCAGTACATAGCTTTTCTTCGTGCCGATCGTCGCGTCGATCTCGTTGCGCCGGACAGCCAGACTCTGGCGATCCACCCGGTAGCGCCAGGTGACGTTAAGGAAATTCTTGTAGCGGACCGTGGTGCGGCCCACGATGTCGGAGAAGCGGCCGTCTAGGCCAGTGCCGGGCGGCAGCAGCGTCGGCCGGCTGTTCAGGCGGTAACTTTGCCCGATCACGGTATCGACCGTCATATTCTTGCGATCGAGCTGATATTCGAAGCCGTAGGTAATGCGCGAACTGTCCTCGAACCGGTCATAGCCGGGGAAGCGGTTGAGCGCGAAGAGGTTGCTGTCCTCCAGATCGACCGCGCGCGCATCCTCATTGGGGACCGACAGGTTCGCGAGCTTGGGCGCGGCGACGATCTGGATGCGCGGGGTGATGCGCTGGGTGCCGCCGAACGCCTGACCGATGAAAGGCCAGCGCATATCGACCGCGGCGGCGGCGATACCGCGGGCATGCCAGCCTTCTTCGCCCCGATAGATGACGGTGCTGGTCAGATCATTTTGCGCGCTATGGTAGATGTCGCCACGCAGATAGCCAGTGAAGGTCACTTCCTGGCCCAGGCCCGTCAATGTGCGCAGGTTCCACTCCGCGCCGGTGAAGGCACGCTGCGTGTCCTGGCCGCTGGTGCGGCCGATGGCCATGCTGTTCGCCTGAAGCTGGATGACGCCGCCCAGGACCGGGTCGGTCAGGCGCAGACGATAGTCGATGACGGGCAGGGCGACCGGCACCTGCCCCTGCGGATCGCCGGTGCGCAGCGTCTGCGTCGCCCAGCCCGCGAGCGAGAAATAGCTGCGCTCGCCGATCCGCTCCAGATTGAGGGTCGAGCGCAGGCGATCGTCGCGGCTGATGTCGTAACGACGCAGGAACGTACGGTCGCTGGCGACGCGGATCGAACCGGACAGGCTCCATTCGGGGGTGAATTGCAGCCGCCCGCTCGCATCGAGATAGCCGCGCAGGTCACGTTGCGATGTGACGGGCAGGTTGGAGGCGGGAATGCGCGAGCCATAAGTGGCATAGCCGGTCACCTGATAGGCGCCGCGCGAGAGCAGGGTGCGATAATTGGCCTGCATCATCGGCAGCGCTTCGGTATAGATATGCGGCGTGATCGTCAGGTCGCGATTGGGCGCGAGCTTGATATAATAGGGTAGCGAGATATCCAGTCCGTTGGTGCGGTCGTAGCGTATGTCCGGCACCAGCAAGCCGGGGCCGCCGCCGGACCCCACCGGATGCGACAGGCCCGGCACCGGGATCAGCGGCAAGCCGAACAATTCGATCTTCGCATTTGTATAGGTCACGCGCTGGCGCGCAGGATTGTAGACGACCTTTTCCGCCTTGATCTGCCAGGTCGGATTTTTGGGGCAGCCCTTGCTGTCCTCCACTGCGCAGCCGGTATAGGCGGCGCGGGTCAGCGTGTAGACGCCGCCGATCCGCGACCCGTGAACAGCCGCCAGCCGCCCGCCCTTGTCGAGTACTAGCAGCATGTTCTCGACCATGCCGTCCTTCAGCGAATCGGTGACGTCGAACGTATCGCCATAAGCGACATTGCCCTGCGGATCGGTGACCGAGACATTGCCGGTGGCGATCACCTTTCCGCTCGTACGGTTCCATACGACCTTGTCGGCGCGCAACCGGTTGCCCTGTCGCGACAATTGCACATTGCCGCTGGCGGTGACGATCTGCGTATTGTCTTCATATTCCAGCGTGTCCGCCGTGAAGGCGATCTGGTCGTCGCTGGCGGGCGCGGGCGTATCGGCGCGGGCGAGGGGCTGTTCGGGCGTGTTCAGCACCTGCGCGCCGACGGGAAGGCTGCCGCATGCAAGCGCGACGGCGGCTCCACCAGCCAGCAACAGGCGGCGATCGGGCCAGGACGATGGAAAAACGGAAAGGGGCATGGGAAGGGGCAAAGGCACTTTTTCGGGCTTTGGATGATCCAGCCTATTGCATTGCTTGGCCCGCGCCGCAACGTCCATCCATCGCCGGGGCTGACGGAAATCGGCCGAACTGTTTTGCCAGACGGAGAAAGGCGCACTATCTGGGCACCAACAATTGTAAAGAAACGAAGGAGCCAACCCTTGGATATCGCGATCAGCCTGTCCCGTCCCGCCGCCGCCGATACGCTGATCTTCGCTGTGGGCAAGGATGCGCTCGGGACCCTGCCGATCGGCGCGTCGGCCCTGTTGCGAGGCGCGGCGAAGGCGACGCGGTTCAATGGCGAGGCCGGCGTTACGCTGGAAAGCTTCGTCGAGGAGAAAGGCGAGACGGTGCGTGTGCTGTTGCTCGGCATCGGCGGCGGCAGCGATGCCGACCTGGAACGGGCGGGCGGCGCGCTGGTGGCGAAGCTGGCGACGTCCGGCGCGGCGCATGCGGCCGTCGAGTTTCCGGCGGGCGTGAGCGGCACGGGGGCGGCCCGACTGGCTTATGGCGCGAAGCTGCGCTCGTGGCGTATCGATACCTATCGCACGCGCCTGCCCGAAAAGGCTAAGCCGACACTGACGGCGGTTACGGTCGTGAGCGCGGATGCGGGCGCGGCATGGGAGCGGCTGGCAGCGGTGGCAGAGGGTATTGCCTTCACGCGCGAACTGGTGTCCGAGCCTGCCAACATCCTCTATCCCGAAAGTTTCGTCGAGCGCTGCCGGCACCTGACCGAACTGGGCGTCGAACTGACGATCCTGGACGAGACGCAGATGGCGGAACTGGGCATGGGATCGTTGCTGGGCGTGGCGCAGGGGTCCGTACGCAAGCCGCGCATTCTGGCGCTGCGCTGGGACGGGACGGACGGCGCGCAGAAGACGCCACTGGCACTGGTGGGCAAGGGGGTGACGTTCGATACCGGCGGTATATCGCTGAAGCCCGGCGCGGGCATGGAAGACATGAAATGGGACATGGGCGGCGCGGCCGCGGTCGTCGGCGCGATCAAGGCGCTGGCCGGGCGCAAGGCGAAGGCGCATGTCGTCGGCATTTGCGGCCTGGTCGAAAATATGCCGGACGGCAACGCCCAGCGCCCCGGCGACGTTGTGACCTCGATGTCGGGCCAGACGATCGAGGTCATCAATACCGACGCCGAGGGACGGCTGGTGCTGGCCGATGTCGTCACCTGGACCCAGCGGACGTTCAAGCCCGAGATATTGATCGATCTCGCGACCCTGACCGGTGCGATGATCGTGGCGCTGGGCGATCAGTTCGGCGGCCTGTTCGCCAATGATGAAGGACTGGCGGCCGACCTGATCGCGGCCGGCACGGCATCGGGCGACCCGCTGTGGCGCTTCCCGCTGACGGAGGCCTATGACAAGCTGATCGACAGCCCGATCGCCGACATGAAGAATATGGGCGCGCGGGGGGCGGGGTCGATCACTGCGGCGCAGTTCATCAAGCGCTTCGTCGACGAGGGCGTCAAATGGGCGCATCTCGACATTGCCGGGATGGTGTGGGCGGACAAGCCGGGGCCAGTGTGGGACAAGGGCGCGACCGGTTTTGGCGTGCGTTTGCTCGACCGGCTGGTGGCGGACAGGTTCGAGGTCTAGTTGCAGGTCGATTTCTACCAGTTGAGCCGTGATCCGGTGGAACGGGTCCTGCCTATGATCGCGAGCAGGATTTTGGCCGATGGGGCGCGGCTGCTGGTGGTGGCACAGGATGCCGATCGGCGCGGCGCGATCTCCACCGGATTATGGGCGGCCGCCCCGGCCAGTTTTCTCGCCCATGGGGAAGCGGGCGCGGGGCAGGAGGCTATCCAGCCGATCCTGCTGTCCACCGATTGCGCCGCTGCCAATGGTGCGCGCCATATCGCGCTGGCCGATGGGTTGTGGCGCGACGCGGCGCTGACGTTCGCGCGGGCCTTTTATTTCTTCGACGCCGATACGATCGAGGGCGCGCGGCAAAGCTGGCGTGCGCTGGCGAAGCGGGAAGGGGTGGAGTCGCGCTTCTGGCGACAGGATGGCGCGAAATGGGTGGCCGGTCCCTGACGTCCGCATTGGTACACAGGTTCAGGGATCAACAGACCTTGCGAGCGTCGCGCACCGCCGCTAAAGGGCGCGCAACCAAACCCCCGATCCATTTCCCGGAGATTTTTCGCATGACCGCGACGCGCACTTTTTCGATCATCAAGCCTGACGCCACGCGCCGCAACCTGACCGGTGCGGTCACCGCGCTGCTGGAGAATGCCGGCCTGCGCGTCGTCGCCTCGAAGCGCATCCATCTGACCCGCGAACAGGCCGAAGGCTTTTACGCGGTGCACAAGGATCGCCCCTTTTTCGGCGAACTGGTGTCGTTCATGATCTCCGGCCCCGTGGTCGTTCAGGTGCTTGAGGGCGAAGACGCCGTGAAGCGTAACCGCGACGTGATGGGCGCGACCAACCCGGCCAATGCCGACGAGGGCACGATCCGCAAGACCTACGCCGAATCGATCGAGGCCAATTCTGTGCATGGATCGGACAGCGAAGAGAATGCCGCGATCGAGATCGCCTATTTCTTCAAGCCGGAAGAGATTGTCGGCTAAACCTTGACGGCGGACATCACTCTACGACTTTGCGGCGGCGCCGATGCAGCGATGCTCTCGCTGATCGGCGCCGCCACTTTTTTGGAAGCCTTTGCCGGAGTCATCGCGCCCGCCGACATTTTGGCGCATGTCGGGGGACCGCATGGGCAAGCCCAGTATGACAGGCTGCTGGCCGACCCGGATACCCGCTGCTGGCTGGCGGAACTGCCGGAAACCGGATCGCCGGTCGGTTATCAGATCCTTACCGGTCCCGACCTGCCGGTCGACCTGACGCCGCAGGATATAGAACTCAAGCGCATCTATGCCTTCGCGACCCAGCATGGCAGCGGGCTGGCCCGGTGCATGCTGGAGACGGCGATCGACGCGGCGCGGGATATGGGCCGGACCCGGATGCTGCTGGGCGTCTATGCCCAAAATCTGCGGGCGATCGCCTTCTATCGCAAAATGGGGTTCGAAACGATCGGCGAACGGGTGTTCACCGTGGGCGCGCAGGATTTTCAGGACTTGGTCATGGCGCGCGGGATCTAGCGTTTCGCGGGCATGATCTCCGCCCAGCGCCGGTCAAGCGCAGTCTGCAGGACCGTGCCATTATGATGTTCCACCAGCGACAGGCCGCGCAATGTGACGCGGTGACCGGCGATCAGGCGGCCCGCGACCGAATAGCCGATGTCGTAGAGGGCCGTGTCTTCATGCGCCTGACCATCGACCAGGAAGCGGGTGACGATGCCGACCGGCAGGCGCTCGTCGCCCCGGCTGTCGTCGGGCTTGCCGGCCGCGGCGCGGGCCTGCTTGAGCGCGGTGGCGAACCAGCTTGCCTCGATACGCGGTTCGCCGGTGGTCTCCGCCTGCGCCACGCCCAGCGATTTGGGGAAGAGGATGGTCTGGCTTTGCACATTCTGCGCGTCGCTGCGGGGCTTGAGCGACAGGCCGTTGCCGTCGCGATCGGCCTGCGCGGTCAGCACCAGGGTCGCGGCCCTGGCCGCGCCCTGTTTCGTGGCTGCTGCCTTTTGCGTCTCGCTGCTGCGCCGCTCCTGCCAATTATTATAAAGGGTGAGGCCGGAGATCAGCACCGCGATCACCGCCAGCACTTCGCCCAGCGTGACCCATCGGCGGCGGATCGCGGCGGCTTCGGCAGCGCGGGTTTCGGAGGGAGCTTGTTGGTCCGTCATCGCTTAGCTTCGCATATTTCCCGCCGATTCACTAATCTTGTGGCGCGGCGTTGAAATTTTGTTTCAAGCACTGTTGTGCCGTCATGCCTGTATCGCAAAAATTCCTGATGTAGGACAGGGCTGTTGGAGGGGCGAATAGAGCGAAGTCGCAAACTCGTATTGAAGCATTGCGTTTATACGTCTGATCCTTCGATACGCCATTTCGACAAGCTCAATGGCTACTCAGGACGAACGGGTAGATATGAATGTGATGCTGTGACGCCCCTTACTTCCCGTCCCGCGTCACATAGGCCGCGAGGATGCGCGGATAGAGTTGGTGCTCGGCGATCAGGGTGCGGGCGGCGAGGCTGTCCTCGGTATCGCCCGGCAGGATGGCGACGCGGGTCTGGCCCAGCACCGGGCCATCGTCCAGCGCGGCGGTGACGACATGGACCGAGCAGCCGGCATGGCTGTCCCCGGCATCGAGCGCGCGCTGGTGGGTGTGCAGCCCCTTGTAGAGCGGCAGCAGCGAGGGGTGGATGTTGAGCATCCGGCCTTCCCACTGGCTCACGAATTCGGGGGAGAGAAGCCGCATGTAACCGGCGAGCGCGACATAGCCCGCGCCGGACCGGCGCAGCTCTGCGTCGATGATGGCGTCGAACGCCGCGCGTTTCAGACCCTTGTGGCTATGGCCGAAGGTGGGAATGCCCTCGGCGGCGGCAAGGGTGAGGCCGGGCGCGTCCGGGTCGTTGGCGGCGACGAGGACGATCTCATAGGGGCAGTCCCGCGCGCGTGACGCGTAGAGGAGCGCCGCCATGTTGGAACCACGGCCCGAGATAAGGACGGCGACTTTGGCTTTCACTTCCCACCTGCCGCTTGCGGGAGGGGTCGGGGGAGGGGAGGCAAATGCGGCAGGCCCCCCCCTAACCCCTCCCGCTTGCGGGAGGGGGACTTTTGGCGGTCAGCCATGATGCGTCGCGGTCCAGTCGGCCTGCGCGCTCCAGGTCTCGACCGACCCCCGGACGGTGCAGCCTTTATCGCCCGCCGCGACCCGGCCGATCCGGTGGACGGTCTCGCCCGCCGCTTCGAGGTCCGCCGTCACCGAAGGGACATCGGCTTCCGCGACCGCGAGCACCATGCCGACGCCGCAATTGAAGGTGCGGGCCATTTCCTCCGGCTCGATATGGCCCTGCGCCTGCAGGAACGCCATCAGCCGCGGCTGCGCCCACGCGTCGGCGTCGACGACGGCATGGCAGCCCTCGGGCAGCACGCGCGGGATATTCTCCAGCAATCCGCCGCCGGTGATATGGGCAAGGGCATGAATTTTCCCGCCGCGCACCAGCGGCAGCAGGCTCTTCACATAGATGCGCGTCGGCGCCATCAGCGCGTCGATCAGCAGCACTTCATTGTCGAACAGGGCGGGACGGTCGAGCTTCCAGCCCTTGTCCTGCGCCAGGCGGCGGACGAGCGAGAAGCCGTTCGAGTGGACGCCCGACGAAGCGAGACCGAGCAGCACATCGCCGACTGCAACGCGCGATCCGGTGAGCGCATCGGCGCGTTCGACCGCGCCGACGCAGAAACCGGCGAGGTCATAATCTCCGGCGGCATACATGCCCGGCATCTCGGCGGTCTCGCCGCCGATCAGCGCGCAGCCGGCGATCGTGCAGCCCTGGGCGATACCCGCGATCACCCGCTCGGCGACGCCGCTCTCCAGCTTGCCGGTGGCGTAATAGTCGAGAAAGAAAAGCGGCTCCGCGCCCTGCACGATCAGGTCGTTGACGCACATGGCGACCAGATCGATGCCGACCCCGTCATGCCGGTCATGGTCGATCGCCAGCTTCAGCTTGGTGCCGACGCCATCGTTGGCGGCGACCAGCAGCGGATCGGTGTAGCCGGCCGCCTTGAGATCGAAGAAGCCGCCGAAGCCGCCGAGCTCG